>CAWBXL010000189.1:0-22690 GCA_963792305.1 uncultured Acidobacteriaceae bacterium | reverse complement strand
GTTGGTTTTTGTGGGTGTGTGCTGGCTCGCCATGGCGGTCCTCTACCGTCAGCGTATTTTCTTGAAAATCTGATTCGGGCTACCTGCCGCGCGTACTGAGGCTCAACCCACCGCCAATCGACCGAGCAATTGGCCGTTGATTTGATAACTACCAGTAACGCTCTTACTCAAGGAATGTCCCTGCGCAAACGCAATCGCGCGGATTTTAGTGGTTGAGCGAACCGGTATATGTTCGGTATATAAAGGCGAATTATCGTTCGGTCCCGACCTATTCCACCGTGTAGTGGATAATTGCATCCGGCATCGAATCCTGGATCGTCACAAACAACCCGAGAGCGTATTTGCCCGGCTTGGGGGGAAAGTGTAGGGTTGGCTGTTGCAGGAGTTTTCGCCCGGGCAATGCCAACCGCCAATAAAACGCAGTAGCAACCCACGCATGCGGCCTCCAGATATTCGCATTGGAACCGCCCATCTCCGGTTCAAGTTGCCTGCATCACAGTTGTTGTCACAAAATGCTAATCTGAAGCGCCGAGATTGTGGGCTGGAGACCCAATGAGAACTCCTCGCTTACTTTTGTTGCATAGCTTGTGCGTAATTTTTCTGATGAGCACCGCCTTCTGCCGGCGATGCCAATATTGCTCCCACACCGCCCATGGGCTGGAACAGTTGGGACTCCTACGGCATGACGATTACGGAGGGGGAGTATAAAGCCAACGCCGACTGGATGGCGGAGCGCTTGAAGGGATTCGGCTGGCAATACGCGGTGATCGATGAGGGCTGGTATGTGCAGAACCCGGAAAGTCGTGACAAGCCTGCCTGGCAATTCATCTCTCGATAACGTACGGCCGCTTCCTGCCGGCACCCAATCGGGTTTTCCCTCCGCAGTGAGCAACTCCGGCTTTAAGCCTCTGGCGGACTACGTACATTCGCTCTCGGTCTTAAGATGGGAGTACATATTCTTCGCGGCATACCGCGGGAAGCTGTTGCGAAGAACCTGCCGATTGCCGGCTCCCGTCGTATCATGCAGCCGAGGCCGCTGACCTATCCGACACGCGCCACTGGAATTTCCTACACACGGCGTGAAGAACAATTGAGCCGCGGTCAGGCTTACTACGACTCGCTGGCGGAGCTTTATGCCGGGTGGGCCATGGATTTCATCAAGGTGGACTGCATCGCCGACCATCCTTATAAGCCTGAAGAAATCCGCATGATTCATGAGGCCATAAAAAAATCCGGACGGGAAATTGTTTTAAGTCTCTCTCCTGGGCCGACGGCGGTGGACCATGCTGACGAAGTCGCAAAATACTCCGAGATGTGGCGTATCTGCGATGACTTCTGGGACCACTGGGGAAAGTGGGAAAAACACGAGTGGTCGCAGAGCCTCTTTCAGCAATTTGCCACGACGGCGAAGTGGGCTCCGCACATCGCTCCCGGCGGATGGCCCGATGCGGACATGCTGCCTCTGGGACACATCGGGCCAAGTCCAGGCGCGGGAGATACCAGAGAAACTCGTTTCACCAAAGATGAACAGCGCAGCCTGATGACATTGTGGTCCATCTTCCGCTCGCCACTCATGATGGGCGGGAACCTGCCTTCGCTTGATAAAGATGACTGGACTACATCATTGCTAACAAATCCCGAAGTAATCGATGTAAACCAGCATTCAAAGGACAATCGCGCTGTCATCACAACCGATGTCAGAGCAGTCTGGCTGGCTCGTCCCGAAAGCGGCGAAGGGTACTACCTTGCAGTCTTCAACATTAGCGACAACGCTCAGTTCGTCAAATATGAATGGAAGGAACTTGGTGTCCCCGCCGGCAATTATCGCATACGCGATATCTGGGAGGACAAGGATTTTGATCCTTTAAAATCCCTGATCATAACCTTGCGTCCGCACGCATCGGTGCTTTACAAGATCGAAGCCATGAAATGACGCTTACTTAATTCGAGCCGTAGGACTTGTTAACTTACGCAAGTCCTCCGCTGAAGTATTTAGTAAATTGCGTAGGACCGCCACTTCGGCAGCAATGCCGGTGTGTATAGCCGGATCAACATCAGGCGCAAACAGCGGAGAGTGGTTCGACGGCAGCATGGCCCCACCTGACTTGGCTTCAGTATATTTCTGGGGATCGGCCCCGCCCAACCAGAAGTAATACGACGGAATTCCCTGCGCCGTGAAATATGAAAAATCTTCCGAAGCTAAGATCGGCTCTCCGACTTCCACGCGATCTTTTCCCCAATGCAGATTCCAAAACGCGCCCTAAACGCTGATCCAGGTTGGGATCGTTATATATCGAATCGGTAAACTCATAGCGTTCAATCAACGGATCACGAGGAGCGCCCGCTGCCTCGGCTTCTGCCTTGGTAATGCGTGCGATGGACGCAAGAACCTGTTTCCGCACGTCAGGCTTGTAACTCCGCACTGTCAGTCCAAGTTCGAGCCTTGATCGGGAATAATGTTGTTTTTCGTGCCCGCTTGAATGTACCCCACCGTCACCACAGCCACTTCTCCCGGGTTCACTTCACGTGAAACAATCGTCTGCAAAGAAACAACTGTGCGTGCTGCAATCACAATGGGATCAACGGTTCTATTGGGCATCGAACCATGCCCACCTTTGCCATAGATGGTGATTCGTAACGAATCCGCATTAGACGATTGATAACCCGAACCCGTACCAACTTTTCCCGCAGGCAGCCAATTGCCAACATGCAGCGCAACGGCAACATCCGGCTTGGGAAAACAGGTAATGAGTCCTTCATCAATCATTTTTTTGGCGCCGGAGATGGTTTCCTCCGCAGGCTGACCTACTAACATCAACGTTCCATGCCAAGTATCCTTGCTATGCGCCATGATGGTTGCGGCGCCGATGAGCGACGACATGTGAATATCATGTCCGCAGGCGTGCATGACGCCGACATCCCGTCCTGAGTATCCTCGGCGTGGACCTTGCTGGCGTAGGGCAGCCCGGTTTTTTCTTCTACGGGAAGCGCATCCAGTTCCGTGCGCAACATCACAGTCGGGCCCGTGCCATTTTTCAAGATGGCAACAATGCCGGTTTCTCCAACGTGCTCCGTGACTTCATAGCCGAGGCCACGCAAACGCGAGGCCAGCTTGGCCGCAGTTTGCGTTTCGTGAAATGAAAGTTCGGGGCTTTGGTGCAAGTCCAGGTAAAGAGCGTGCGCATCGGGATAAACGGATTCAACCTGCCTGTAAATTGCCGCGTCTTGCGCAAAAGCTGCGACAGTGAGTATCGCCGGAAAAAGCAAAGACCGTAGTTTCATGGTGCAGGGATCATACCAAGGAAGGTATGACCCCTACAGCCACTTACCACATTTAATGCACAGTGATTGTAGTCGTCTGCGAGAACGGCCCGGAGAACCCAGGCCTACAGTAATCCGGCGACTGCCGGCAGCGAGAGTAAGGGATGTATCCACGCTGTGTGGGCAGGCAGACGATTTCAAAACACCATCCACGTAGATTTGCACAGAGTTGATGTTTCCTGTGTCCGCAATTGCAGCTTGAAGATGGACAGGGCTAGTACAGTTCGCCATTGGCAGGTGAGCAAATGCTGACCATGCGGTTCGTTCCAGGTTGCGCGCATCCGCTGCTTGCGACTGTAACTCACTGTTTGCGCGAACGAGCCGTGCCGATCCCAGGCTTTTACTTGCAACTGATGCTTGCCTGTGGGCAGATTCAGAATTCCCTTAGCAGATCGCCGCAGTGGTGAATTTCGAAACGCCATCCACGTAGACCTTAATGGCCTCAATCGGCAGCGAGTCGCGTACTCGCCGACAACTCCACCGGCATGCCGCCCACGTGGTGGCTGGCATGCAATCCTTAGTGAGCGCGTGTGCTCTGCGCCGGCAACCGCGAATGGTTTGTTGCATTCCGAATGTTCAATACGCCGTCCTCGGATGAGAGCGCCATATCCACACGGCCGTCTTTGGTTCTTAAGATCGGCCGTCACCGTGGAGTCGAAGTTGTTTCCTCTCATTCGTGTCTATGAGTTTGAGCATCCTGAAAATTTCCCGTCGGGTTTTTGTTTTCCGAAAGCAACAACGAGTTGTACATGATTCGTTTGCAGAGAGAGCGCCGCCACAACCACATCTTTAAGCCCATCTCCGTCGATATCACCTGCCGAGGGCCCATAAGGAACTCCAAACTGCGAGTCGGAAAGATCAATGACGGAAACGTAGGTAAAACTCGCCCCTGCATTGTTGCGCAGGTATGCCGCTCCCAGACACGGTGTGTGACAACCGCTGAAGGACACCAGAACGTTATCAAATCCATCCTGGTTTACATCTGCGATGGCAAGACCTGTTGCACCGGAACATCCCCAGCGGGAGAATCTTCGAATTCACCGCGCCTTGATTCGTTATTAACACCACATCGCCAGCTCGACGTCAAAACCGCGATTTCTCTCGGAGAATGCGAGATCCATTTTGCCATCATGGTTGAAGTCCGCTGCCACGATGTTAATGGCCCTTGTTGTGCGTTCGCCCGGCTGCACGTCTCCAATGACAGTTCCCTGAATCTGGCTCTTAAACCCGCCTTCCTGTCCCCGAGGAGATGATCCAGCGTGATGAAGGTTTGGTCTGGAAATGTGATGGCATCGTTTGTCACCGTTACCTGGTCGAGATTGCCGTCACCGTCCAAATCTCCTACGGTTATGCCGACGGGCTCTGATCCGCCAAAGACAGATTTAGCTGGCTGAAAAGTACCGTCTCCATCGCCTAAAAGTAGCGAAAGGGAATCTGGAGTGTCGGTTGTGTCGTTGTTGCTAGTGACCAAGTCTATGTTGTGGTCGTGATTGAAATCTCCTACTGCATCCGCGCTGGATTTGGGGCGACAGCGAAATCCTGGTGGCTGCGGAAAGTACCTGTCGTGCATTCAACAGGTAAACAGTTACCGTGGCACTGTCGTGGTTCAGAACTGCTAGATCAAAAATCGGTGTCATTGTTGAAGTTGGCGTGGACCAGCTGTACAGGGTTGCTTCTGGTGTTGATTTGTGTTCAGTAAATTTTAAAGTTTGTGAAAAAGCGAAAGTGGAAGAGAAAGTGATTGAGACAATCAGTGAGCAAAGAGAAGCAGCGCTGCATAGAACTCCTTTTGGAGAAGCTGGTTTTCCGACGGGAGTTCATGAGTGGGGAAGTCTACATGTAGGTATTCGCAGGTAGGCAAAACAAAGTGTGAAGTTACCGGTCAGTGTTCCCTAGGTGGAAAGATGTACGCCTACCAGGCGATTGCCCGTTCTAAGCCCATCCCGCCACGTGGCAGGTGGATGATGGTGAAAGCTCCCCACCGTGCTTCCTCAACCGGGGAACAAATCACGTTTTTCTCGCTTTTAACCATTCGATGGTTTTGTCCAGATCATCGCACATCAGATACAGTATCGAGCCCAGCAACTCGTGTTCCGCATGTTTCTGTACGAAGTTGCTGTCGGCAGGATGCACTGCAAGTTCACTGGGCGGCAGGACGAAGATAAGCCAGTTGTGCCCAAGATCAACCGAGCGAAGCTGAAGCACATCACGAAAAAATGCTCGATCGGCTTCGGGGTCTTTGCTGTAAATCAGAAAATGGGCGCCGCGAATCATGATGATCTATACCTCCCAACGATGGCAGTATAATCTCGGTGCTTAAAACCCATGGCTAAATCATCACGAGTAGTTGCTTCTCCTCGGGATGATTTAGCCATGGGTTTTAAGCACCGAGATTATACTGCCATCGTTGGGAGGTATAGATCATCATGATTCGCGGCGCCCATTTTCTGATTTACAGCAAAGACCCCGAAGCCGATCGAGCATTTTTTCGTGATGTGCTTCAGCTTCGCTCGGTTGATCTTGGGCACAACTGGCTTATCTTCGTCCTGCCGCCCAGTGAACTTGCAGTGCATCCTGCCGACAGCAACTTCGTACAGAAACATGCGGAACACGAGTTGCTGGGCTCGATACTGTATCTGATGTGCGATGATCTGGACAAAACCATCGAATGGTTAAAAGCGAAAAACGTGATTTGTTCCCCGGTTGAGGAAGCACGGTGGGGAGCTTTCACCATCATCCACCTGCCCAGCGGCGGAGAAATCGGGCTATACCAGCCATCCCATCAAACGGCAATCGCCTGGTAGGCGTACATCTTTCCACCTAGTGTTCACTGACCGGTAACTTCACACTTTGTTTTGCCTACCTGCGAATACCTACATGTACAACTCCACTGCATGAACTCCCGTCAAAGTTCCGCTTCTCCAAAAGGAGTTCTATGCAGCGCTGCTTTACTGCTCTTTGCTCACTGATTGTCTCAATCACTTTCTCTTCCACTTTCGCTTTTTCACAAACTTTAAAATTTACTGAACACGATACGACCGCCGGAGCCAACCCTGTACAGCTGGTCCACGCCGACTTCAACAATGACACCATTCCTGATCTAGCAGTTCTGAACCACGACAGTGCCACGGTAACTGTTTACCTGTTGAATGGCGACGGTACTTTCCGCAGCCACCAGGATTTCGCTGTCGGCCCAAATCCAACGGGGATTGCAGTAGGAGATTTCAATCACGACCACAACATAGACTTGGTCACTAGCAACGACGACACAACCGACACTCCAGATTCCCTTTCGCTACTTTTAGGCAATGGAGACGGTACTTTTCAGCCAGCTAAATCTGTCTTTGGCGGATCAGAGCCGGTCGGCATAACCGTAGGAGATTTTGACGGTGACGGCAATCTCGACGCGGCAACGGTGACAAACGATGCCATCACATTTCCAGACCAAACCTTCATCACCGTCTGGATCACCCTCGGGGACGGGAAAGGCGGGTTTAAGAGCCAGATTCAGGAAACTGTCATTGAAGACGTGCAGCCGGGCGAACGCCACAAGCAGGCCACTAACATCGTGGCAGCGGACTTCAACCATGATGGCAAAATGGATCTCGCATTCTCCGAGAGAAATGGCGGTTTTGACGTCGAGCTGGGCGACGTGGTGTTAATAACGAATCAAGGCGGCGGTCAATTCAAAGATTCTCCCGCTGGGGATGTTCCCGTGCCAACAGGTCTTGCCATCGCAGATGTAAACCAGGATGGATTTGATGACGTTCTGGTGTCCTTCAGCGGTTGTCACACACCGTGTCTGGGAGCGGCATACCTGCGCAACAATGCAGGGGCGAGTTTTACCTACGTTCCCGTCATTGATCTTTCCGACTCGCAGTTTGGAGTTCCTTATGGGCCCTCGGCAGGTGATATCAACGGAGATGGGCTTAAAGATGTGGTTGTGGCGGCGCTCTCTCTGCAAACGAATCATGTACAACTCGTTGTTGCTTTGCAAAAACCCGACGGGACATTTTCAGATGCTCCAACACTCATAGACACGAATCGAGCAGGAAACAACTTCGACTCCACGGTGACGGCCGATCTAACCAAAGACGGCCGTGTGGATATGGCGCTCTCATCCGAGGACGGCGTATCAACATTCGTGAATGCAACAACCATTCGCGGTTGCCCGGCGCCAAGCACCACGCGCTCACTAAGGATTTGCATGCCAGCCACCACGTCGGGCGGCAGTCCGGTGCAGTTGCTGGCGAGTACACGCGACTCGCTGCCGATTGAGGCCATTAAGGTCTACGTGGATGGCGTTTCGAAATTCACCACTGCGGACGATCTGCTGAGCGGAATTCTGAATCTGCCCACAGGCAAGCATCAGTTGCAAGTAAAAGCCTGGGATCGGCTCGGCTCGTTCGCGCAAACAGTGAGTTACACCGTCGCAAGCAGCGGATGCGCGCAACCTGGAACGGACCGCATGGTCAGCATTTGCTCACCTGCGAATGGCGCAACTGTGACTAGCCCTGTCCATCTTCAAGCTGCAATTGCGGACACAGGAAACATCAACTCTGTGCAAATCTACGTGGATGGTGTTTTGAAATCGTCCATGCCTGCCACACACAGCGTGGATACATCCCTTACTCTCGCTGCCGGCAGTCGCCGGATTACTGTGAAGGCCTGGGATTCTGCGGGGCCGTTCTCGCAGACGACTACAATCACTGTGCATTAAATGTGGTAAGTGGCTGTAGGGGTCATACCTTCCTTGGTATGATCCCTGCACCATGAAACTACGGTCTTTGCTTTTTCCGGCGATACTCACTGTCGCAGCTTTTGCGCAAGACGCGGCAATTTACAGGCAGGTTGAATCCGTTTATCCCGATGCGCACGCTCTTTACCTGGACTTGCACCAAAGCCCCGAACTTTCATTTCACGAAACGCAAACTGCGGCCAAGCTGGCCTCGCGTTTGCGTGGCCTCGGCTATGAAGTCACGGAGCACGTTGGAGAAACCGGCATTGTTGCCATCTTGAAAAATGGCACGGGCCCGACTGTGATGTTGCGCACGGAACTGGATGCGCTTCCCGTAGAAGAAAAAACCGGGCTGCCCTACGCCAGCAAGGTCCACGCCAAGGACAACTCAGGACGGGATGTCGGCGTCATGCACGCCTGCGGACATGATATTCACATGTCGTCGCTCATCGGCGCCGCAACCATCATGGCGCATAGCAAGGATACTTGGCATGGAACGTTGATGTTAGTAGGTCAGCCTGCGGAGGAAACCATCTCCGGCGCCAAAAAAATGATTGATGAAGGACTCATGACCCGTTTTCCCAAGCCGGATGTTGCCGTTGCGCTGCATGTTGGCAATTGGCTGCCTGCGGGAAAAGTTGGTACGGGTTCGGGTTATCAATCGTCTAATGCGGATTCGTTACGAATCACCATCTATGGCAAAGGCGGGCATGGTTCGATGCCCAATAGTACCGTTGATCCCATTGTGATTGCAGCACGCACAGTTGTTTCTTTGCAGACGATTGTTTCACGTGAAGTAAAACCGGGAGAAGTGGCTGTGGTGACGGTGGGGTACATTCAAGCGGGCACGAAAAACAACATTATTCCCGATCAGGCTGAACTTGGACTGACAGTGCGGAGTTACAAGCCTGACGTGCGGAAACAGGTTCTTGCGTCCATCGCACGCATTACCAAGGCAGAAGCCGAGGCAGCGGGCGCTCCTCGTGATCCGTTGATTGAACGCTATGAGTTTACCGATTCGATATATAACGATCCCAACCTGGATCAGCGTTTAGGGCGCGTTTTGGAATCTGCATTGGGAAAAGATCGCGTGGAAGTCGGAGAGCCGATCTTAGCTTCGGAAGATTTTTCATATTTCACGGCGCAGGGAATTCCGTCGTATTACTTCTGGTTGGGCGGGGCCGATCCCCAGAAATATACTGAAGCCAAGTCAGGTGGGGCCATGCTGCCGTCGAACCACTCTCCGCTGTTTGCGCCTGATGTTGATCCGGCTATACACACCGGCATTGCTGCCGAAGTGGCGGTCCTACGCAATTTACTAAATACTTCAGCGGAGGACTTGCGTAAGTTAACAAGTCCTCACGGCTCGAATTAAGTAAGCGTCATTTCATGGCTTCGATCTTGTAAAGCACCGATGCGTGCGGACGCAAGGTTATGATCAGGGATTTTAAAGGATCAAAATCCTTGTCCTCCCAGATATCGCGTATGCGATAATTGCCGGCGGGGACACCAAGTTCCTTCCATTCATATTTGACGAACTGAGCGTTGTCGCTAATGTTGAAGACTGCAAGGTAGTACCCTTCGCCGCTTTCGGGACGAGCCAGCCAGACTGCTCTGACATCGGTTGTGATGACAGCGCGATTGTCCTTTGAATGCTGGTTTACATCGATTACTTCGGGATTTGTTAGCAATGATGTAGTCCAGTCATCTTTATCAAGCGAAGGCAGGTTCCCGCCCATCATGAGTGGCGAGCGGAAGATGGACCACAATGTCATCAAGCTGCGCTGTTCATCTTTGGTGAAACGAGTTTCTCTGGTATCTCCTGCGCCTGGACTTGGCCCGATGTGTCCCAGAGGCAGCATGTCCGCATCGGGCCATCCGCCCGGAGCGATGTGCGGAGCCCACTTCGCCGTCGTGGCAAATTGCTGAAAGAGGCTTTGCGACCACTCGTGTTTTTCCCACTTTCCCCAGTGGTCCCAGAAGTCATCGCAGATACGCCACATCTCGGAGTATTTTGCGACTTCGTCAGCATGGTCTACTGCCGTCGGCCCAGGAGAGAGACTTAAAACAATTTCCCGTCCGGATTTTTTTATGGCCTCATGAATCATGCGGATTTCTTCAGGCTTATAAGGATGGTCGGCGATGCAGTCAACCTTGATGAAATCCACACCCCAACCGGCATAGAGCTTCACGATCGAGTCGTAATAGGCCTGTCCAGCAGCGTTATTTTTGATTCCCCAGTTGTAAATGTTCCACGGGCAGGCGTCGGCCTGGTCGGCTGCATCGGCGGCATGGTAACTGGAATCGGCGATGGGTAAGTTCCTGGCCACAGCATCGCGCGGGATGCCGCGGATAATATGCAATCCAAATTTAAGACCAAGACCGTGGACGTACTCCGCCAGCGGTTTGAACCCCGCATCATTAACCGCGGAAGGAAAACGCGATGGCGCGGGCATAAATCGCCCATCTTTGCTGAGCAGAAGTTTGAATTCCTTAGCATCAGCGGCCGCAGGGTTATCGATGTACCAGCCTTCATCCACCACTACATAACGCCAGCCATAGCGGCGCAGGTTTTTCGCCATCCAGTCCGTTGCCGATTTGAATTGCTGTTCGGTGATGGTTTGACCGTACGAATCCCAACTGTTCCAGCCCATGGGCGGTGTGGGGAGCAGTATTGGCATCGCCGGCAGAAGCGGTGCTCATCAGAAAAATGACGCACAAGCTATGCAACAAAAGTAAGCGAGGAGTTCTCATTGGGTCTCCAGCCCACAATCTCGGCGCTTCAGATTAGCATTTTGTGACAACAACTGTGATGCAGGCAACTTGAACCGGAGATGGGCGGTTCCAATCCGAATATCTGGAGGCCGCATGCGTGGGTTGCTCTGCATTTTATTGGCTGTTGGCATTGCCCGGGCGAAAACTCCTGCAACACCCAACCCTACACTTTCTCCCAAGCCGGGCAAATACGCTCTAGGGTTGTTTGTGACTATCCAGGATTCGATGCCCGATGCAAATATCCACTACACGGTGGATAGGTCGGAACCGAACGATAATTCGCCTTTATATACCGAACATATACCGGTTCGCTCAACCACTAAAATCCGCGCGATTGCGTTTGCGCAGGGACATTCCTTGAGTAAGAGCGTTACTGGTAGTTATCAAATCAACGGCCAATTGCTCGGTCGATTGGCGGTGGGTTGAGCCTCAGTACGCGCGGCAGGTAGCCCGAATCAGATTTTCAAGAAAATACGCTGACGGTAGAGGACCGCCATGGCGAGCCAGCACACACCCACAAAAACCAACGCATACAGCAATGATGCGTTTGCGGGATTAAGCCAGGACGCGCAAAAGCCCTCATAGAGGAACTGTGCCCAGGAAACCTGACTTCCATCCAGCCCGCGCGTTTGGAAACGATTGAGCGTGATCGCCAGCAAATCCGCGAACACGTAAGCCGTAATCGAGTTTGCGCCGAACACCAGAATTGGTTTTGTCCAATTCCGCCAGCGTTGAATATCAACCAGCCAATAACATAGCGCCAGGCAAACAAGCGCCATGCCGGCCGTGAATACTACAAATGAACTGGTCCATAGTTTTTTGTTGATAGGAAACCATATGCTCATGACGATTCCGATAACTATGCCCACCCCTCCAAATGCGGCCATGCCAAAGGCTTTGGCCCGCTGACTACGGTCGGAGCGGAGCCATTGCCCAGTCAAAACCCCAAGCACGTTAGTGGCAATCGAGGGAATTGTACTGATCAGGCCTTCAGGATCACGCGTGCCTTCATAGAGGTGTCCAGCCAGCAACTTGCGATCGAGCCATGCGACTATGTTGCGGTCGGGATCAAGTATGGGAACGTCGTGCGTAGGGACACCGAATCCCGGCACCGGCACATAACGCATGATGATCCAGTACCCAGCGAGACAACCAAAAACAATCGCCCACTGTCCACGCTTGCCCACAAACAAAGCGATAATGGCGGAAATTGTGTAGCAGATAGCAATTCGTTGCAGCACGCCATAAATGCGTATGGTGGCGAAATTCGGCCAAGGTAATCCATGCAGGGCGACGCCGATGGCGAACAAGAGAAACCCGCGCCAGACCACATGGCGCAGTAATTGTTGACGCGTCTCACCACGCTTGAGCCGCGAGGCAATTGAGAACACAGTGGCCACTCCAACCATGAAAAGGAAAAAAGGGAAGATCAGATCAGTGGGTGTCCAGCCGTTCCAATCGGCATGTTTCAGCGGCCAGTAGGAAGACGGTTCGTCGCCGGCATCGTTCACTAGGATCATGGCGGCGATCGTCGCTCCGCGCAGGATATCGAGAGAGAGTAGCCGCTCGCTTGTACTAACTGGATCTATGGAGGGTCCCATCGCAAGTCACAGTCGCACGGACTGCTAAACGTGCTAAGGCACCAGATTCTACGCTATTTGCCCATGGTCAGCACTACCCGGAAACGCGCTTTCCCGCTGATCATCTGCGCGTAGGCATCAGCAGCTTTCTCCAAAGGATATCTTTCGATCATGGGACGCACTCCGTTCAGCGCGCTGAATTTTAGTGTGTCCTCGGAATCAATAGCTGAACCGGAGGCCCATCCCTGGATGCCAAGACGCCCCATAATGAGCGGAATTGTGCTGAGGCTGAACGGTTCTGGTCCGGCGCCAATGATGACCAGTTTGCCCGCAGGCGCTAAGCCACCGACGAGTGCAGGAATAGCTTGCGAACTGGGCGCGGTTACCAGGACAACGCGCGCGCCTCCGAGTTTTTGCAGAGCTGCCGTCTGATCATTGGTGTTGGTATCAATGTACTCGTGTGCTCCCAACTTTTTGGCCAAAGATTCTTTATCACCGCCTCGCCCGATCGCCACGGTGCGGAACCCCATTTGTCGAGCATATTGAATGCCCAAATGACCCAGACCGCCAATACCCTGTACGGCCACCAGATCGCCAGCTCGCGCACCCGCGTTACGCATCGAGTTGAACATGGTAATCCCGGCACATAGCAGAGGGGCAGCTTGATCGGCGGGTAAATCATCTGGCATGGCGGCGACCGCTTCGGCAGGAGCGACCATGTATTCCGCGTAGCCGCCGTCGAAGTGGAGGCCGGTAATTTTTTCATTCCGGCAAAGGACGAAATCTCCGCGACGGCAGGGGTCACAGATGAAATCGTGTCCGCCATGCCACCCAACGCCAACGCGCTGGCCTTGCTTCCACTGAATTACGTCAGCGCCAACCGCATCAATACGTCCTGCAACCTCATGTCCGGGAACGCGAGGATATTGCAACCCTGGCCAATGACCTTCTTTCACCAACGCATCGCTGTGACAGATGCCGCAAGCTTCGACTTTAATGCGCACCTGATTGCGCGCGGGCTCCGGGACCGGCCGCTCGACCAGTTCGAAATTTCCGCCGGGTTTGGAAATTTGCATTGCCTTCATTGTGGCCATAATTGATTACCTCGAACGAGTGCTGTAGAGAATTGCGGTTAAAGAAGCGGCTTTAATTCGAATTAGTAGATGACTAAGAAAGTACTCTGGATGCAAGTTCCAACCAGTTCTTTTTGCACGGGCACCTTCAAAAAGTTAAAAAAACAAAAAGCCCCGCAAGAGCGGGGCTTTTAAACTACCACGGAAATAATCGTTACCATCTGCTGGTATGAACGTGTACTTTCCCGCGAATTTCTCCTGCCGGAAAGGTCGCATCGTGCACGTTGGCGTAGCTGGCTCCGCGCAACACTTGCCTCAATGCGGTCGCGAAGTCGCCTACGGCAATTCCCTGGGCGGTAGGACCGGTCACATTAGCAGCACCAAAGGTGCCGGTGAGCGTTCCAGAAGTTGCATCCGGGCAAGCCGGCTGGTTGCCACCGCCGCACAGGAAGATCATGACACCGCCTGATTCTTTGGTCAGTCCAAAGTGGAGGTGGGAAAAAGTTGCGTTAGCGGCCAGGCCGCTGAACACCAGCGTGAAATCGAAATTTCCATCGGAATTTTCGACGGCTTTAAAGACGCCGATCCCCGTGCTGGCAGTCGGAGGGGTTTCATTGACGCCAATCAGTACGGCGTCCAGCGTGACTCGTTTATGGCTATCCGCGTTGGCCATCAAACTAAAAAAGGCAACACACAGTGCAAGCAGGAAGAGCTTCTTCATATCGTGGTTCTCCTTAAAATTGACGGAGGGTTGCTCCCGGAACCTGGGTTTCCGATTCACAGTGATGAGAGTGCAAAGCCCCATTTCCGTAACTCATCACGGAAGTGATAAGTTACGCGCCAACTAGAGTGGGCGTGGGCCATCTGGCGAATGTCAGCAAAATGTAAAAAAGATGTCAGGTTTTTGTCATTAAGTTCGAAAAGCCCTAACTGGCGCGGGCATTCACAGTTTGCCCCGCTGCTGCCTCCACTAATTTTTGCACTGCCGGTGCGACCATAATTAAAAGTTGGGCCTTGGGTTTCTTGGCTTCTTCAACCACGGCCAGCTGCTGTGTTTTCCAATCCTGAGGAGCGCCATTTCTGCGATCGAGGTAATCCAGTGCTTCAAGGCCCGCTGTTCCAAGCGCCGAAAGAGATTGCGAAAGCGGCACAACTTCCTTCATCAGGAAGGATTGTTCCGCTGCCGGCTGAATGTCAGTCTGATTGTTGCGCCAGCGCGCCAGCAACGTTCGGATTTCCGCTTCTGTACCGGGAGCAACATTGCCGCTGACAAATGCGCTCACCAGATTGTCGAAATCGCGAGCAGTTATACTCTCCGGCCGAACCGCATCCACCAGACGATTGAGAGGTAATAAGGCAGTAGGCGGTACAGGCGCAAGTTCTTCGCGAGCATAATCTTTTACTGGCTCGACCACGTCGGCCAGAGCACGCAACGCTGAAATGTCGTTGCTTCCCGCAATTCTCCGCAGCATTTCGTTGTAACTCGAATTATGCGTAAGCCCCAGCCCGTCCAGCTTGCGGCTGGTAATTTCCATACGCGAATACATGGAGTTGATGTCAGTCACGTCCTGCGGTGACCAGAAACGCTCTGCAATCGCTGCTGCGCGAGGCCAGATGCGCGAGTCAATATTTTCCGGAGACACATACTCAGCCCACATGCAGGCTTCGCCGCCCAGGATAAATTTCTTCTCGTCGTCAGAAAGATTCGCGGTAGGGCCCGTCATGGGATCAACTGTGTAATGGCGCGCAGTGGACCATGCAAGATCAAGGTAGTAGCCGGAAGAAAGAATGCCGCTATAACCTCCTTTCGCTGCCTGCGCCAGAGACGCTTGCCCACGCCATGATTGAATCAAAATATTCTTCGGCACATCCGGCTGGAGAACTTCATCCCAGCCCACAGTGATTTTTCCATGCTTGCTGACCAATTTTTGCACGCGGCCGCTGAAGTAAGCCTGAAGGTCTGCGTTGCTCTTTATCTGATGTTCATGTTTGAACTCTTGGATTTTCTTGTTCGCGTCCCACTCTTTTCCGTTTACTTCATCGCCACCGATATGAAAATAGTGGTCGGGGAATAGTTCGGTCATTTCGTCGATGAAAGTATCAAGAAATTTGTAAGTGCTATCGCGAGTTGGGTCCATGGCAGGATCAAAAACTCCCCAGCCGCGCTCGATTTGATAGGGGCCCGGACCGCTTGCCAATTCCGGATAACCTACGAACCATGCAGTGCTGTGGCCCGGCATATCAAACTCCGGGACCACGCGAATGCCGCGGTCGGCCGCGTAGGCAATGATTTCCTTTGCCTCAGCCTGCGTGTAAAACATGCCGTCAGATCCCATTTCGTGCAGCTTGGGGAATTTTTTGCTCTCAATACGGAAGCCTTGGTTCTCCGACAAGTGCCAGTGGAAAACATTCAGCTTTACAGCTGCCATGCCATCAAGATTGCGTTTGATTAGATCAAGCGGCATGAAGTGGCGGCCTACGTCGATCATCAATCCGCGCCAGGGAAAGCGTGGCGCATCCTGGATGGATAGCGCGGGAACTGCAAAACCCGCCGGAGTACTCTCAACCAGTTGAAGAAACGTTTGCAGACCGTGCATTGCTCCCAAAGTTGTCGGAGCATTCAGCTTTGCGCTAGCGGAAGTGATCTCCAGTGTGTAGGACTCATCCTCGCCCAACTCGGGAATTTCTTTACTCGCTCGGTCGGCGTGAACCACGAGTGTGGCAGGCTCTGCACCGACCATCTTGATATTGATCGGCAACATGCCTGTCTCGATACGCAGCTGGTCAGCGAAACGTGAGACTGCGCGTTCGAGCCTGCCGTCCCCTTTTCCGTTCACGGCTATGGTGAACGATGGATCAATCACCAACTGTCCGTTGCCACTATGCAAGTGCGCTGGCACAGGCATAAGTGCAATTGGCTTTTGTGTCTGAGCGGAACACATGATGGATGCACACACAATGAACACCAATAGAAGAGTTCGCAACACTTTTCTCCACGCCTTAATTAGAACGATTTAATACTGCAGAAAGCAGGATAGAGGAAGGACGGAGCTACTGCAAAGTGGACGTACGGGAACGAACTACTACATCGTCAAGGAACTACCCATTGCCGTCGCAGGCCGCGACCATCGAAGATTGAAACTGTAGCAATTGCGGTTCAGCGGCCAGCTTGGCTAGGCCAATCTCGCCTTGACGCCGCGTACCGGCCTGTCCTACCCAAACCACGCGGAAGGAGGCCTTCTCCTCCCCAAGCTTAACTTCCAGGATCGAACCCACACGCGCGGTGTATCTCATACCGCATGCGACCAGGCCGGTGCTGCTGATATTTCTGACGTGGGCTGGTTGGGCAAAGGGTTGCGAGAATGAATCAATTCCCCACAGTTGCACGGAAAGCTTGGTGTCCACTCGCGGATGCCGGCGACGGTCCATAATTTTTGTGAAGAAGTACTGCCGCAATATTAGGGTGCAAACCGAGGTATGAAAACTTACCCCGGTTACTCGCAAAGAGTTCCCAAAGTTACCACAAGTTGGCTTGAGGGAAGTTAATCAAGAGAGCACGAGCCTGGGCCGCGCGGGTCGCCGCAACTTCCACAGGGGCCAGCACTTGCGCGAGGGGCCGAAGCGCCCTTGGCAGCAACCGCAAATACAGACAATTGCGGTGCCAATTGTTTGCTCTGGCATTTGGGGCAGGCGGCTTTCTGGCTGCCATACACAATGGCCTCAAATTCGTGGTCGCATTCCTTACAGATGTATTCGTAAATGGGCATGATGGCACTCCGCTAATCTCATATTATTGTAAAACCAGCCCGTGGATACTTTGCAAAACAAAAGCAGCGAATTTGTCCCGCGCCGGGGCCTGTGCGGCGGACACATGCAAACCCTGGCCAGCTTCCTGCTTCGCCGCCGTTTTACTTTGCCACCTCCAGAAGAGCGCATGGTGGAAGTAGAACCTGGAATTCGTGTGCTCTGCCATTGCAACTGGCAGCCGGAGCGTCAAGACAAGCTCACAGTCATCGTCATTCATGGCCTTGAAGGCTCCAGTGAATCCGGATATGCCATAGGCATTGCGGAAAAAGGTCTGGCGCTCGGGATGAATATCGTGCGCATGAACCAACGCAACTGCGGTGGTACAGACAATTTGGCTCCAACCCTATATCACTCTGGCCGTTCCAGTGATTTGGCTGCTGTCGCCAAAAATTTAGTCGAGCAGGATGGGATTCAACGTTTCGCGCTGGTCGGATACTCCATGGGTGGAAATTTGGTTCTCAAGTTGGCAGGAGAGTGGGCCTCGCAAGCCCCAGCACAATTCCGGGCTGTTGCGGCAGTTTGTCCTGCAATGGATCTGGCGGCTTCTGCCGACGCCCTCCATTTGCGGAGTAATCGGCTGTATGAACTTTATTTCCTGGCGAAATTGCGGGGGCGCCTGCGCACCAAGGCCCGGCTATTTCCTGAAGTTTTCGACGTTGCGCGATTGCAGGGAATCCGCAGCTTGCGCGATTTTGATGAAAAGATCACAGCGCACTATAGTGGGTTCACGGGAGCGGATGATTATTACTCGCGCTCCTCAGCCGCTAATGTTGTAGATCGCATTACGGCGCCTGCGCTGATCATTCATGCTGCCAACGATCCGTTCATCCGCATCCTGCCAGAGACGCGAAAAAAAGTGCTTTCCAATCCACACATTAAATTCATTGAAGCCCGCGACGGCGGTCACTGTTCTTTTCTCGGAGAGCCCAATGGCTATGACGGCCACTGGGCGGAGCAGAGAGTAATGGAATTCTTTCGGCAAATCTAGACGTCATAATTTAACAAGACACGCCGAGGGGAAGGGATTTTGCCCCTCTTTCGTTCGACTTTTTCCAGTTCGTACGCCCTACTGACAGCAACAACATCGCCAAAAAGATCACCAGCAGACCTATAGACGCCCCACGAACATTTGCGGAACGGTGATACAGGATGGAAAGGCGTCCGTAGACGAATTCGATGTGGACCCAATAGACCAACAGTGAAGTTTGCCCCAATTGAATCAGCGGACTGAATCCCCACTGTCCAGCTCCCCAGCGGCACCAGACATACGCTCCCAGCAAAATCACCAATAGCAATCCCACGCGAAATAGAAAAAAGTTAGGACTGGTGTGCCAGTAATCATAGACAGGGTAAATCTGCGTTGCACTGTGATCGAGCCACATGGACAGATAAATCATTCCGACGCCACTCGCGCCGGCCAGAATAAAGAATGTCGCACCAAGTTTTTTGGCCCAGTCACTAAAAAGCAGAAAGCCGATGGCGAGTCCGGCAAATGCAAATGCGCTCCAGGGAAAGACCGGAAACAACCATGCCTGCGGCTCGCCGAGGTTGTGCACTCCATTGATATACGACTCAACTGGCCAAGGCAGCCAGTGCATCCTCCAGGTAGTCCACAATAATGGACTCAGCAAGGAGATGGCGGAAGCCACGAATGTCGCACCTGCCCCTAAAACGAATCGCGCGCTGGTAGATCGAGTAAGGGCCAGTACCGCCCAACACATCATTCCCATCAGCATCATGGAAAGGCCGATGGTGTTCAGCACATCCACTCGCAACAGATCGCTCCAGGGCGCCCATCCCCAGGAGATTAGAAATTCCTGGAGACGAAACAAAAGACCCAGGCCAAAAATTTCCACACCCCGCAAAACGGTTGTTCGGGCGACCTGTCCAATCGGCATTCCTTTCCGTAGTAGTTTGTCGGTTACCAGTGCGAAGGAAATACCTGCAAGGAAAAGAAATAACGGCGCGGGCAGCGTTCCCCCAATTTGCGACCACATAAAAAACTTTGACTTCCGCGCCTCAGGACTGAGCCATGCATCGTAGCAATGGGTTTGAAACATCATCAGGCAGGCCAGCCCGCGCATCCAGTCAACGTAGGCAAGCCGTGATTGTGAGGAAAAGCCGGACGCAAGAGCCACGGCGCGAGTATACGGCACACCGCCAATGGGGGCGGTTCGCTATGATAGATTTTGCATGGGGACCCGTAGCTCAATTGGATAGAGCACCGGATTTCTAATCCGGGGGTTGCGTGTTCGATTCACGCCGGGTCCACCATCTCCCGTAGCACCAATTTCCAATAACAATACGCAAAAGCCTGTACGGTTGCGTGTGGAACCTCTCACATAGTCCGCGACTTCCTTGAAAAATCAGGGATAAGCAACAGCCGTTCTAGTGATCTCATCTGAGGCTCTGGAAAGTATGAGAGAGATAGGCAAATCTAAAGGAGAAACCTTATGAGCTTATGGATGATTTTGTTCGTGGTTTTGTTAATTGCTTGGATCGGCGGCTTCACGATGTTCCATGTTGCCGGTGCCCTGATTCATCTTTTGCTGATACTAGCCATCATTTCGCTGGTTATGCATTTTCTTATGGGAAGGCGCGCCGTCTGATGGCTATCCAACAAGTCGAGGTGAACTAATGAAAAGTCTTGCTTTGAAGGTAGTGCTCGCTGTGGGCGTTCTCTTTGGTGGTATGGCTGCATGGGCGCAGGATGCCAATACCACTCAAGCGCCTGCTGACAATACGAAAGTGAATCAACGCGACCACAATTCGAACGCACCAACTGCGGACCAGCAAAAAAACAATCAGTCTGACGTTGAACTAGCCAGACAAATACGGAAATCACTTGTAAACGATAAATCGCTTTCCACCAATGCTCACAACGTAAAAGTGATTGTGCAGGGTGGAATGGTCACCCTTAAGGGCCCTGTTAATTCGGCGGATGAAAAGCAAGCCATCGAAACCAAAGCAGCCCAGGTCGCAGGGGCAGACAAAGTGAGCAGCGAACTTCAGGTCGTAGCGAAATAGATCAAATTAACAGCACGACTTACCGGTAAAGGAGAAAACCATGGCAGGAAAAAAATACAGCTGTATTTGGAATCTATCGTGATCGCGGGACCGTGGAGAATGCAGTGGATATGTTGCGGCAGGACGGCTTCCGCAACACGGATATTTCTGGTGCTGTTCCCGGACAACGTAGGAACCAAAGATTTCGCGCACGAGAAAAACACCAAAGCTCCCGAAGGGACTGCGACTGGCGCAACTACCGGCGCCGTAGTCGGAGGCGGACTGGGATGGCTTGCCGGCATCGGTGCACTGGCGATTCCAGGGCTAGGCCCATTTATCGCTGCTGGCCCGATTATGGCTGCGCTCGCAGGAGTTGGGGTGGGCGGCGCGATCGGTGGCATCACCGGTGCGCTTATCGGGCTGGGGATTCCCGAGTACGAAGCCAAACGGTACGAAGGCCGCATCAAGGAAGGCGGGATTCTACTTTCAGTTCACAGCGATAATTCGGAGTGGACGAAGAAAGCGAAAGAAATTCTTAAGAGCACCGGTGCGGACAATATTTCCTCAACTGGCGAAGCCGGCGCGGATTTTTCAGTGAGCGACAAACCAATGCAGCGTGCAAGCTAACAAGCAGAACGATGTGGTAAAAACCCCTTCTTTGAAGGGGTTTTTATTTGCATTATTTTGGTTTTCTATGTTCACAGCTTACGGTATTCAAACATTCGTCCGGAATTACCAGCCGCGCAACCGGCTTCCCGCCGACAATGTGTGACTCGATAATCTCATCCAGGTCCGCAATCGTTACCCGCCCATACCAAACCTGTTCCGGATACACCACGATATTCGGCCCATGTTCACATTGATCCAAACATCCTGCCTTGTTGGCCCGGACTTTCGCCTTCAATCCATGGGCGGCCAGTTTCTGTTTAAGGATTCCCTGCATTTCCGCTTTGCCTTGGGATCACAGCAACCTCGTGGGTGGCCAGGCTCCCGCTGATTTGTACAGACAAAAATATGCTTTTCAAACTTGGGCATGAATTGATTATAGGCAAACCAGTGTTAGTGGCCTTGCAGGGTGTTTAGGATGGACGAGTAGGCTGGCTTTTTTTGATACCCAGCATCCCAGGGTAATGCCCATCCCCAGCCGGGAATAGCAGTAGGAATCCAGGAGTGTGCATCGGTGAATCCCCATGTCTGAATCACTTTACATGCGGGCTGCAACACGCAGGCAGCTGTGATGTCCCGATACAGCTGGGCCTGGGCGTTGAACGAGGCAGTGTCAGAACTATTCAAGCGAACATCAAGTTCAGTGATATGTATTTCCAGGCCGAGCGCAGCGAAACGCGCCATATTGGCTGCGAAGGATGCCAGCACACCTGCATTGTCGAAAGTCAAATCAATATGCAACTGAAACCCAATGCCGTTAAGCGGTACGCCGCGATTTTTAAAATCGACCGCCATGGCATAGATTGCGTCTGATTTTAGATTCAATGTTTCAGCGCCGAAATCGTTGTAGAAGAGCTTTGCGTTGGGATCAGCAGTGTGAGCCCAGATCAGGGCTTGTTCAATATATTTTGTTCCTTGCCCAGCGAACCCAATCCCTGGTTGATCGAACCAGAGTGTGCTCCGCATGGTTCCGTCGCCATTGAACGCTTCATTGACCACGTCCCACGCATACACTTTGCCGCTGTAATGGGTGGCAACAGTCTGGATGTGATCGTGCAAAATATCCGACAGCTGGCTCGAATTAAATCCGCCGTTGGTCAGCCAATCTGGAACTTGGTTGTGCCATACAAACGTATGCCCGCGCACCGCCATACTGTGGGCCTGCGCGAAGGAAACCAATGTGTCCGCGCCGGAAAAATCATAAGGATTTGGATCAGTGTTCGGGCGGGGATGGATCAACCCGAACTTCATTTGGTTTTCCGGCTCAAGCTGGCTGAACTCGGATCCCAAAATCGTCGAATAAGAGTTCTCGCTAAGAAATTCGGGATCGGCCGCGGTCCCGATCTTGATGCTGTGTGCCGCCGCCGCATCACGCAAGGTCGGGCTTGGAGTTGGGTTGCCGGAGCCAAATCCTCCTCCGGGTCCTCCTCCGCAGGAAAACAAGACAGCCAAAGAAGCCAGGGCCAATAATCTGGATGCTATGGATGTACGCATGACGAAAGAAGAATACAGAACGAAGAATTGTATGGCTAGTCTTTTAAGGGCACCATGGTCTGCCCGTCACGGCAAAAAGTAGCTACGCGCTGAAGGCCGATTTCTTTGACGGGCACCAGCAGTACTGGGCCATAGCAATAAACAGCGTGCCCATTTTCCGCGAAATACCACGTTCCACGATGGCGGACCTGTTTTACCAGACTATGGTCCACCGGAGCGGGCGGTGGGGG
>CAWBXL010000188.1:0-3751 GCA_963792305.1 uncultured Acidobacteriaceae bacterium | reverse complement strand
ACATCAACGTCTATCAACTCGATGCAAAGCTGTTGAACGTCACCGATCCGTCATTACTTCCGACACCTCGTCACTCTTTCCAAAGCGCTGGAGAGGCCAACTATCGTGTACATCTGGGCAGTTTCCCGACCATCTCCGGTTTTGTCGGGGAGAGCATGACCGCTGGAAAAATCTCGCTGCCCAGTATTGACGTGATTCAGGACCGCCACACTTTCGACACTGTAATCAACGGAGGACTCACTCCTTCGCTCCGCCTCGGGTCGAACACTCTGACATTCGATGGAGGATTGCAGTTCACCATTCGTCGTGACACCATCTCGTCGGAAGCCATGAATCAGAATCTGTTCCGGCAGTTTTTGTATATGTCCACAACTTCATTCTTTAACTGGATTTCGGTGCGGGGCAGTGCTTCGCACGAGACTGGCCCATTCCTCGACCAGAACCTTCACTCACGCGATTTAGGGGCAAGTCTGGAATTTACCGTAGGACGTCCGTGGGGCAACACTTCGCTGATTGCCGGGTATTCCGCCCGTGATTTGCTGTTCCGGCCCGCCATCCGTGAATATTTTTCCACTTCGTCTTATGTCGGGATCCAGCGCAACTTCGGCAAGAAATTCACAGTAGCCGTGCTGGGCGAATATTTGCGTTCCTGGAGGGTCAACGACCTCGACTTTGCCATCGCCCAAGCCATGCGCCCCGGCGCCCGCTTCGAGTACCATCCCAACCCTCGATGGACTGTCCAGGGCTCTTTCGTCCTCTCCCGGGGAGAAGGTTTTCATTCTTATGACAACGCGCAGAGCGAAATTCTCGTCTCATACGTGCACCCGGTACACCGGGGCCTGGAAGACGGAACAGGGAATATAGCTGTCGCCTATCCGACACGTTTCTCGTTCGGAGTGCAACAGCAGACGTTCTACAACTTTTCCGGCAAGGACAGCACAGCCATTCTTCCAATTGTTCGTTTTACGTTGTTTTAGGTTGGCGTTGTTCAGGTCATCAGAGAATGAGAAGAATTGTTAAAGCAGCCTCCACCCAATTGAGGTCCATAGCAATAGAATTTGTTCCCAGCAACAAGCTGCAATCCCGCTTGCTAAGCGGGAGTTTCATTCTATTGTCTGCCTCTGTTCTCGTCGGAGGGATGAATCTTCTCTACAATCTTCTGGTTGCTCACATGCTGGGGCCGGAAGGTTTCAGCCATGCCACGGTGGTTTACACACTGCTGGTTGTTTCTTCAGCGGTCACGCTTTCTGTGCAGGTGGTTTGCGCCAAAATGGTGGCCAGCCATGAGTCTTATGAAGAGAAAGCGGCGATTTACTCCGGTCTTCATTGGAAGGCGTGGAAGCTGGCGTTAGTGGCCGCGCTGGGCCTGATCCTGGCAAGGAATTTTGTCGCTGGATATCTGAACCTGCCCGACTCGCGGCTGATTGTTCTTCTCGCTATTGGGACAGCTTTCTACATTCCTTTAGGAGCGCGCAGGGGCGCTATCCAGGGCAATTACGCTTTCTGGGTCTTCGGTATCAATCTAATTCTGGAAGCGCTTGTTCGCCTGGTCGGGGCATGGGTGCTAATTCATATGGGGATGGGAGCCGCGGGCGCCGTGTTCGCCAGCGCGCTGGGTGTCATTGTTGCTTACTTTTTTGCATTCACCGGGTTAAAGAGGGAACCAGAAAACAAGCTCCAGATTACAGCGCACTTCCGCGAAGGCGTACAGGCCAACATATTTTTCATTGGCATGGTCATCATCAACAACTTTGATATTGTTCTGGCCAAGCACTTCTTTCCTTCTAACGAAGCGGGGCTTTACGCTGCCGTAGCGTTGGTTGGGCGTGTGATCACCATCTGTGCCTTGTCAGTTGTGAACGCGATGTTTCCCGTGTCTGCGGGCGAGAAGGCCAAAGGCAGCCAGAACAATTCGATTCTGCTGACGTCTCTTCTAATGATTTTGGGAATTTTAGGTTTTCTTTTCCTCAGCATATCGCTGACCCCGAGTACTTTCTGGGACGCTGCGTTTGGCAAGAGCTTTGAACTTACAGGATATGGCTCACTCCAGGGTTTACTCATTCTGTATGCCGTCTCTACAGGAATCTATGCATTGAGCGTAGTCGTTATTTCGTATGAAATGTCACGTAAGATCGCCAATACCGCTTGGGTGCAATTGGCCTTTGGCGGAGCCTTGATTCTCGGCATCTATATGTTCCACCAATCCTTGCGCCAGATGATTTGGGTGCAGGTGGTACTGATGGCGGTCCTTCTGGCCATCGTCGCTGTACCGATTTTATGGAGTAGTTTCATGTCCAATACACCACCACTTCGTGAATCTCGCGGAAATATCCGGAGACTTGGGCCGATTACTGAGCAGGAGGCCATCGCTGAATTCCTGAAAAACGAATTACACCACGAGGAATTCGATCCCTACCGATCGAAGATCGAGCGGCTGGTAGATACGCCTAACCTGGAAAATGCCGACGAAAATGCCCTGCGCAGAGCTTTGTTATATCTACGACGGGGCGCAATGTGGCGTGAATTGCCGGAGGATACAAAATGGTTTGAGGTGGAGATGGCCACCTCCGATCTCGCCGGCGTCCGAGTATTTCCCCGCGCGCAGTGGCGTAGAGTTTCTCAGGGGAGTTTTTATTTGAATGATGTTGTCCAGGAAGTTCGCAAGGCGTGTGTCGAGGAGCCTGATGATGAGTTCTTCTCCAAACTGCGTCGCTTGAGTACGGAAGATGCAGTAAATCGGACCGTTTTATTGATTGGTCTCAACGACTCGGAGCCATTGACCATTTTGGATGGTAATCACCGCATTGCCGCAGCCATGTTGGTGGCCCCGGAGACTGTTTTGAAGCGGTTCCGCTTCCTGTGCGGATTTTCTCCACGGATGAACGAGTGCTGCTGGTACGAGACAAATGTGACAACTCTCTGGCGGTACGCAAAGAACCGTATGCGATATATGCCCTATGATCCGGAAACGGACATTGGCCGGCTTTTGCAAACCGAGCTGTAAGGATTTACTGCAACTTCAAATCACGGCGAATCTCCTCAACCTGTACCTCGGGGCTGTTAGCGATATCAATGTTCAAGCTGCCCTTCGGTTCTTCGAGTGCGGCAAATTGGCTAGCTACGAGATCACTTTTTGCATAGTGTCCTTTACGGTGCCCCAGCCGTTCGAGAATAAGTTCCGCCGTGCCCCGCAGGTAAACGAACTTAACGGTCACTTCCTCACTCAATAACTCACGGTAAGATTGCTTGAGCGCCGAGCAGGCAAGCACCGCGTTCTGCCCCGCCTTATCCCATCGCAGCATGGTCTCGTGGATAGCCAATTTGCCGCACTCGAAGAACCGAAGGGCAGCTTGAACATTGATATCGCTAACAGCCCCGAGGTCACCGGCACCTACCTCGCGGTCGCGCTGCTCGGCACCGACGAGGAGCGCGCCACGTTCCGCGCGGCCCTCGACGAGGTGCACGCCCAGGTGCGCTCGACGTCGGACAGCCCGGTGCGCTACAACGCATTCGACCCGCGACTGCAGCTGTGGGTCGCCGCCTGCCTGTTCTACGGAGGCTGGGACTACTACCGCCGCGTGTACGGCGAGCTGGATCCCATTCGCCGAGGAGGAGTACTACCGTCACGCAGCCCCGGCTCGGACCAGCCTCCAGGTGCCGCGTGACATGTGGCCGCCGACGCTCGAGGAGTTCTCGGGCTCTCTGGGAGGCTGGCTGTGCGCAGGCGCACGTGGATGAGCAGCGATGCGTC
>CAWBXL010000187.1:0-6973 GCA_963792305.1 uncultured Acidobacteriaceae bacterium | reverse complement strand
TCACCCGATGATTCGCTTCTGATCTCAGTCACGGGCTGGATGGCACATCTTCGGCCCGGTCACTGCCAGCAAGTTGGGAGAGATGCTGGGAATCGGATCCTCAGAGATTGACAAAGCCTTGCTGCGTATGGAAGCCAGTGGAGCAATCTTCGCGGAAAATTCACGGAAGAAGGGTCGCGGGCGGGAGCGCCCGCGCTACACGAATGGTGTGAACGCCGCTTTCTGGCCCGCATTCATCGGCTTACAGTTGCGACGCTTCGCAAGCAAGTCGAGCCGGTCACTGCGGCGCAATTCATGCGCTGGTTGTTGTGCTGGCAGCACGTCGCGCCGAGTACACAAGTTATAGGTGAACGCGCCACTCTGGACGTGGTTCGCCAACTCCAGGGATTTGAAATTCCCGCCAATGCCTGGGAGCGGCATGTGCTGGCGCGGCGTATTTCCAATTATGATCCCGCTGGCTCGACCAGCTTTGCCTCACCGGGGCGGTGGGTGGGCAGGTTGCCCCCATCCTGCCACGCTTGAAGATTCCGCCGCCGGAAACGCCGTGTTATTCCCACCAGTGTGGCTCCGATCACTTTCTTCGTGCGGGAAGAAGCAGACTGGATGACTCCGCACCATCCCTGCCGCTGACCCGGCGGAAACACGAGGCCTTGGCGAAAGTGCAACGCAAGTGTGCTGGATTTTCTGCGGCATCGTGGAGCTTCATTTTTCGCGGAATCGTACGCGGTACGAACTGCTGAAAGCGAAGTTGAAACTGCGTTGTGGGAACTGGTCGCCGCAGGGATTGTCACAGCCGATGGATTCGACAATCTGCGTTCTTGATTGATCCTAAACGCCGTTCCGGCCAAGGCAGCGGACGCAGTGCGCGCCCGCGTCACAGTGCGGGACGATGGGCAGTTGCTATACACCGAAGAAAGAGCTGACCGCAATAAAACCGTCGAGGCCACCTGCTGGATGCTGCTTAAGCGTTACGGAATAGTTTTTCGCGATCTGCTGGCGCGAGAAACGAACTTGCCGAAGTGGCGTGAACTACAAGTCGCCTATCGCAGATTGGAAGACCGGGGAGAGATTCGCGGCGGACGTTTCATCGATGGATTCCTAGGCGAACAGTTCGCTCTGCCAGTAGCAGTTGAATCCGTGCGGGCCATGCGCAAGCAGCCGCTAAGCGGGGAGATCATTACCGTTCAGCCGCCGACCCCCTGGACCTGGTTGGGATCTCGTTCCCGGCGTGCCCGGCCATCTCTGGAAGGACAGTTAATCTTACGGGATGGAGTGGCAGTGACATGGAAACCGTGGAAACTGCGGACCATGCAGAAAATCCTCCAACCGCGTTTTCCGCCGACTGCCATCACCCTAAAAATTAATCGGGAACCTGATGAGGGGGGCCCCCAGGTTCCCGAGTGAACGTTGCCCAGCTGGACTGCTGAAGCGCTTCCCCCATCGCTTTTGCTAGGCCAAGCGTCGTTTTACCACATTGCACCTTTCTAACCGTTCCTTAATAGTAGTTTTGCACAGAACCAGAAATGAATTATTTGCTTTGTTTACTATTAGTTGCAATAAATCTGTTAAACAAACAGGAAACGCAATGATATCCCGAAACACTATCCGATCAGTTAGAGGCCTATCTGTTCGGATAGTGTAAAAATTTGAGTCTGCTTGTTTTTTCGAAAGTTTATCCATGATAAACAGGCTCTCCGTGAACACCCAGGTGAACCCGAGATTACTTGGATTATCCGGTCCGTTGCGTGATTCCATCTTCGCGCTGCCCGGCAGTGAAGTCCCTGTCGGACGAGACCCCGGAAATCTACTTGCCATCCCTGACCCATCTTTATCGCGCCGGCATTGCGTAATTCTGCCAGCTGACGACGGCTTTCTGATTCGCGATTTGGACAGCCGCAATGGCACCTATGTAAATGGTGTGGCCGTTAAAGAAGGCTCACTCCAGCATGGAGACCAGATTTCGGTCGGCGACTCGTGTTCATTCTGCTGATGGACGATGGCAATGGCGCGGCTGAAGCTGGGGTTGAGTTCGAGGACGGCCGGCTCAAGCCACGGCGCAGGTGCGGCCTCAGGATGTACTTTACCTTCAGCCAGACCGCATTCTGGGAGAGCTGCCCTCGACCTCCCGCGTGCTACGCGAAATCTGAATGCCCTGCTAAAGATCAGCCGGATTGTTCATCAGATCCACGATTTGGAGAAGCTGCAATCACAAATCCTCGAACTGATGTTTGAGGTCGCGCCGGCAGAGCGCGGCGCAATTCTGCTCGATGGTCAGGGAGAAAAATTTGCCTCTGTTTTTGCCAGGCATCGCGCTTCCGCCAGCACCCATCCAGTGCGCGTGAGTAGGACCATCGCGCGCAAAGTGGTGATGGAAGGCATCGCGATCCTTGGAACGGACGTGTTACGGAATGACGGGCTCAATAGTGTTGAAAGTCTGCTGGTTTCCAATGTCCGCTCGTTGTTGTGCGTGCCTTTAATTGTGTTTCAGAAGGTGACCGGCTGCATTTATCTGGATACGTCCAACTCTTCAGCGCGGTTTGATGAAGACCATCTTGCAGCTGGTGACCGGCGGTTGCCGGCATCTGTGCTGTGGCACTGGAGAACGCCCGCCGTCTTGCGTCCCTGGAGCAGGAAAATCTCCGGCTCAAATCGGAGATCCATCTCGAACATAATATGGTCGGCGAGAGTTCCCGCCTGAAGCAGACCTGCAGTGTGATTTCACGGGTCGCGCCAACCGATTCGACCGTGCTGATTGAAGGCGAGAGTGGAACGGGAAAGGAACTCGCGCTCGCGCCATTCATCGTAATAGCCATGGCCATGATCGTCCGTTTGTTGCCATTAATTGCGCCGCTATTCCCGGAAGGACTTGCTGGAGAGCGAATTGTTTGGCCATGAACGGGGCTCACTTACCAATGCGGTGGCACAAAAAAAAGGCAGGCTGGAAACAGCGGACGGAGG
The DNA here is from genome assembly GCA_963792305.1 of uncultured Acidobacteriaceae bacterium. Classification (GTDB taxonomy): domain Bacteria; phylum Acidobacteriota; class Terriglobia; order Terriglobales; family Acidobacteriaceae; genus CAWBXL01. The sequence goes on along the minus strand of CAWBXL010000187.1, from coordinate 4,015 downwards.
AACAGTTTTTCTGGATGAGATCGGCGAAATGTCCTCCAAGCTTCAAGTGAAATTGCTGCGCGTGCTGCAAGAACGCGAATTTGAGCGTGTCGGTGGAAACGGCACAATCAAAGTGGACGTGCGGATTATTGCAGCCACCAACAAGGACCTGGCAACCTCAGTCAAATCTGGAGAGTTTCGCCGCGATCTCTACTATCGGCTGAATGTAGTGTCCGTAGTCATGCCTCCGCTGCGTGAGCGGGGGGCTGACATTCCGTTGCTGGCTGGTCATTTCGTAGAGAAATACAGCCAAAAATTTGCCATTAAGTCCAAGCGAATTTCTCCCGAAGCCATGGCTTACCTCATGAATTATAGTTGGCCGGGAAATGTTCGCGAACTTGAGAACGCCATCGAGCGGGCACTGGTATTGGGATCGTCTGACTTGGTACACGCCGAAGATTTACCGGAAGCCGTCGTGAGCAAAGATCTCTCAGCCGGATTAACGGGGGCCAAATACCATCTCGCGCTTAAAGACCTAAAAAAACAGTTGATCCTTAAATCACTGGAAGAAGCCAAAGGCAATTACACGGACGCAGCGCGTCTGTTGGGCCTTCATGTGAACTATCTTCACCGTCTGATCCGAAACCTTGGGTTGCGCGAGCAGATGTAATCGCCATCACGGCAATTTCATTTTCAGCAACGTGGCAGGATCAATGTAGACTCCTTGCCAACGCACGGCCACATGCAGATGTGGACCGGTGGCCCTGCCGGTTCCGCCCACTAGTCCCAGTATCTGACCCTGCGTTACTTTGTCTCCGTCGTGAACCTTGATCTCCGATAAATGCAGATAGAGCGTAAGCAGTCCTTGCCCATGGTCTAATACTACGCAATTGCCTTCGAAGTAGAGAGGACGCGCCAACAAAACCGTTCCTGCGTTGAGTGCGGCAACCGGAGACCCGGTCACGGCTGCGAAATCCAACCCCTCATGAGTGCTGCGCACTTGCCCGTTAAATGTGCGCTGACTTCCGAAGACACCGGAAGTAGGAGCGTCCAACGGCGGCTTGAATGATCCACTCCATTCGCGTTCCGAACTTATCTGGCTAAAGGTGTCCTGCTTGGTCTTTTTGTCGCGGGCAATGATGTCCAACTGCTCCTGGCTGGGCGCGGTGTATTTGGATTCCACGGTAATAGCGCTCGTAGGATATTTTCCCGCTCGGACAGTTACACGGCGTTGGAATGAAACATCCTTACCACTGACTGTCGTGCCGCTCATGGAGAGCGTATAAACCCCCGGCTTCACTTGTAAGCCGATACCCGCGATGGCGTTCCAGTTCTTCGTTTTTGCATCCAACGCAAACGAGATATCGTGCTCCAGCCATTTTCCTGATAGTGTTTTCAACCGCAGTGCCGGTTTGACTTGAAACAGGACGGGGGATCCGTTCACCAGTTGGCTTGGCTGCCACTGCACCGACCACGCGACTGCGGTTTTGGCTTTGGGTTCGTCAGCCCAAAGGTTACAACAGGTTGCCACTAATAACGCACCAATCGCAATTCTGAAATTTCGTATACCCATTGACTGACCAAAAAACATTGCGCCCATAGAAATTAGCCTAGCACTCGCGCGGCAGTGTAGACGCTATAATCCGGGCGTGCGAACCTTCATCTGCACGGTGGTATTGGCTCTTACTGTGGTTTTTAGTTTTGCGGACGGACCTGTGCCGAAAATCGACCGTGTGATTGTTCTGAAGCAGGCACGAACTCTTCAGTTGATGAGCGCCAGTAAAGTTCTGAAGACTTACAAAGTCGCACTGGGAGGCAATCCCGTAGGAGCAAAGGTGCAGCAAGGGGACCATCGCACTCCCGAAGGAATTTACGTTCTAGATCACCGGAATATACACAGTCAGTATTACAAATCGATTCACATTTCCTACCCAAACGCGGCGGACCGGGCCAATGCAGCAAAGCTTCACGTTGCGCCCGGCGGAGACATCTTTTTACACGGGCTGCCGAATGGTTATGCATGGGTCGGCAACCAGCATCTCTTAAAAGATTGGACGGATGGCTGCGTCGCCGTCACCGACGAAGAGATTGACGAAATCTGGAAGCTGGTTGTGGATGGCACGCCGATTGAAATCAGGCCGTAAATCACACGAATTCATACCGTCCTATTTTGAAGGATCCACCAGCGCTCCATACACCGCAGCGTGACTTCGATAGAGTAAGCTGTGATTGTCAGAGCCGCCCATGCGTTGAATCATGGATACGAAGACAATGTCATTTGTGGGGTCAACCCAGAACCAAGTCCCAGCGGCGCCGTCCCAGAAAAATGTACCTTTGCCGTCGGGCAAGTTGGCTTCTGCGGGATCGTATACCACAGCACAGTTGAATCCGTAGCCGAAGCCTGGACGCATGATGTGCTGCCCGATGCCAAATTCGCCGGTGAGCAGATTTGCAGGGAGATGATTGGACGACATCAGTTTCACGGTGGCTGGAGCCAGTACTCGCTTGCCTTCGAACTCACCACCATTGCCGAGCATTTGTGCGAAGTGATAATAGTCTTCAGCCGTTGACACCAAGCCTCCGCCACCTGAAGGTAGTGTGGGTTGGGTTGTGTAATCGGTGGGAGGCGCACCAGCTGCTGTGACTACGAGCTGGCCACCCTCGTGGCGGTAGTTGGTTGCAAATCTCGTACGCTTGTCTTGAGGAACAAAGAAACCGGCATCTTTCATATTCAATGGAACAAAGATGTGGTCGCGCATGAAGTCGGGAAGCGGTTGCCCTGATAGTTTTTCTACAAGGTAGCCTTCGATGTCCATAGACAGGCTGTAAGTCCATCCCTTGCCCGGTTGGTAATTCAGCGGAAGGGTCGCGAGTTTGTTAATCATCTCCTGAAGGTTCGCAGATTGCATCGGCTTCACGTCCTTGTACATCGCGTCAACGACGGTTTTGCCGTTGCCGTAGGAGAAGCCAGCAGAGTGTGACATCAGCTCACGCATAGTGGGTGCGTGATCGGGATCAACGAGAACCGGCTTGCCTTCTTTATCAACGCCATTGAAGACTTTGAATTTTTAAACTCGGGAATGTATTTTGAAATCGGATCGTTCGGCTGCCATTTGCCTTCTTCATACAGAACCATCATGGCTACGCCGGTGACGGGCTTGGTCATCGAGTAGTCGCGGAAGATTGTGTCTTTAGCCATTGCCACTTTCGTGGCAAGGTCGCTCTGGCCGTAGGTGCGGTAGTCCACAATCTTGCCGTGTCGCGCGAGAATTGTGATGGCGCCGGCCAATTGTTTTTGGTCAATTTCGCCCTGAATTAGCTTGTGCAGGTTTTCCAGACGCTCGCTGGAAAAACCGACGCTTTCCGGCTTTACGGAAGTTGCATCAGCAGGCGTGTGACGATTTGTGACTTGCGCCGCACAGGAAATCGCTATCACTGCACTAAAACTCGCTATCCTTAATCCACGCGCGAATTGACCGTTCTTCATTGGAATGAACATTCCTTTCGTTTGCCGCAATTGACGGCACTTGTTATATCAGAGAACTGCGGCAATTCCGCGTATTGATTGAAGCAGATTCCTTGACAGAAGCGAGGCGCCCCTTTCTCTCACGTCGACTAGCATTGACTTGCGGGAAATCTGCTTTATAGCGCGCGCAATATTCCGGCCTTCCGTAGACGACGCGACGGGGCGGCGTTCCAGTGGTAATCTCCAGTGCAAAGATCAGTCCATATGGGGCGATTGCCTGCCCTGCGGACTGAGTGGCCGGTAAAGGCCAATTAAAACCTGCTCTAGACAACGACAGTGGCAACGCGGTGTCCGGCAAATGAATCACATAGTGCGGTCACCGATGTTTGCACCATCCGAGGCTGCTGCATCTATGGTTTTGCCCCACGCGTTTTGTTCTCTCTGCCGTTTCGTTGCAATAGCATTGCTAACCACATTCTGTACGGGCAAGCCTCCCAAGGTCAGTGGTCATCGCTGCAAAACTGGCCCACACGCGCGGTTCACGCAACTCTTCTGCCAGATGGGCGAGTG
>CAWBXL010000186.1:0-8788 GCA_963792305.1 uncultured Acidobacteriaceae bacterium | reverse complement strand
ATGGAGCGATTGTGCGTGCCATCGTTACCCTGGCACAGCAGCTTGGCTTGCGAGTGGTGGCTGAGGGCGTAGAAACTAACGAGGAACTTCAGTTACTCCGCCGTCTTGGTTGTGACTTGGTGCAAGGATATTTGTTCGCCAAGCCGATGACGGTTGAGGCTTGTGACGTGTTTTTGAGTCAGTCTTATGTACCCGCTGCTCAAGGTAAGAAGGCGAAATCTCAATCTGGATCTGTGTAGCAACGTCCAAACCGCTGCTTTACCTTCCGCCACTAACATTCAGGATTGTTCCGGTGCAGTAGGAGGCTTCGTCAGAGAGCAGCCACAGAATAGCGTTGGCTATTTCTATGGGCTCGCCTCCGCGTTTCATGGGGACGGTTTCTTTCAGGCGGTCAACTCTTGTGGGATCACCACCTCCGGCATGAAATTCTGTGTGGATCAGGCCGGGGCGGACGGCGTTTACTCTGATTCCCTCAGTGGCAACTTCTTTGGCTAGGCCTACTGTCATAGTGTCTATGGCGGCTTTGGCGGCGGCGTAGTCTATGTACTCTCCGGGACTTCCTAGTTGGGAGGCCACGGAGGAGATGTTTACGATGGCTCCGCCTCGGCCTCCATGTTTGGTAGACATGCGCTTTATGGCTTCTCTTGCGCAGAGGAAGCTGGCAGTTATGTTAGTGGAGAAGACTTTGTTCAGGCGCGCCGCGTCCATGGCTTCCAAGCGGGATTGTTTTTCGGTGTAGCCGGCGTTGTTGACCAGCGCGGTGAGCGGGCCGAATTTGTCTACCGTTTCGAATAGGCGGATTACTTCGGATTCCTGGGAGACGTCGGCCTGGATGGCTGTGGCTTTTCCTCCGGAGGATTGGATTTGGGTTATGACTGCGTTCGCTGCCAGGGTATTTTGGCGGTAGTTGAGGTGGACGGTGTATCCGCGTTTGGCAGCTAGGATCGCGGTGGCGGCGCCTATGCCCCGGCTGGCTCCGGTGATTAGGAGGATCTTTTGCATGGGAGCAGTATAAAGAGCAAGTGGTTGTTCTAGTGGAGAGGAATACAAGGGTCCCTCGACTGCACATCTCTCGCTTCGCGAATTGCCGCTTCGCTCGGGATGACAGTGCGTTTCGGGGCTTCAATTGTGGCTTAGATATCCACACAATTTCCACATTCTCTTGTTGCACAGATCCCGTGAGGTTCTTGTTTTTAAACGCTTATTCGTGGATAAAAATGGCTGATACTGGCTATAACCTATTTCGATTTGTACTTTGGGGTCCTCACGTTTACTCTATCGGTTCGCAAAATTGGGCCGTTGCGTCGGCTCTCACCCAAGGAGATACATGTCCACTGAACTACGTGATTTTTTGCCTTGTCGTATGGCGAACTGGAAGAGCTGAATCTGGCGGCGAAAGAGCAGCGCAAGAAGCGCGTCGATCCCGAGACGATCCAGGAAGAACGGCTGAAGTATTTGACCGACGAGAAGCGGATCAAGGCCGTGACCGTGCTGTTCAGCGACCTTGAAGGCCGTCTGCACATGCTCGACTACGACAAGAAATTTCTTGTTAAGAGCTGGGACAACCTGACATTCGACGGATCGTCGATTCGTGGTTTTACCGCGCAGCGCGAGAGCGACCTGCGGCTGGGAATCGATTGGGGAGCGTTTTATTGGGCTCCGGCGGACTTCTTTGGGCCGGGCAAGGTTCTGGTTTTTGGCGATGTGATCGACAAGCAAGGCGGAGCTTACGCGGCGGACATTCGCGGCATCCTGAAAGGCTTTGCCAACAAGCATGTTTGAAAAAGAGGGATACACGCTGAATGCTGCCAATGAAATTGAAGGTTTCCTTTTTAATGGGACCGATGCGGAGCGGAAGTATCCACGAAACTGGCAAGTTTGAGTATGTGAACACTGGCGGATACTATCACTCGCTGCCGGGCGATCCGCTGCGCAAGTTTATCGATACGACCGCCGAAGTGCAGCGCGCGATGGGTTTCCAGAACGAGAAGGACCACCCGGAAGTTGCTCCTTCGCAGTTTGAAATCAACTACGGCTACGGCGACGTGGTGTCGGCCGCGGACCAGATTCAGATTTACAAGCTGATCTGCCGTCAGGTAGCTACGAACATCGGCATGAGTGCTTCATTCCTGCCGAAGCCGGTGGTGGGCGTGAACGGAAACGGTATGCACACCAACGTTTCCATCAGCAAAGATGGGAAGAACCTGTTTTGGGACCCGAAGGGCGAAGAGAAGCTCAGCAAGCTAGGTTGGGCGTTCGTTGATCGCATCCTTACTCACGGCAACGACATTTGCTTGCTGCTCAACGCCAGCGTGAATGCTTACCGGCGGCTTGACCCGCACTTTGAAGCTCCGAACCAGATCAAGGCTTCGGCTGTGGATCGCGGATCGATGGTGCGTATTCCGATCGGCAACGAAAGAGTATGCGCGTTGAAGTTCGGTCGGTGGGACCGGATGCGAACCCTTACATGGTTCTGTATTCGATCTTCAAGACTGGATCGATGGCGAGACTCGAAGATCAAGAACCTGCGCCAGGCGGAGCGCTATCTTGCCGGACAACATCTACGACTGCGCTGGAGAATTTCCGAGAGTGCGAAGTGGGTCACGAAGCTGCTGGGCGAGGATGTGAAGGGCCGTTATGCAGACCTGAAGCAAGCTTCGGCGGATCGCTGCTCGCGGCTTGGGGAACATTGTGAAGGCGCCGGAGGTGCAATTCCATCACGAGGTTTATAACCAGTATTTGTGGAATCAGTTCTAGTCGTCGGTTGCGTAAAGGCCACGCGAGAGCGTGGCCTTTTTTATTTGCGCTGTAATGGTTTGGTTCCGAAGACGCCGGTTGCACATCCGAAAAAATAGCTCAGTGTTCTCACTTGCAGCCCCTGTTGTTGCAAACATTCGGCGAAATATTGGCAGGAGCCAAAGTCCTGTGTGTAAATTCCGAGCATTTGGTAGTTAAGTGGATTGCCCAGGAATAGGCGGCCTATCCAGGGAATGACTCTGCTTAGATAGAACATGTAAGGCCAGCGAAGAATGGGGGCAGGAGGGACGGCGACTTCAATGAATGAAAAATGACCTCCGGGCCGGAGGAGGCGGGCGAGGATTTTCGCCAGTTGTAATTGTTGATCGCGATCAAATGTTTTGAGGCCGAAGGACGAGATGACCGCATCGGCAGAGCCTGGTTCGAAGTTCCAGGTGAGGACATCTTCGATTTTGGTGTCCACTTGAAACGGCCAATTTTTGCGAGCACGGCGGACCATCTCCGGGGAGATGTCTACTGCGGTAACCTGCAAATTGCGTGATGCACGATGCGCGAGCGAACGGCAAAGTTCGTTCATGCCGCTCATTAAATCCACAACGTGTGACACTTCGGCCACAGGTATGTTGTGTAAGAGCTGATTGCGCCAGAGCAAAGTAAATCCAAAAGACGAAATGAAGTTCACAACGCCGTACGTAGCAGACATCTCATTGAAGAGATCGCGGATGGCTGTTGGCTTATAGCGGTCGTGAATTTGCACGCGACCGTCAGCTAAATGAGTTGTGCGCAAAATGGAAGGAGTTAGAGATCTAAGCGTTCAGAGCGGGAAAGAAGTTCGCTCGTCGTTTTGTTTCGCCCCTTCGGCGCTTGACCGTTTTGGAGTTCACTCACGTCCTACGCCGTGGGCTGCAATCTTTCGCCGCTCCGTGGCTTGCTTTTGATGAGCTTTAAACCGGTGAATATAGTGCGCAGGCAACTGAACTTGACAACATCGCTTATGAACTTGGTGGGGATACGGCGTCTGCGAGCGCAGTCAACTTTTCTGGCTTTGCGCTTAATGGACGCTTTCCGGTGAAGCCTTCTTTTGCCATTTTGTAGATGGTCGGCCAATTCTGGGCGATTACTTTGACCCAGGACAGTTTTCCCATCATGGGGAAATAGATTCCGCGGAAGCACATACGGGCAATGAATATGTTAATGCGATAGCCGAGCGGCTGGTCTTCCATCGATTCGATGGCTTGAGCGATTGCTTCCGGGCTGTAGGCGTGGTTCCATCCGTAGCGAACTTCGGCGTGGGCTTCGTCGATCGACATCTTTAATGGCGTGTGGGCCATGGCGAAGGGAATGAATTCTTTCCAGTGTTTGGGGCGCGTCAGGCGTCCGGCAGCTTCGAGGCGCTTATATAAAGGAGTGGCCGGCAGCGGCGTCAACAGGCCGAAGATGGGCAAGCCTGGGGGCCAGGTGCGGACTTGTTGCAAGCGTGCGTTCGGCTACTCCGACGGTGTCGTTGTCCATGCCGAAAATGAAAGATGTGATGGCGTAGACGTTGCGTTTTGCCAGGCGGTCGAGGACTGCGGCGTATTCGCCGGGCTTGTTGAATCCTTTATTTACGTCTTTGAGGTTGGTGGGGTCGATGGACTCCATGCCGATGAAGACCCACTTGCCACCGGACTTTGCGATCAGGTCTACCAGTTCTTCGTCGCGCAGTAGGTTGGCGCTGATTTGGGCTACCCAATGGACTTGAGCATTGGCGGCGATGATGTCTTTCAGTAGAGACTTGGTGCGCTTCACGTTGATGGCGAAATTGTCGTCGATGAAGAAGACGGCGATTTGGCCTTTTTCTTTACGGGCGCGGGCTTTCAGCATCAGCAGTTCGTTGACTACGCTCTCGTTGGTGCGGAAGCGGATGGAGTCGCCGAAAAATCCTGTGACCGTGCAGAATTCGCAGCCGTAGGGGCAGCCGCGTCCGGATTCTACCGGGACGATGCGGAAGGTCCCCCAGCCTTCGCCTACGCGATCGAGCATCGGCTTGACGATTTTTGGGAGCAGGTTGAATTGATCGAGATCAATCGTGTCCCATGGGATGGCTGGATAATCTTTCAGGGACGGCTTTTTGTCTTTGCCTTCGGCATCGACGGGGGCGTAGATATCTTTTAGCTGGCCGGCGGCGGCATCCTTCACAATTTGCGGCCAAGTTTCGTCGGCTTCCCCTAAAGCTACAGCATCGCAGTGGCGCTCACCGCCGTCACGGCCCAGAGCTTCGTCGGCCTCTTCGGTTACGTGTGGTCCGCCCATCACAACGGGAACACCAGCGGCTCCGAATGGCGTCGGCCATGCGGTAGGCTTTGGCGATCATTCGGGTCATGGCGCCGATGCCGACCAGTCCAATGTTTTGATCTTTCACGTATTGCGCGATGCCAGCTTCATCCATAGGCTGGGCATTGCCGTCGATCAATAGGACTTCATGCTCGGGCGGGGTCAGCGACTGGAGAAGGAACATCCAGAGGTGAGGCATGAAGTTGCGAGTTACGCCGTTGTCAGGGTTGTAAAGCAGAATTCTCATTAGTCCCCAATTTTTTTGGATCGGTCACACGAAAATGTGTTACCGCAGGGAGGGCGTCATGAGATGCCGAGATCGGCGCCTGGACCTTGCGTTAATGCTTGGTCTGTCTTTGCTGAAAGACGGAGAATTGTAGCATTCATGGGCTACAGATTTACGGAATTTGGTGGAATTGAGTACACTTTCGAGCACGGTAGGTACAGATATGGAATGGTAGCGAGCGTTTCGGCTGGAATGGCAGCCGAGGCGGCTGCCACCACATGGCCTTGTTATTCCATTAGATAGGGTCGGGATTGCGTCCGTAGGGGTTACCGCGTTGGTGCCAATAGGGATAGGCGGCGGTTACTTGGCTGGCGGTGTCTAGTTTGGCTACTTGTTCTGGTGTAAGGTTCCATCCCACCGCGCCCAGATTTTGCCTGAGTTGTTCTTCGTTTCTCGCACCCATGATTACGTTGGCTACGGTTGGACGTTGGAGCAGCCAGTTCAGGGCGATTTGCGGGACTGTTTTGCCGGTTTCTTTTGCCACCTCATCGAGCGCATCGACCACTTTATAAAGATATTCGTCGGCTACCGGCGGGCCTTTATCTGAAGTTACGGGCAGGCGGCTTACGGCTGGCTTGGGTTGGCCTCTACGAAGTTTGCCGGTCAAGCGTCCCCAGCCTAGCGGGCTCCAGACCATGGTGCCTATTTTTTCTTCGATACCTAACGGCATTAGCTCCCATTCAAAATCGCGTCCGATTAGCGAATAGTAGGCCTGTTGCGCGATGTATGCGGGCCATCCGTATTTGTCAGATATGGCAAGCGATTTCATCAGCGCCCAGCCGGAGAAATTTGAGCAGGCTATGTAGCGGACTTTTCCTGACTGCACCAGATTGTTCAGCGTGTTGAGTGTTTCTTCGATGGGAGTGACCGCGTCGAAGGTGTGCATGTGGTAGACATCGATGTGGTCGGTGCCCAGTCGCCGCAAGCTGTCTTCGCAGGCTTTGATCAGGTGATAGCGCGAGGAGCCGGAGTCGTTAGGGTCGTCGCTGGTGGGGAAGACGGCTTTGGTGGATATCAGGACTTTGTCGCGGCGGCCGGCGATTGCTTTACCCAGGACTTCTTCGGATTCGCCGTCGGAGTAACCGTTGGCGGTGTCGAAAAAGTTGACCCCAGCTTCGAGACAGATGTCTACGAGCCGGGTGGCTTCTTTTACGCCGGTGTTGCCCCATGCGGCAAAGAAATCACCTTTGCCGGCGAAGGTGCCAGTGCCGAAGCTGAGTACGGGGACTTTGAGTCCGGAGTTGCCTAATTGTCGGAGTTCCATAGGGTTATTCAGATGAGCGGCGCTGAAACGACGCCACAAATAAATATATCTGATTGGGAAACTTTACCGCGAATGGATGAGATGCGACACGGCGAGGACATCCAGAATCATATGAGCAAGGACGACAGGAAGAATTCGGCGTTTACGGATGTAGTACCAGGTAAACACGGAGAAGCACGCGCTTAAAACCACTGCGTCAAAAAGACCTTGATAAAGATGATAGGAGGTTTGCAGCAGCACACTGGCAATTGCAGCTACTTTTGTGGACGAATAAATTTCTTCGACCTGAGTGATCAGGAAAGCGCGGACTATTAATTCCTCGCTGAAGGGATTGATCAGGGCGAACAAGAACGACAGAGATGCAGAGGTATGGCCGAAAAGGGAAGGACGGAAATCCCAGAGTTGAGGGACCCAATGTCCGGTCATGGCGCGATAACCGATTTGAATAAAGAACGAGACGAAGCCAACTGCGATATAGGCCGCGAGGGCCAGAAGAACGGCGTGTCCGGCTTCGGAGACTTTTGGAGGAGAGTAAAAACCGAGGCTTCTGAAATCTTTTTGCTGTTTGCGCAGCACCCAGAAAAGTCCTGCGAGCCCAACGAGTTCATACACCGTTTTAAAAATTAAACGCCCGTTGGTGGCTGGGCCGGGCCTCCATCCTCCAACAAAGATGGCCAACGAATTTAGGACTGGAAGCAGGAAGGCGAGAGTTAGCAAGCCATACAGCTGGATCTGGCGTACGGTGCGTGGCTGCATATGATGGAAGTACGATGGCCGAGTTTCGCTCAGGTTCTCATCGTGGGCAAGTGACTTTCGTAAGAGGGGCAAAAAAAAGGGCCACGCCTGGCGGCGTGGCCCATTTTGTTGTGCTTACTGATTGTTTGGAGTGGCGGTGAGTTGAGTAGTTGGAGCGGTTGAGCTTGCGGTCGTCGCGTCCGTCGTGGTGCTCGGCTCGACTGTGGTCTTTGCTACTTCAGGGGTCGCATCCGTCGTCTTGATCTTCACGGTGGAGAGCATCCACTGCAATTTGTCGAAGACCTTGTCGCCGATAACCGGCTTCAGGTCTTTGTTGGTTTCGTCTCCAGCGGTTTGCAAACCTAGTGCAAACTCGTAGCAGACATTGTTTTGATACAGGTGATAGTAGCGTGCGTTGGCTTGCAGCGAGCCGTCGCTTACTACGTCATCCATTTCGGTAGTAGTCAAGTTCCTGCCACGTTCACTTCTGATGGGCCGTCGGAATTGTTATCCAGCCGGTCTTCTCGGGGAAGGCGAATTGGGTGCATTGGTCGGCGGTCATCTTGGGGTTCACGTTTACGGTGAAGAAAGCTGACGCAAAATCAGTGCCGGTGTAGAGCTTTTCCGGGAGCTTGATGGTGGACAGGGTCATGCCACCGGGCTGCGCGAAGTTCATGGCCTCGGAAGTGATATTGGTCTGCGCGGGATCGGTCTCCTCGCTTTTCTTCACCGTGTAGTGAGTCGGATAACGGAACGAGATTGCGTATTCCTTATTTTTGAATGTGGCCAGCTTGTGTTGACGCGGGCTCTTAGTCTGTTTTTGCTACCCGGGTGCGGGAGACGGAGTTGGGGTCATGGCGTCACCGGCTGGGTGATGGCCGGAGTTGGGTTCGAAACTGCTACTGGTTTGCTCTTCGAGCAGCCATTGGTTCCGATGGTGAAGGTGGCGATCAGCGTGGCGGCCATGAAGGAGCCTACGATGGCGGCTACTTTGGCTCCGCCGTGCTCGGGTTTCAACCCGAGCTTTTTGGGCATGGGTTTGTTGCTAGGTGTAGATGGATTTGGTGTGGTCTTGCTGTTTGAATTGCTGCCTTGCAAATTAAGTTGGGTAAAGTTTGACATAGTTGCCTCCGGTGCTGGATCCTGCCAGTCGCTGGAGGTAAATGCAGGGCGTGGGCCAGAGGGAAGTTATTGATAGGGCGGGGTTGTTGGGGTTGTTTTGTGGGGCGGGGACACTGTGTTCTCACGGGAGACACGGTGTTGGTGCCGTCCCTGCGGGACTCGGTCTCATGGATGCTCCCCCCGGACTTTCGTCCGGGGCTATCTCATTCCGCCGCTTTGCAGCTGGAGCAGATTAGGTTTGCTGGCTCACGATATCCTGCAAATTATTTATCGGAATTTTTCCAGAATCTGTAGCCGAAGCCTAGGCGCAG
>CAWBXL010000185.1:0-25194 GCA_963792305.1 uncultured Acidobacteriaceae bacterium | reverse complement strand
GCAGAAACATGGAGCGCGCGAGAAGCTTAACGTCGGCTGTGCGATGTAGTTGTGTGGTCGGCCAATGTGTATGGTAAGTTCACGCTGTGATGCGGCGCGACGCGGCGATCAACAGGCCGTAGCCGCCAGACTCGCCCACTGCTTTCACCACTAATTATCTCAGTGTTCTAGAACGTATTGCCGCTGTGAATTATTGGTCAAAAGATAGGTTGGGACATTAGGAATACTTGGATCTCTCCCAAGTAATAGCGGATGATCGCTGGCACGTAGGCATACATGGCTTTGCGACTTGCCGAGTCCGACATTGTAGTTTGCCAAAGTCACATTGCCGGCGCGGAGGCATTGATAAATCTGCATGCTGAAGTTAACTGGGGGAAAAATGAGGCACTGATAAACTTGCTGCTAACCTGGCGAGACATGATATGACGTGGCGCAACCTAGTGGGTGCTCGCAGGAGAAATCAACGGCCGCCGTGGACGAGCAGATCGTGGCCCTCGACCAATCAATTCCCATCCGCCTGCGTGAGGTAGGGTCGAGACGCGGAATCCGAGGAGGAGAGACAGCACCACCGTCGTGCCGTCGCTGTAATTAGTCCACCGGCGCCAGTGTGCATAGGGTTCGGCGCAACGCTTGTGTGTAATGATCAATCGGCCAGACGCCGTAATCGCGGAACATCGTGGGAAAACGCGCTTTAACACTTTACGGTCGGCCAAACATGAGGCAGATGCCACTGGGTACGCGCAATTTATCTTCGAGCACCGGAATCGCCGTTCGGCAGATGTACCAGGTCGTTCTGCAACTGATCTACATAAGCTCCACGGGGGACATTTAGCCCGCGCATCTCACGGCGAAAATGTTTACAGCTATAAACGAGATCCCGTGGCACTACCCCTTCGGATAGAATCTTCCCTTCGTGGAAATATCTTCGAGAAATAGATTTAGCGCCAATACGCTGGGTCAGGCCACGTCAAATCTTGCGCCATTATTCCCCGGGAATGATTCGCGGCAACAGATCATTGGGAAAACCCGCCGTTTCCTCGTCATTTCCATAAACGGTAAATGCAATCGACGCAGAAATGAGAGGTTAGTGGCTTGTGGGTCTGGGTCTCGGTGGGCAAATCCTACAGTAATTTTGGAAATAAACTTTGTAGTGCTCACGGGTACTGTGGGCACGTAGTTAACCGTAAAGCTCACTGAAACCAGAGCTGCGTAAAGGAGGCCGAGCAACTGAACGATACTGGCAGAACTGTGATTTGCCGGAGCCGGGCGTGGGTCTTGGTATGGCTTTAAAGGATGAATAATTTAGGTCTGTGTCAAGGGCGGTGTCCAATCATAGATTGTTTATTGGAATGATATTTAAGTTCTGATAATTTGCAGAATAATCAGTTGGAGCACAACCTGACGAGAAAGGTTTGCACCTCAACTACCTTCGCAGGAATTTATTGTTAAATGAAGATGATGAATACCTTCAATTGAAGCTTTGCTGCCAAATTGTCATTTGGTCATCGGGGTCTGCAGACTTTTTGTCATATTTCTGAGTCTTTGTTATTCCCTGGTAGCACAGGCAGGCCCACAATACCCGGATGTCCTTCAGCATCGCAATTGCAAGGAATGCCCAGTGTGTCTGTCTCCAACCAGGGTTCGTTCAATGGGAAGTGTCTCCCAGGGAAAATCAGCTCTGAAGCTTCACCTCTGACTTTTAAATATGCTAAAATTGATCTTGGGTTAAAAACAATCTGGGATTGCTTTTCATCGGATAATACGCTGGCTGCTCGCGGACAAAAATGGAAGGAACTCAGCGAACTTTTGCCGAATGTGAGTGCAGAAGTCACGGAGAATGTGGCTCAGGACAATCTGGCTGCCCGTGGGTTGCGGTTTCTGGGTTTCCGACAATTGTTGGTCCTTATGGCTTCTTCAATGCACGGGTCTACCTTAAACAGACTATTTTCGACTATAGCGATTTGGAGCATCTGCGTGCGGCCAAGATCAATGAGCAGGTCGCACAATACAACTATAAAGATGCGCGCGATTTGGTAGTGCTGGCGGTCGGGAATGCTTATCTCCTCGCGCTTGCCGGTGCGGCTCGCGTGGAAACATCTGAGGCACAGGTGAAACCGGGCAAGCGCTGTTCGACGAAGCTTCCGATCAGCTCAAAGCAGGAGTAAGTCCGGCAATCGACAGCTTGCGGGAGCGGGTCGAGCTGCAATCCCGCCAGCAGCAGGCGATCGTTGCGCGTAATAATTTTTCCAAGCAAAAACTGGCGCTGGTGCGCGCGATCGGCTTGCCGGTCGGGCAGGAAATTACTTTGACCGATAAAGCCCCATATGAGCCACTGGCGGCGTGGAGTCTGGAAACCAGTTTGCAACGGGCTTATTTGACGCGCTCCGATTATCTGGCGGCGGCCCAACAGGTACGCGCTGGGGAACTTCTACGCAAAGCAGCCACTGCCGAGCACTTGCCCAGCCTGTTTATGTCGGCGAATTACGGCGACCTGGGGATTACTCCCGCGCAATCGCACGGTACCTATGCGGTAAGTGGCGGATTGCATATCCCAATTTTTGCCGGTGGCAAGGCCCATGCCGATGCCTTGCAATCAGAAGCTCAGCTGCGGCAAAGCAAACAGCAGCTCGAAAATCTTCGGGCACAGATTGAATATGAAGTGCGAGTCGCACTCCTGGATTTGACCGCGGCCGCCGAGCAAGTGGAAGTTGCGCGCAGTTCCGTAGATCTAGCTGGACAAACCATGACCCAGGCACAGGACCGCTTCACTGCCGGCGTAGCCGACAATCTGGAAGTCGTCCAGGCGCAAGAAGCGGTCGCCGTCGCCAACGAAAGTTACATTTCCAGTCTCTATGCCCACAATCTAGCCAAAGTTGAACTGGCCCGTGCGGTGGGCTTTGCTGAAGAAGGCGTAAGACAGTATTTACAGAGCCACTAAATATGGACAATTCAAGCGACACCGCAGTCCAGGAAAAACCGAAACAGCAGCAACAGGAACACGCGCCTTTGCCTGCCTCTGATCAGGACCTGGCTGGAAAACACGTTCACGTGATCCCCGCTTTCGCATTGCCGTGATTGCGGGACTATCGTGTTACTGGTCGTGGGATTTTTTCTCTGGCGGCATTTCAGCAGTTATGAGGGCACCGACGACGCTCAAGTGGATGGGCATTTGAATTCTGTAAGCCCACGCGTTTCAGGTCACGTGACCAAGATATTGGTACAGGACAACCAGTATGTGGACGCGGGAACTCCACTAGTGGAAATTGATCCCTCGGATTACCAAGTCGCGTTGGAACGGGCACAAGCGGCTTATAGCGATGCAATGGCCACGGCACAAGCCGCACAGGTGAATGTCCCAATTACCTCAGTAGGTACATCAAGCCAGGTGGTTGACGCAGAGGGCAATGTGCAGAATGCGGCCGCCGGGATTTCCATGGCGCAAAGGCGACTGAAGCGGCGCGTGCCCTGCTTGAAGAAGCTGAAGCCAACGATGTAAAAGCGCAAAACGATTTGGTGCGCTACAAGCAGTTGGTAGACAAACAGGAAATTTCGCAGCAGCAGTACGATCAGGCAGTGGCCGCGGCAAAAGCCAACGCCTCCATGGTGGCGGCGCAAAAAGCGCAGGTCGCCGGCGCTGAACAAGGGGTTGTCCAGTCACGCGCCAAACTGAGCCAGGCACAAGCAGGGTTGCGACAAGCCAATACGGCCCCTCAACAGTTGGCGGTGACGCGTTCACGGGCACAGTCGGCTCAGGCACAAGCCGATTCGAAAAAAGCTGAACTCGATCAGGCACAACTCAACTTGCAGTACACAAAAATCGTTGCGCCTGTGAGCGGGATTGTCAGCAATCGCACGGTAGAAGTTGGGCAGAACGTTGCACCGGGCAGGAACTGATGAAGATCATCAACCTGGATGACATCTGGGTAACGGCCAACTTTAAAGAGAACCAGCTGCGTGAGATGAGAGTCGGGCAGCCGGTGACAATATCCATCGATGCCTATGGCAAGAAATACAAAGGCCGTGTGCAGAGTGTTGCCGGAGCCAGCGGTTCCCTGATGAGTTTGCTGCCTCCGGAAAACGCCACGGGAAATTACGTGAAAGTTGTGCAACGTATCCCGGTCAAAATCACTTTTGACGCCGGAGAAACCAAAGAACACTTGCTGCGGCCGGGGATGTCGGTCGAACCCAAGGTCTGGATTAAATGAGTACCGCCGCTCTGCCGATGAACGCCACCGAAGAGTGGCGTCCGGCAGTCAATCCCTGGATTATCGCGCTGGCGGTAACGCTGGCCACGTTCATGGAGGTGCTGGACACCAGCATCGCGAACGTTGCCTTGCCTCACATCGCCGGGAGCCTCTCTGCCGGGACCGATGAGAGCACCTGGGTGCTCACTTCTTATCTAGTTTCCAATGCCATCGTCCTACCTTTGAGCGGGTGGCTCTCTTCCATTGTCGGACGCAAGCGCTTCTATATGGGCTGCGTCATGCTGTTCACTATAAGTTCCCTGTTGTGCGGATTCGCCATTAACTTGCCTATGTTGATTGTGTTTCGCATCCTGCAAGGCGCGGGCGGAGGCGGGTTGCAGCCTCAGTGAACAGGCAATCCTCGCCGATACTTTTCCTCCGGCCAAACGCGGCATGGCATTTGCGGTTTATGGAGTGGCGGTGGTCATGGCCCCTGCGATCGGGCCGACGCTGGGTGGATGGATCACCGACAACTATTCTTGGCGATGGATTTTCTTCGTCAACATTCCAGTGGGGATTTTGTCGCTCATACTTACTTCGCGACTGATTCAGGACCCGCCTTACTTCCGCCGCCGCAAGATCACCGAACTCAAAATCGATTACATCGGCCTGGGACTGGTCGCCCTCGGCTTTGGCGCTCTGCAAATTGTGTTGGACAAAGGCCAGCGTGATGACTGGTTCCAGTCCAATTTCATCCTGGTGCTGACGCTGATCAGCGCAGCCGCGCTGATATTTGTCATCTTCTGGGAGTGGTATCACAAAGATCCTGTCGTTGATCTCCATTTGTTCAAAGACAGAAACTTCGCCTCCGCAAATTTGATGATGTTCATGCTGGGCTTCGCTTTATTGGGTAGCACTTTGATGCTGCCGCTGTTTATGCAGACGTTGCTTGGCTATACGGCGGAGCGCGCAGGCATGGGACTTTCCCCCGGTGGCTTTGCCATCATGTTGCTTATGCCGCTGGTTGGATACTTGCTAGGTAAAACCGATGCGCGGCGGCTGATGGTTTTTGGTCTGATCGTCCTGGCATTCTCCTTGTTCCACATGACCAATTTCGACCTGAACGTTGATTTCGGCACTATTGTTTGGGCGCGTATTGTGCAGGCCTCGGGAATCGCATTTTTGTTTGTTCCGATCAATACCACTGCGTACTCATTCCTGCCGCGAGAAAAGAACAATGCCGCTTCGGGATTGATGAATCTCGCCCGTAACATCGGTGGCAGCGTAGGGATTTCGGTGGTCACAACTCTGCTGGCGCGACGGGCGCAGGTGCACCAGGCGATCCTTTCGGAGAATCTTTCAGCCTCGAATCCGCGGTTGCGGGATGCGTTGCACGGCATCACTGGAGCGGTGGGTGGAGGGGCATCCGGGCCTCTGGGCGGTTCACCAAAAGCCTGGAGCATGATTCAGGGTATCGTAGTTCGTCAGTCCACCATGCTCGCTTACATCGACTGCTTCTGGATTCTCGGGATCGCCATTCTGGTCATGATTCCGCTGGTTTTTCTGATGAAAAAACCGAAAGCGGGCGGCGGAATGGCGGTACACTAGAAACAGACAGATGTATCGGGTCATTACTATCGAGCGTGAATTTGGCAGCGGCGCTGCTGAGATCGCCGCATCGCTGGCAGATCATCTTCACTGGAAATTGTGGGACCAGGCCTTGACCCAGGAAATCGCCAACGTCGCCCACGTGGATCCTTCTGCGGTCATGTGCTGTGACGAGCGCCGCGACAGCCGCTTCCACCGGCTGGCAAAAACCTTCTGGCGGGGCAGCTACGAACGCAATATGGAAATGAACACTGCGGCGCCTTTTGATACCGACAGGTTCGTGGCCATCAGTGAGCAGGTCATGCGTAAAGTAGCCGGTGCCGGGAATTGTGTAATCGTCGGGCGCGGCGCACCGTATTTTCTGCGGGAACGGTCCGATGTATTTCACGTATTTTTGTATGCACCGCGGGCCGAGAAGATAAGGCGTCTACTTGAACTGGGGAAAAACTCCAGTGAAGCGGAAGAATTGGTTGACACTGTAGATCGCGACCGGATGGAGTTCGTAAAGCACTACTTCAACGCCGACTGGCCCACTCGCTGTCTGTATCACATGATGATCAATACGGCGATCGGCGATGAGCATGTACTATCGGCGATTTTGAGCATGAAGGAAGCGCTGGAGAACCGTCTGGCACACGTCTAAGGTGTTCTCACTCGCTTCGCCACTTCAGGTCCTAGCCGGCGGAAGTCTTCCAAATTCCAAGTCAGAATTGTTTCAGCATTTGCTTTCAAGGCGCATTGACAGAGTAAGGCGTCGTAGATCGTGCCTCCTACGATCCCAAGGGATGCAGATGTTTCAATGGCCGAAACATAGTCGTCTGTATCAAGCGCAATGAGAGTGCAGTGTTCTTTAATCGACCCAAGAAATAACAACGCCTGATCTCCGCTTAAACGATATTTTCCGGGTAGTCTCGTCATGGTTGAATAGGTTTCAGCGAGACTATGCGCAGCACAGCAGCTATCTCTCGCATGGGCAGCTTCAAAAGCCTTTAGGCTGGCTTCGTGATGTACGTGATCCCTGTAGAAGACCGGGATCAATACGGACGAGTCAAAAAAAGATTTCACGCCTTCGCCTTTTTGCTTGCGCGCCGCGTTTGAGGAGTGCGATGTCCAAGCAGTTTAAGATCGCGTTCGCGGCGTACACCTTGAGCCGTCTGGTTGACCTGTTCAAGCGAAAGTGGTTCACCCACCCCAAAGGTCCAAATCCCATGTTTCTTTTGTAGGGGCACCGTTCCACGCAACGGACGGATTATGATTTCATTTTCAGTACTTTCTATGCTCAACCAATCACCCGGCTCGAGTTGCAAATCGTCGCGAAGCGGTTTCGGAAGGACGACCCGTCCCGCACGGTCAATCGTAATTTTGACAGTCATAATGGCATTTTAACATGGCAAATACCATTTATTAACGGCAGAATACAAGTTGATATGATTGTTAACCGTGAATTGCAAGCCCACCTCCGCTATGTTAGCTTCAACATTTAGAAGAGGTTAGCGATTGCGAACGACAGTTCCCGCCGGACTGGATCGCAAAGAAGCCGAAGTTTATCAGCGGCTTGATCCGGATCGGCTTCCAAAACACATCGCCATCATCATGGACGGCAACGGGCGTTGGGCGCGTAAGCGTCACCTTCCGCGAATTGCGGGACACCGCGCCGGGGTGGCAGCTGTGCGCTCAACGGTTGAGACCGCAGCACGTATTGGGATCCCTTCGCTGACTTTGTATGCTTTTTCGGAAGAGAACTGGAAAAAACGACCCAAGGGCGAAGTTGGATTCTTGATGGGGCTTCTCTGCCGCTATCTGAAAGCAGAAGTGCCTACCCTGAATAACAACAATATTCGTCTCGAATACATCGGTCGGCAGCATGAGCTTCCAACAGATGTTCAGGAAAAGATGGGCTGGGCCCGGGATGCCACACGGCAAAACACTGGCATGGTGCTGACGCTGGCATTGAATTACAGCGCGCGTTCCGAGCTAGTGGATGCATTTTGTTCCATCATGGACACGGCAGCTTCCAACGGCGGATTACAGCATCTGAAGGTAAGCGAAGAGTTGGTTTCGCAGCACCTGTACACGCGCAATCTGCCCGATCCTGATCTAGTGATTCGCACCAGCGGGGAGATGCGCCTCAGCAATTTCCTGCTGTGGCAGTTGGCTTATGCCGAAATTCTTGTCACGCAAACCCTGTGGCCGGAGTTTCGTGGCGCACATCTGCTGGAAAGTATCGCGGATTATCAAAAGCGAGAACGCCGTTATGGCGGACTGAACGAAACCCCTGTACACCACGCTCCCAAAGCGGCGCGGAGCTAGACCTCTTGCACCTTCTCAAACGAATCCTGACTGCTGTTGTTCTGATTCCCATCGTGCTGCTGCTGGTTCTGCGCGTACATATTATCGCGCTGGAATTAGTGGCGGCGGTTGTGGCTCTGCTTTCCGTGCATGAGTTGCTAAAGCTAAGCGAAGGGTATGGGATCAAACCCTTCCGCTGGCAGACTTTTGTTTTCATCGCCGTAGTTTTTGTCATCCTGGCGGCGAGTTCCTCTGGACAAACCCCGCTGCTCTCGACGGCAAGTCTGGTGGCGATTTCAGTCTTTGCCGCCAGCATGGCCACGTTTATTTTTCTGACGATCGGAATGCTGCGTGCAGATCTGAACGGTTCGTTCCAAGCCGCAATGGTGTCAGCTTTTTCCTTCGCCTACATCGCAATGCCATTCATTTTCTTAGTTCAACTTCGCCAGCAACCATCTGGCGCAATCTGGGTGATTTATCTGTTGGTCTTGGTTTGGGCCGGAGACATCTTCGCTTACTTCGTCGGCAAATCGATAGGCAGGCATCTGATGTCACCGAGAGTCAGCCCCAAGAAAACATGGGAAGGCGCCATCGCTTCCTTGCTGGCTGGTCTGGGCGTTGGATTTTTGCTTCACCAATATGGACTGCAAATTAGTGCGGCATTGTTGAATGCACATCTGATCGAACAAAAAGATGGATTCTTTGCCCTGCAAAGGCCGTCGCTATTTCCGATCTTGGTTTTATCCGCGGTGTTAAATGTCGCGGCGCAATTGGGAGATCTGGTTGAATCTTTAATTAAACGCGGAGCCAATGTGAAAGATTCGGGCACAATCCTGCCGGGACACGGCGGAATGCTGGATCGCATCGATGCCCTGCTTTTTGCGGCTCCGATTCTTTGGTTCTATGTGGCTTGGCAAGTATTGCAATAAAATTTGGGAAGGGCACGGCTTCCAGCCGTGCCGTAAGAAACATAGGAACTTTACGCTTTAGCGTATGAGGTAATCGCAGGCGCTTAAGCGCGGATCAAGTTAAAGATTCAGCGGCACGAGTAGAACTCGGGCCCTTCCCAGATTACTCACATAAAAAAGTTTTGTTTAGTACGATATCTCTAGCATGAAACGCATCGCCATCCTGGGCTCGACCGGCTCGATCGGGTGCAGCACGCTCAAGGTGGTCGAATCCTACCCTGACCGTTTCTCTGTCGTCTCGCTCGCTGCCGGAAAAAATGTTGAAGCTGCTTTAGAGCAGACCATCCGCTGGAAGCCGAAGATAGTGTCGGTCGCGGATGAAAAAGATGTGGAGAAACTTCAGCGGAGCTTAAAAGAAAAAGGTCTCAGCAATATTCAAGTTCTCCACGGACCACCGGGAACAGTAAAAGTAGCCACCTATCCCGAAGCCGATTTCGTAGTCAGTGCCATCGTTGGCGTCGCTGGGCTCGAAGCCACCTACGAAGCCGTAAAACTCGGCAAGCCCATCGGCCTAGCCAACAAAGAGTGCATGGTCGCAGCCGGAGAAATCATCACCGCCGAAGCGCGTAAGAAAAAGGTCGCCATCCTTCCGATAGACAGCGAACACAACGCCGTCCACCAATGTCTCCGTGGCGGGCGCATGGAGGAAGTACGAAAAATCTGGCTGACGGCCTCGGGTGGTCCATTCCGCAACACTCCCAAATCACAATTTTCGTCCATCACGGTTGAGCAGGCGCTGAACCATCCCACCTGGCGTATGGGAAAACGCATCACAATCGACTCTGCAACGCTTATGAATAAGGGCTTTGAAGTCATAGAGGCCTGTCGTTTGTTCAACTTACCGCCTTCCCAAGTTGAGGTGATCGTTCATCCCCAGTCCACCATTCACTCCATGGTCGAGTTCGTGGATGGAAGCATACTTGCTCAATTTTCGGTGACCGACATGCGGCTGCCGATTCTTTATGCGCTGACTTATCCGGAACGCATAGAATCGGATATGCGCTTCCCGGTCATGGACTTACGACACCTCGATTTCCAGCCGCCGGACATGGAAAAATTCCCTTGCCTGCGTCTGGCGTATCAGGCAGCCGAGGCCGGAGGAGTGCAACCAGTTGCACTTAATGCCGCGGATGAAATATCGGTGGCAGCATTTCTGGATGGGCAGATTGGGTTCGATGATATTCCCAGGGTGATCGAGCAAGTGCTTTCTGCAACAAAATCAAGAGATTTAACGTCTATATCTCAAGTGCTGGAAGTGGATTCCCAGGCCCGCAGTCTGGCCCAGGAGAAAGTTCGTGCCGTGCTCCATAATGCTGCTTCGTTGCGGCCAGTCTAAGGGGACTTATATATAAATATGTCAGGCTTCTTTATTTCCGTTCTCGCCATTGGAATCATCCTCGGTTTCATGATCTTGATCCATGAATTTGGCCACTATGCCGTGGCCAAATTGCTGGGGGTACGCGTCGAAGTGTTCTCCATCGGCTTCGGCAAGCGGCTGATCGGTTTCCGCAGAGGTGAGACCGACTATCGCATTGCTGCTATTCCGCTGGGAGGCTACGTAAAGATGAGCGGCGAGAACCCCATGGATCAGCGCACCGATGATCCGCGGGAGTTCATGAACCATCCGCGTTGGCATCGGTTTTTGATTGCCATAGCCGGCCCGGCCATGAATATCGCGCTCTCCATTGGATTACTCACCGGCGTTTACATGGTTCACTACGAGTACCCGGCGGTGTATGACGGACCCACCACTATCGGATGGGTTTTGAAAGATTCGGCCGCAGCTAAAGCCGGAATCCAAGCTGGCGACCGCATCGCGAGCATTGACGGAATAAAAAATCCAGGCTGGGAACAGGTGGAAATGCGCGAGGCCATTAGTCCAGGCCAACCTCTCGAAGTGGCCGTAGAACGCAATGGCCAGATAATTGAAAAAACGATCGTGCCGGAAACTTCCGAGCCGGACAAAATTGGCATAGCCGGCTGGACCCCAAAAGACGATGCATTGGTGATCACTGATGTTCAGCCTGATATGCCTGCGGAAAAGGCCGGCATCGAAGAAGGCGACCAGATCGTCGCTCTTAATGGCAAGGCACTGCCTGCTTTGGCAGCGATGGTGGAAGCTCTCGAGGTCAGCAAAGACGCGCCCATTACGTTGACCGTCTTACGCAAGGGACAGACAAAGAACTTCACCCTTCAACCGGTTCTCTCGGACAAACGCTATCGCATTGGCATTGGCAGCGTCCCGACTAAGACCAAGACCCTGCACGCTGCTGATGCTTTCAATCTGTCAATCCAACAAAACAAGAAATACGCACTGCTAATTTTGGAGCTGGTCCGCAAAATGATCGGCGGAAAGATGTCCGTAAAATCAATCGAAGGGCCGATCCGTATCGGACAAGCCGCGGGTGAAGCAGCGCAACGCAAAGGTTGGACTCCATTGCTCGGTCTCACCGCAGCCATCAGCCTGAACCTGGGGGTCTTCAATCTGCTGCCGATCCCGATCCTCGACGGTGGAGTGATTGTGTTACTGCTCCTTGAAGGTCTAATGCGCCGTGACATCAGTATGCCGATCAAAGAACGTATCTATCAGGTCGCCTTTGTGTTCCTGATACTTTTTGCGGCAATGGTGATCTTCAACGATTTGGCAAAAACTGTGCCGGGTATGCTCCATCGAATGCAGTAAACACTTTTAAGAATGAATGGGGCTGGGAACCGAGAACTGAAATCCCAGCCCCATTTTCACGTGTTAAAATGAAGTTTCCCCATGCCTGAGATTCAGCGTAGAAAAGCGGTCACGGCGAACGTCGGTGGAGTGCGAGTCGGCTCGGATGCACCGGTTGTGGTGCAATCCATGACGAATACCGACACAGCGGACATCCCCAGCACGGTCCAACAAGTGGCTGCGCTGGCACGGGCTGGGTCTGAGCTGGTCCGAGTGACCGTCAACAATGAAGCTGCTGCTGCTGCTGTCGCGCCTATTGTTGAACAACTCGACAAACAAGGGATACGCGTCCCCATCATTGGCGATTTCCATTACAACGGGCACTTACTTCTCAAGAAATTTCCTGAATGCGCCCGGGCCTTGGCTAAATACCGTATCAACCCCGGCAACGTCAGCGTGGGCCGTAAGAATGACGACAACTTCCGCACCATGATTGAAGTTGCTGTCGAGAACCAGAAGCCGGTACGTATCGGGGTGAACTGGGGATCGCTTGACTCCGCATTACTCACCAGGATGATGGATGAAAATTCCCTACTGGCTGAGCCGAAGGATGCGCGGGAAGTGACCATGGAAGCAATGGTTGTTAGCGCATTGAATTCGGCTGCCCTGGCGGAAAAATATGGGTTGCGGCGCGATCAGATCATCCTCAGCGCAAAAGTCAGCGGAGTGCAGGACCTGATTGATGTTTATCGTTCGCTGGCAGCGCGCTGTGACTATGCTTTGCACCTCGGGTTGACCGAGGCTGGCATGGGGGCAAAAGGTATTGTGGCTTCGAGCGCCGCTTTAGGTGTCCTGTTGCAGGAAGGAATTGGCGACACCATCCGTGTTTCGCTGACGCCTGCTCCAGGTGGTGACCGCTCGGAAGAAGTTCGCGTAGCCCAGCAAATTCTTCAATCTTTGCAGATCCGCAGTTTCACGCCACAGGTTACGGCGTGCCCCGGTTGTGGGCGCACCACCAGCACCTTCTTCCAGGAGATGGCAGAGCAGATTCAATCTTACCTGCGCGAATCAATGCCATCGTGGAAAGGCCGCTATGTTGGCGTGGAAGAGATGAAAGTTGCCGTGATGGGCTGCGTAGTCAACGGCCCCGGCGAATCCAAGCACGCCAATCTTGGTATTTCATTACCGGGAACTTTTGAAGAACCGAAAGCTCCCGTGTACGTGGATGGCCGGCTGTTTACCACACTCAAGGGTGACAAGATCGTAGCTGAGTTCCGGCAGATTCTCGACGAATATGTCCAATCGCACTACGCAGCCAAAGATGGCAGTAGCAAAGAGCGCAGTGACGCGGAAACCCTGGTTGTACTCAACTCACGCAATTAATCCATTCGCTTCCGTGTGCAACGGATCGGCTACATCTCTCAGCTCGGGAAACTGCCGCAGCAGAGATTCCGGCGCTTTGACTCGCGACCCGGTCAATAAATACTTCAACTGCAATGCGCTCACAACCGCTTTAGCACCCGGCGTATTGTTGGTGACCACGTAAGTCACATCCGTTGCGCGCGCAATATTCTGAATTTTCTCCACCCAAATTTTTAGTTCCGCAAGCTTGTACAAATAGTCGTATTTGGCATTGCGGCCATGCAAGCGCACGTAGCCCGTGCGCGAAGTCGCATATTCAGTACGTTCCAGCGTAGCTTTGGAAGGTACCCAGTCAATATTGCAAAAACCGATTTGCAACTCAGACAAGTAACGGATTGTTTCTGGCGTGTCCCAACTCTCATCGCGCACTTCTATCACCAACGAATACTCATTAAACCTCTGCTTGAGAATGGCAAGGTATTCACGGTTTAATGGCGTGTTCCTGTAGGAAAGGGGAAATTGCGCCAGCACCCCGCCAAGCTTTCCAATAGATGCCAGCGAGTCCAGGCCTTCCCGCACACGCATTTCACCCTCCCGTGTGGGATTGATCGAAGCTGCTGAAGTTGCACCGGGCATATCGCGCGAGGCATGAGTGAATGAGTTGTGCAGTTTGGCGTTGAACTTGAAATTAGGATTGAATGCATCGACTCTTCTTGCCCAAACTTTGGCCCACTCCGGCTTTATATGTCCGTAAAATGAGGCGTTGATCTCAACCATATCGAAGCACTGCGCCAGATAAGTTAGAGGATGCTCGCGCCGTCTTTGCATTCCCAGCGGATAGAACACTCCCTCCCAGTCGTCATACGACCAGCCCGCCGTGCCGACTAAAATTTTGGCAGATGTACTCATGCAATATTCCGACCAAACTCCTTTGGAAGAAAAACTTTAAGGAAAGGTTGTAACCGAATGTATTGGGAAAGGCGTTTCAGTAAAAGACCAATACTACCCAGTAAATGCCATTGGGATAACTTTTACTACGAGCGAAGCAGGAACCTGCGGCATAACTTTTGAGCGTGCCATCCGTCGCCACCTGTGCTCCGGCGGCAGGGAGATCCGCTGGTTGCAATGTAGTGTAGCGAATCACGTGTTTGCCTTGTAGACCAGCAGAAGGTTGCAGGGCCTTCAGCGAATCGGCTGTGGCCATCGCGCAGGCTTCCTGCCGGGCGGCTAAGGCCTCGTACTGAGGCAAATCGGGCAATTTGGCTTGCGTGCGCAAGCGTGTCACACTCCCGGCAATTAGAGCCTCGGACTCCTTCGCAGAGGATTTCACCTCGCTATCGCCGAAGTCCTGGACAACATAGAGTGTGTCCCCGCGCCGCACCACTCCGATTCCAACTACGTTGTAAGAGGGATGCAGCAGATTTTCTCGATGATGGACCGAGTGCATCAATCCATCGTGAGCCCGATCTGCGCTTTCGGCGGAGGCCACCTTCTCGGCGGCTTCCACCAGGTACAACGAACAACTGGCCGCCAATCGCTGCGACAGATCTGGCTCTCCTGAAAATTGATGAGAGAGTTCCTCGCGCCGTGCCATGGCGGTTGCATGTTCGCGAGCGGCATGTGTGAGCCCATCATCAATGCCAAAAGGAGCCAATCCCGCCTGCGCTCTGGCACGATTCGCTAACTCCAGCAACTCCTTCTCGGCATGGGCATCATAAGCCGGCGGGGCCTCCCACGCGGCCAGCAGCAGGTGAGCATGCATTGGCTGCGGCGCCGGCATTTTTGCTGGAGCGGCATTCGCCAGAACTATTGCCAAAAAGGAAAGAGACCAGAACATAACGACTCGTGTTTCAATGGAGAAGCGGCCAAGCTGAACTTGGCTTCTAACAGCGTAGCTTCTAGAATCCGGTGTAACGTAATTACCATGGTGAATGCACAGTGGTTCATCGCTAGTTCTGGTGTGATTTTCGGGGCATTGGTTGCCTGGCTGGCGCTGCGTTCGCGGGCGGCAAGCCTGAAGGCACGGCTGTCTCTGGTTGAGAATGATTTAATGGTTGCCCGCGCTCAACTGACGGCGAACCAGGAAACGACCGCCAAATTGCGGGAAACTGTGGCTGGCCTCGAGGCAACCCTTTCTCATGAGAGAAAGGCCGGACAAGAAAAATTACAGCTCATCGACCATGCCACGGGCGAATTGCGCGAAGCTTTTCAGGCTTTGGCGGCGGAAGCCCTGAAGAACAATAACCAATCCTTCCTCGCTCTCGCCAAGACCAATCTCGAGAAGTTCCAGAGTGAAGCAGCAGGAGATTTGTCTGCGCGGCAGAAGGCCGTCGAAGGCTTGGTAGCGCCGATCAATGAATCCTTGACCAAGGTTGACGAGAAAATCCGCCAAATTGAGAAAGACCGCAACCAGGCTTATGGTGCCTTGATGGAACAGGTGCAGTCACTGATCTCGACCGAAAAAGCATTACAACTGCAAACTGGAAATCTGGTTACGGCATTGCGCGCACCTCACGTGCGCGGACGCTGGGGAGAAATACAGTTACGCCGTGTGGTTGAGATTGCCGGCATGCTTCCTTATTGCGACTTCTCCGAGCAGGAAACGGTTTACTCCAGCGAAGGGCGCTTGCGGCCTGATTTGATCGTGAAGTTGCCCGGTGGAAAAAATATTGTCGTGGATGCTAAGACTCCACTGCAAGCTTATCTGGAAGCAGTCGAATGTACAGACGACGAAATTCGCCGCACAAAACTAATTGACCATGCTCGCCAGGTCAGCAAGCACATGGAACGGCTCAGCGCCAAATCCTATTGGGAGCAGTTCGAGACTTCGCCCGAATTTGTGGTCATGTTTCTCCCCGGAGAAACATTTTTTAGCGCGGCGTTGGAGCAGGACCCCGGCCTGATCGAAGCCGGTGTGAGCCAGCGCGTGATTCCCTCTTCTCCAACGACGCTAATCGCGCTGCTCAAAGCAGTGGCCTATGGCTGGAACCAGGAGAAGCTGGCGCGGAATGCGCACGAAATCAGCATGCTGGGTAAAGAACTTCATGATCGCCTATGCAAGCTGGCCGGACATATGGATGCAGTGGGCAAGGGGTTGGATCGTGCGGTTGACAGCTATAACAAAGCGGTGGGATCGCTGGAGAGCCGGGTCATGGTTTCTGCCCGCAAATTTGCCGAGTTGGGAGCTCCGGTGTCAGAAGAAATTCCCGAGGTCGCACAGGTCGAGACTACGGCTCGCACACTGGCGCTGGAATGGGATGACGATGAGCCCGCGCTGGAGTTATTAAGTGAAAGAAAACCTACCGGGACCGACGGCTAAGCAACTTGTTCGACAACATTAAGCTCCAGCGAGTGAATCCCGTCGAAGGTGACGAAGAAACACTCCACCGAAAGCTCGGGAAAATCAGCCTTCAATATCTCGGCGGCGCGCTTTAATTCCTGCTGATGATGTTTTGCTTCTACTTCCCGATCGTTCCCGAAAGCCGCCAGGCCGCCGTAGGTAGCACAGTCTGAGTGGCTCATTAGATACGCTTTGGTGGTTTTGTGCAGACGGATGGACATACGGAACTGCTCAAGAATGAAGTCCCGCTCAAAATCATTACGAGGAGAAGCCAGAGTCTTCGCACCACCAGCAATCACAACCATATCGGGGCGATCGATTCCCCTTTTCTGAAGAAATTTACGCACGGCAGTACGAATGCGTTGGTCAAAACAGCACAGTACAGCGGCATCCGCAGTGTATTGGTCGGGCGGTGAGTCGAAGTGGAATACCTTCTTCATCTCTGTCATCACTTTAATTTTAACTGGAAAAAGCCTTCCTGCGAAGGTTGGTAGAATCGAAATCTTGCCTACTGCTCCTCAACTCGGCCGTCTCCGCGTGGTCCTGGTATCAACTCGCAATCCTCTTAATATCGGCGCTGCGGCGCGTGCCATGAGCAACTTTGAATTCTCCCAACTGCGGCTGGTGAATCCCTATGAAGTTGCGTTTCGTCGGGCGGTGTCGGCTGTTGGCGCGGCAGATCTCATGGCAAATGCCGTGGAATATAAGAGCGTTGCCGAAGCCGTCGCAGACTGTTCTCTTGTGGTCGGAACCACCGCGGTCGGCAAGCGCACGCTGCATCAACCGCTGCACCGACTGGAACAGGGCGCAAGCATGATGCGCAAACATCTGCGCTCCGGCAATGTCGCTTTGTTGTTTGGCTCAGAAAAACGCGGACTGTCAAACGAGGATTTCTCTCACTGCCACTGGCTGATGCGCATTCCCACCGGCGAAAAAAATATTTCCATGAATCTCGGACAGGCGGTGGCGGTTTGCCTGTACGAACTGGTACGTGATGTCAAAGCTGGCGGCAAATTGCCGAAAGAAGAGAAAGTCACGGCGGGAGAGATGGAGCGGATCACGCAAGTGCTGCTCGAAGTTCTAGGCATCAGTGGCTATCTTGACCTGCGCCGTATCGCATCTTCTGATGAAAGAATTCGCCGCCTGCTGCGGAAGACCGAAGTTTTCCGCTGGTGATGCGGAATCATGGCTGGGAATGTTGCGACAGATTTTGTGGAAGTTAAAGAATGGATCGCAGCATAGTTAAACGGGCTTCTGTTCGATTGCCCGCTTCAACGCAGCAAGCTGGCCGCGATAACGGTTCCGGTTCCCTGGCAAAAGCAGCGGCAGTGTCAGCCACATCAGCCCATGAGGACGGATGTCAGAGGTAAACGTTACCGTCGTGCCGGAGGTGTCCGGCTGGAGAACATATTCAAAAACGCCGGTGATGCCCTGTCGGGTATTCCGCATGCCAAAACGATAAGGAGGCTCATAACGCCAAACCTCCGCCTCGAGTTGTACCGTTTTGCCCATTACGTCCATCGTCAGCAGAATTTTGCTCCCCTCGCGCACCGGGCCAGGACCCGCCACTTCCATGCGCCGCACCATATTTCGCCAGCGCGGAGCCGTGCGGAAATCCATCATGAAAGCAAATATCTCCTCCGCCGTCCGATCAATTTGTTGCGAGAAACGAAACGAGCGCATCAGTCTCCATCCTCCAGTTGAAAGATGTCATCCACGCGCTGCTCAAATACGCGCGCGATTTTCATGGCCAGCGGCAGTCCGGGATCGTACTTGCCGTTTTCGATTGCATTGATCGCCTGACGCGTCACGCCCACCCGCATCCCCAGCTCTTAGCTGCGACCAATTCTCCTCCGCTCTCAGCACACGCAGTCGGTTTTTCATCGGCAGTAATACCATGAGCGCCTGCCAACGCCACGGTCCAAGCTCCCGACCATCACCATCCAGATTGTCATCAGTGAGACGTAGTCGATAAATCCCGCGCGCTGGAGCAGATTGCAAGTGACGATGAACAATCCGGTCGCGCCAAATGCAATGCTGAAGGCGATGAGATAGAGACGCCGCGTGTACTCGTCGTAGTGGCGGATCAGCCAGATGACAATTACCTGCCAGGGAATGTAGCCGATCAATCCGATCACGACTGCCAGGCCGCGAATGCTGCTGGCGTTGGGATAGTGCCGCAGCAAACGATAAGCGGCCATCGTAGTCAGCGCCCACAGCGCGATTGATCCGAGTGAGAGTGCCAGAGCGCGAATGCCTGTGTCTGATTGTGATTTGGAAAGCATATTGTGTCCTCTATTACGGTCAAAATGTAATTAATACACGGGATTGTGCATTTGACACAGGGGTGTCAGGTGCGTAACATTCCTCGCTATGAATGTGAGATTGGTCGCTATCAAGCGCAATCTGCGTTTGTTTGGCCTCTTACTAGAAAGTCGGATTGCAATCATTTTCAAGTCCATAAGGATGGTTGCGCTTCGTCCAATACCTCACTACGAGCGCGAGGGTTTGTACCTTCAGGCCGCCCTCGTAGTTATCTGCTTATCTTGGCCTTTATTCAGGCCGATTGTTCCGGGAGTGGCTATAGGGTTTCTCGGAGTTGTGGCGGCCATTATGGCCGTTAGAACGGAACGTTTTACAAAAGTGGAAATGGGAGTTTGGATTCTAATTTCGTTTGCCTTATTCATTGTGGAAATAAATTCTGTTTACAAAGAGCGGGGAGAACACGAGCAAGAACAATCAGCGATTCGCATAGAAGAACTTAAGGCTAGACAGGATCAAGAAAAATCTTTCACTGATCTTATTAACGAAGGTAAGCGCATACTCGGAACTACACAGTCAGTATCAGAACTAGCAAAAGAGAACTTAGAAAACGTAACCGGAGGTGATTCCTATGCAGTGGTTCAGCCAGTCTTGATCGTAAGGCCAGATAGGGACACTCCACTCATGATTGAAAACAGAGGGAACAATATTTTGACTGGAGTGTGGGTCGGGATATATGACGCAGGGATATGGATAGGAGCTACTCACGACAGCATGATGCGATCCGTGCAAAGCCGTATTCAAGTAGGAACATTGCATCGAAAGGAACGCATAATTTTACCGAGGGAAATAAAACCAGAGCAATTCTTGGATTTGGACGACACCGCAGAACAGAAGACGTATCGCGTATTCATTTACGTGTCGGCTCAAAATTTTACTACTTCTGAATACCTGGATTTCAGGAAAGATAAGGACGGAAAATGGCAATTCAAAGATCAGATATATCGTCAATTTGATGACCCATTGCATCATCCTGAGCGATTGATTGAGAAGCAAGATTGGACAATGGACACAAATAGTCCGATCAAGCGGCGACTAATTCCTTATATTCCAAATTCTCAGAAGCAATGAGTTTCAACATCGTGTCACGAAATAGGAAAGGGTTTTTACGGTTATTGAATCGCCAAGTCATTTCGTCAAGGTAGGCTGCGAGATGTTTCGCAGAGACTTTATGCCACGTACCGATAATACCGCGTTTAAGCAGGGAGAAAGCCGATTCGACGGTATTAGTGTGAATGTCTCCGCGAACATATTCGCCGGAAGTATGACGAACGGTCTTATGCTTATCTTTATCCACTCCAGCTTTGACCATCGCTCCGGGATACGAAGTGAATTCGTCGGTAACGATCACGTCAACGTCGGTGCTGATATTTTGTTGGATGTACTTTGCCAGCGTGCCGGACTTCGCATCTTCAGCATGAAAGAAACGGAGTTCCCCATTGCGCTCACGAATACCGATAACAACCTGCTTGGCACGTTTTCCGGCCAATACGCCTTTGCCTTTGTGCTTTCCACCTACATAGGTTTCGTCCACTTCGCAGATTCCATCCATGTCCGGCTTGTTGATTTGTTCCACAGCATGGCGGATGCGATGGCACAGGTACCACGCCGTGCGATAGTTGATCTTGAGCATCCTAGAAAGCTGGTTAGCAGACATCCCCTTGCGCGATTGGCAAATCAGATAGACCGCAAGGAACCATTTCGTAAGGGGAAGATGTGTGTCATGGAAAATCGTCCCAGCAGTAACGGAAAATTGGTAACGGCATGAGTCACAATCAAACTGGTCACGCTTCAGGATTGACGAGACTTTCTGGCTCTGGCATTTCGGGCAGCAAACGCCGTCACGCCAGCGAAGATGCTCAAGGTAAGTCCGGCACTTCTGGTCGTCTCCGTAACGGTCAACAAGTTCGCAAAGATCAATTGCTTCTTTCACAGGTTCCCCCTATGCCCAAGAAAAAGAAACACCCGAGTCAGATGACAGATGACGAAGCCCTAAAGCACATCTTCCACCCTGAGATTGTGAAGTCCGTAAAGAAGCACGTCGCGTCTCAGAATAAAACGAACAAGAAGAAGGCCAAAAAGCATTAACCATGTCCTAGACTGTACAGGAGAGACGACCTTGTGTAAAGTACATAATCTTCTTAATACATTACATATTGTCAAGATAAAATTACTTAATCGACGGACAAAGATCATTTTTCGAGGTACAATTCAGCGCAATGTGGAAGTGGTTCTGGTTTATTGTTTGCCTGTTGGAAGGGCCATTTTTTGGGTGGCTCTACAAATTCACTGATATGGAGAAGAACAGCAACCCCGAACTTTGGCAGTACTTTACAGCGACCGCCAAATTATGGGGAAAACGAATATCTGGCCCAATCTTAGCCTTCGTGGCATTAGTGTTTTTGCTTCTGACTTATATTTACGGAGATAGTCCAGAGCGTACTGCGGAAATTTTCAAATACTCTGCCATCACTACCGGCGGCATGGCAGTATTATTCATATTTTTCGCTCAATATGATGCTTGGCGCGAGGAACACATAAAATATGAAGATGAACTTAAGGCGAATCAATCCCCATGTCTAAAAGGAATGATCTCAAATTTCAGATTGTCGGGAGCGTACGGTCACGGATTTGATGGCAATCAGCATACCTGTAATGCTCAGTATTCCTTCGAGCTATACATTTGCAATCATCGATCAATAGAAACAAACCTTCAGAATATCAGTTAGACGGCCACAGTTAAACCCGCCCGTAAAGTTTTACCCGACTGAAATGACTAAAGGCCAGGTCCAATGAATGGCCGAGGCATGAATCTTGCGGCATCGGTGATGTGCGAGGTTACGGGATTTCAACATTCTAGAGATGTTCCTGCCATAAGAGAACTTAGCAGTCTCAAAGCTTATGCCATAGATGGTTTTTTAGGAAAACATGTCCTCTGCATAAATGACGGGGAAAGGCTCTGCTTTTTATTAAGGTAAAAGCAAAGGTACAGTTCTCGGCATTGGTATGAGCCCACAAATTAAAAAGCGATCCTTGCGGATCGCCCTTTGAAAAAACCGTACAAACTACAGCGGCTTTACGTTCTCCGCCTGGAAGCCCTTCGGTCCCTTTACAACGTCAAATTGCACCTGCTGGCCTTCTTGCAGGCTGCGGAAGCCGCCGGCCTGGATGGCTGAGAAGTGCACAAAAACATCTTCGCCCGACTGACGGCTGATAAAGCCGAAGCCCTTGGCATCGTTAAACCACTTTACTGTTCCTGTTTCCATGTGTTGATTTGTTCCTTGTTTGTGTAATTTTACGCTGGAGGGAGTCGGAAGAACTTGTGCAGATTACAAGCTTGTAAAGCAAGTGCTGCGTAGGACCGATTCAGTCTAACGTACAAGCGGATAGTACGTGTAAACCACCACCTTTAGCAAGGCGAAAGAAACCAGCCGCAATCAAGTCCTTTGTTTTCATAGCAGGCTATGGATTTTAGCGAATAAAAGGTAAAATGAATTCAGTCATATTTGAGCCAATAGCTGCTCTGTGCAGCAGTTGACCGAAAGCTCAAATACATACCTTCCAGCCAGGTTGCGAGTAATGCAATTTAGAACTTACGCCGCGCCGAGATGGGTGTGTGCTTTGAGCTTGGCCACAATTCAAGGAGCTGAAAATGTCTCGCATTAACGGCGACAAAGCCAGAGATCACCGCAGACGTAAAAATAAGATTGCCCGCCGGATCACGCAAAAAAAGCTGTACAAAGAGCTGACCGATGCGGTCAACTCGGCGTCGTCCGCATCTGCGAAGAAAACCAAAGCGGCTGAGTAATTGCCGCTGTACGGGCCCGATAGGGTCACAAAAAACCGTCCTACAGGAGGATTCATATGCCAGCAGGCCGATCGACATTCAATAAGCGTCAGAAAGAACAACAACGCCAACAGAAACAACGCGACAAGGCCGAACGCCGGATACAGCGCAAATCAGACGAGCCAGCAAGTGCCGAGGATGAAATGGCAGAAATGCGCCGGCTAGCCGAAGAGCAGGCCGCGCTATTTCAAATCGGAACTGATGAGTCGAGCTCCGCGTAGTGGTTTTTGCGCAGTGATGGCCGATCAATCTTTCAGCACCGTTCAACAACTTTACCGTTCCTTGCTCAACATAAGATTTTATCGTTCATGTTGAGCAAGGTAACTTGTTCGTTCCGACTTCGGTGCGCGACAAATGTAGGAGTTTCAGGAGATACAGAGTAGTATGAAGTTGTAAGTTGGAATGGAGTTTTAGTGCCCCTTGAGTCCGATGAGCCGCTACCAAATTTCATGCCTGCGGTAGTTGACGTAAGTGATCCTCCAAAAATTACTCGATCTCATCGAACTGCTTGACCACGATCTTGTAGAAACAAAGAAGAACACTTCCAAGCGGCGGTAATCGCCGTGTGCCTTGGCAGCGTACACCCAAACTCTTAACCCCGAAGACCCAGAACAAACGTATTGCGCCTTCGCGATTGAGAAATCAGCCTGTGAGGCGTCTCTGCGTGTGTCCGCTGAAAGCGCATAAAACCTGCGATTTCTCCAACGACGCAAGTTGTTCCGTGAAGACGAGCCAGCGTACAGCGACCAAACCTAAGGAGCAGGTACCATGACTACGTCTTTTCTACCTCTACCGCTTTCCAGCCCAATTGCCGATCCAATCAAGAGAAGGCGTGTGCTTCTGGTTGACACCTCGAGTGCAACCCGCGTGTTGCGTGCTGACGCTATGCGGAAGTTAGGCATGGACGTGGATAGCGCCTGCGATATCAGCGAAGCGCGCTCCTGGTGGCGGGCCGATCTCTACAACCTGGTGCTCGTGAATATGGAGAACGAACCAGAGGCACGGGACAAATTTTGCGAGGAAGTTCGCAGCGCCACTCCTCCACAACAGTTGATGTTCCTGGTAGGCAAACCAGGATATTTCGCCGATTTACCGAATTCGAATAGCTCATCTCTGCCGG
Organism: uncultured Acidobacteriaceae bacterium; assembly: GCA_963792305.1. Taxonomy (GTDB): domain Bacteria; phylum Acidobacteriota; class Terriglobia; order Terriglobales; family Acidobacteriaceae; genus CAWBXL01. Next base: position 1,492 of record CAWBXL010000185.1, on the reverse strand, counting down.
AAAGTAGTTTACCGCCGGAAAAACCTGCTGAGCAGTCGATCAATATTACTGACGATTCGTCGGTACGTTGGGGAATCATGGAAGCTTCACGGCGAATTTCGCAGGTCCGTTTAGTGTCCGTCGCCCACACCATGGCTATGCGAAACCGCCCCACGCCACCGCGTGATCTTGAAGTGCGAGATCCCCGGCGCACCGATATTTCCCGACTGGCCTTCGGACTGCGAAAAGAGGAGCTGTTGTGAAGAATGTTTACCTTGGCATTCTGCATGGCCCAACCCAAAACGAACTGCGCAATCTGTTCTCAAGCACAAGCCATCGAAAAGTAACCATGGTGGCCCGAGACGCGAAACCCACGCGCACCCGTATCAGAATGTCACAAAATCAGGGGCAGTCTGGCTTTTCCAGGTAACGTGGATTGCCATGAGCGGAATATTCAGCTGAGGGTTAGGATTGAGAGAGATTCGTATCAGGATAGCGGCTTCAGCCCTCTGCGCAGATATTTCAAACTCGACGGCTTTAGCCACTGGGATACCGATGTCGAGAGCGCGGCAGTTGCGCTCCTTCGGGTGCCAAAATCTTGATGCTGAATCCAACGGCATGCCTGGAAGGCATGCCCTGATACGAATCATCTGCGGGCCCGGCGAGGACGACGGTCCATTCCATCGATGTACTCCCCAGAGTACATAGTCACCACGTTTGCATGCAGCGCTTCCCTTACGGCATGCCCGATCTCAGGAAAATCGGGCGTTCCACCGGAATCACGTCACGAAAGATAAACTCGCAGCGCCTCCCGCACCAACTCTGAACGCGTGCGGTGCTCCGTTTCATCGCTGCTCATTTGCTTGGCCATGGCTGGCGGTTTCTCACATGAGTGTTACTCACGTCATACTTGGTGTTTGAAGCTAAAAGCTCTGGAGAACTGCAATTCCTTTGCCTATTGCGCTGATATAACTCGTTGCCAAAGAATTCTGGTGACTGGAATTTCAGCCATATCACTTTGTTGACTTGACAATGCAAATCTGTTACGTTACCTAAATTACCCACCTAGCTAACTGTATCTGTAGCTTACCTCTGTATCATCGGGCCAAACCCTGGGAACACTAAGTCCGCCACAGGAGCAAGGCATGAAGTGTTACTCTTACTGAACTAAGGTTTCACATCTAATTGCCAACTCGATTGGAACACGACCTCTACTTCTAATTTTGACTTTCATCCCAACAATATGTTTGGCAGACAAACCTCCACCGAAATGACGACAAAGTCTTGGGAGTTGTAGGGAAGATCAAAACTCTATTTGCGAAAGAACGATTTCGGGGGCTCATCTTGCGTTGCAAGAACACGTGCCCGAAAGAAAGAGATAAGTCGTATTAAAAGGGTTTGCAGCTGAATCACGAAGAGGTCAAGAAAGTCGCTATAGAAACAGCAAAAGAGGATGATACATATTCAGACCTTGGGGCTGTGTTGCGATAGCGACTCCTTAAGCGGTGAGGCC
>CAWBXL010000184.1:0-32651 GCA_963792305.1 uncultured Acidobacteriaceae bacterium | reverse complement strand
GTTGATTTCAGCTTCCTGCACTTTGACCTGTTGTTCTTTCTCGATCTGCTGCACCTTCACCTGTTCAGCGATGACCTGCTGCTGCATGATGTTGGTCTGGATGTCATAGGCTTTGTCAGCTTGCGCCTGCTGGCGTTTGGTGACCTCAAGGTACTGAGCTTTCTTGATTTCGAGATCGCGCGTCCGCTTCGGCTTGCTTGCCCATCGAAAGCGTTTCTGCCATCACTCGCTCCTGGTCGGCTTGTGCTTTGGCGACAGCTGATTCACGCAGCGCAACCGCGCGCTTGATGGCTGTGTCGCGGTCGGCTTCCGCGGTAGCGACATCGGCATCGCGCTTGATGCGCGCAATATCCGGCGTCCCATGTTGGTGATGTATTCGTTCTTGTCGCGGACTTCCTTGATGGTGAAGGAAATTACTTCCAGTCCCATCTTGCTCATGTCATCCGCGCAGGTGGCACGCATGCGGTCGCCGACCATCTCCGGCTGCTTCACGATTTCTTCCACCGTGAGCTGGCCGATGATGCCGCGCAGATGGCCTTCCATCACCAGTCGGATCAGGCCTTGGCGCTCGTCATCCGATTTGGTCAGGAATTGTTCGGATGCGGTGAGAATCGACTCCACATCCGACTTCACCTTGATCTGCGCCACTGCTTCGACCGTCACCGCCACACCTTGCCGGGTGTAGAGGTCTTGCTGCGGCGCCACATCGAATGACATCAATTGCAGTGTCAGTTCACGGCAGACCTGAAACATGGGAACCACAATTGCGCCATGTCCCTTGACGACACGGGTTCCGCCAAGACCGTAGATGATCAGGGCTTCATGCGGCCCGGCTTTGCGGTATAGGCGGGCAAACATGCCCATAATCATCAGCACCGCCAGAACACCCAGACTTGCATAGATCCAAATTTCCATCCCCTTCGATAAATCGAACATATCGCCTCCTCCAACGAAGCCAGCACTGCTATGAATACGCGGGACAGTCCCGCGCCCAAGAGCTACTGCTTTATTACGTCCAGATCATGCACAATCCGATCTGGATTACTGTGTCCTCAGAAAAACTTCGCCATCACTGGTCTTGATGCGTACGCCGCGATTGCCCCATACATAGGCGCGACGCTCGCCGAGACCGCGAATGCCATAACCATAAAGTGGGTTCCAACTCTGCACCGCGTACTCGCGGATCTTCTCTGACGGAATCGAACGCAGGCGCAAACCGAGTGTGCTGATCTCAATTCCGGAGCGGCGGAATTTGTAATGAAAACCACTGCCCGCCATTGCCGCGATACCAGCGAACAAAATGCACAGCGGGAGCAGATCAATCGGACAAAGTGAATTGGGACCAACACTGCCAGGCAGATTTCACCCAGCAGCAACACGGCAAACAACAACGTCCAGAGCGCCGACGAATGGGTCTCTTCGGCGATCACGCCCGCTTCGGGCAGGTTTTGTCACGGTTCGAAATCAGCGCGACGATGATGACCGCAAATATGGCAACCACCATGGCGGCCATGTCGGGCACAAGATTCAGCGGCTGCCGCGATATGTTGTATTCAATCAGCCCACCCGAAATCCGGTAGATCACGATCATGACCACGTAAAACATTCCCAACAACGCGTAGGCTGTGCCATCCGGCTTGCGCACTCGAAGCAACACGACGGTCGCAGTAATCAGCAGAAACAGAACCAGCAACAACATGAACCACATGGCGGCCTCGCGACCCATCCAGCCATTCGGCTGACCGTTGAGGCCGAAATGCGTCGTCATGCGGGCAGGCAACCGCTCCCAAGCCTGCGAATACTGAAAGCGTATTGCCGGCAAAACCGCCCACAACAGAGCGATCAATCCTTGCCACCAGCGGCGAGTCATTGGACGCCTCCGCTGTTTTCTGCGTTGGCGTGGGCTTCATCTTCTCCCGCCAGCTCACTCCACAATTGAACGTAAGCAATGCCTTTTTCATACTGCTTCACAACTACTTCGGTTCCCTTGGGAATCGCGGTGCCGTTTTTGGCGCGCGCCCCGCATACACGCCGCGTCCCTGCTTGTGAATAGATAAGTTCTCCGGTTCCTCCTTCACGAATGGGGACGGAGAGCCGCCCCAGCACTCCGACCATCTCGAAGTCAGCTGGGTCAAGATGCTGTTCTTCCGAAGTCAGCACCCTGGCCACGAACAAGAAGACAATTGCCGCGGCCACCAAACCGGCGAACACCGACAAACCCAGAGAAGCAACGAATGCCATGCCCGAATAACGGGTGAGCAAATACCCCATGCCGCCAAACCAGGCGAGAAACGCGGCGACAGTCACCGGGTTGATGACAGAAATCGGCGAGTGATGCTGCCCATGTCCGCCAGCTTGCCCTGCGGGAGTGTGTGTCCCGGTATGGACAACCGGCCCTCCGCCATGGAGGTGAAAATGAAACGGCAAATGCCAGTGGTGCCCGCCCAACAAGAACGAAAGCACGCTAAAAGCAAACCCCACCGCAAAACAGATGAGATAGAAATCGGCCCACGTCATAGCGACCGCCTCCCTTCTCTAGCTTTCGAAACTTTCCCGCGCTCCGGCTGTAGTGCCTCAAGCAAGCGGTCCGCAAGACCGGGGGTGTCCAGAATGGCACCGAGCAGCAGAAAACAACTACGCGTATCTTTTTGGCGCGCGGCTTTGATCAGTACGTCGCTAACTTCCGAATCGCTGGCGAATCGCTCGGCGCCCTGCAATAGCCAGACGTCGAGCTTCCCTTCGGTGGTGCGCAGATCGGATACAAGTTCAGTGTGGTAACCCTCAGGGTCATCCACAAGAAATCCGGGATGAATTTTGAAAAACTTTGCCAGCAACGAGCGTGTGGATTGCGTCATATGCGGACGAGAGCCACTCTCGATCTGCGAGATATAGGACTGGCTGATGGCTTTGCCCTGCTCTTTGCGGATGGCATTCACCAGCTCCTGCTGGTTCATAGGGCGATCAAGGCCGCGCAGCGAGCCTTCTACTTCACGCAGGTAACGGATTTTGTCTCCCAACTTCATATTGCAATATGCAATATATACATTGCTATATGTAATATCGTCAAGAACTGAATTTCCCTTGTTTCCAATGAAATGCGGCGACAAAGGGTGTGTTTGAACTAAGAATTACGCAAAACTGGCGGTGGGCGCCAGGCGGGACTTAAACGCAAAACAAAAGCGCCCCTGCAAGCAGGGGCGCTTCAACTAAATCCGAGCTTCTTACTTGCTAGTGCGGGCGTTGTGCTTGTCGCGGTAAATACGCGCTGAGTTACGGTTTTCCTGGCGGTTCACTTTGGCTTTTTCCGCCGGAGTGAGTTTGCCGCCATTGGCCGCGCGATCATTGTGAATCTCGCGATTCACCGCTGTTTCGTGTCCTTCCAGACGGGCAGTTTCGCCCGGCTTCAGTTGTCCGCTCTTGATTCCCTGCGCAATGCGCTCCTGCTGATTGCGCTGACGCTGTCCCACCTCGCTCTTGGGATTTACGTTCTGGGTCTGGGCATCGTGCTTCTGCTTATAGATGTCGCTGGAAAGTTTGTTCTGCTGCTGGTTCAAAGTGGCTTTATCGGCCGCGGTCAGATGACCGTTGTCCAGCTTGCGCATGTCGTGCTCTTCCTGGTTTAATTCACCTTCTTTTTTCTCAATGTGTTTGGTTTCACCGGCGGTAAGTTCCCCGCTCTGCACGCCATTGGCAATGCGGTCCTGCTGATTTTCTTTGCGATCGTTGATGGATTGTGAAGTCTGCGCCGAGGCGGGGATGATCAGGGCCGCCGTCGCCGCACACAATAGAAATGATTTGAAAATCGCCTTCATGAAATTCTCCTCTGCCGCTTTGGGAGCGGCGTGCCGCTTCGTAGTATTCCGCCGTGGAATTGCGTCTCCCGGCTGTCCGAGGCTCAAACCCGGTTTGTATAGAAATGTTGCGCTGGATTTTATTTCGCTACAAGTTATTGAGGTCGTAGAGCTAACGCCAGGAAGGTAACCAGGTAACATCTTTACAATCCGGCTTCAATGCGAGATCGGGGGTCGAGATAGTCGCGCAACGCGTCTCCAATGAAATTAAAGGACAACACAGCCAGCATTACCGCTAACGCAGGAAATATGACCAGATGTGGGGCGTCGAACAAATGAGAGCGGCCGTCGTTGAGCATGGCTCCCCAACTGGCTGTAGGCGGGGGAACACCGAGCCCGAGGAAGCTCATGGTCGCTTCCGCAAGGATGGCTCCAGCCATACCGATTGCAGCCTGCACAATGACAGGCTGAATGATGTTAGGCAAAATGTGGCGGACAATTACACGCAGATCACTGGCGCCCAGAGCGCGAGCGGCTTCCACAAATTCTCGTTCCTTGGCCGCAAGAACTTGCCCTCGAACTAAGCGCGCATAGCCGACCCATCCCGCCAGTGACAAGGCCAAAATTAAGTTAAAGATTCCTGGCCCCCGAAAAGCTACGAATGCAATCGCCAGTAGAATCCCTGGGAATGCCAGAAAAGCATTCATCACGATGATATTGAGCAAACGGTCGAGAAGGCCGCCGTAGTATCCGGCAATCGATCCAAAAATCAGTCCCAGAAAAAGTGACATAGCCACCACGCAACTGCCTACTAACATCGAGATGCGTGAGCCATAAATCAGGCGCGAGAGAATGTCGCGGCCCAGTTCGTCTGTACCGCACCAGTGTACGGCGGATGGCGGGGATAGACGAATAGACAAATCAATATGTGCGGGATCTTGCGGCGCAATCCACGAGGCGAAGATAGCGAACAAAATAAAAATGGAAACCAATACTGTGCCGATCATGCCAAGCGGGCTCCGGCTGGCGATACGGCGGATTGAGATGGCAGCTGTGGACATGCAAATACAAACAGATTAGCTATCTACACCAGTCAAGGTGATTTGAAAACGAAAGCTTCCCAGCATTCTTTTTCATCAAGTTCTTGAAACGTTTGACAGCGACAATTTCTCTTAGAGCTATATCGATGGCTTTTGATCCAGGCTTCGCCTCGATAACTTTCATACCTTCGTCAGCTAATTTTGTATCCAGTCGAATCGAAGTCTTAGTTTTGGACATACGTAAATTTTTGCGATGCTTACTGCCGAATTTTAGGATTTGCTACCGAATATAACAAATCAGTCATGAAATTCACGGCCACATAAGTCAATCCAATGGCAAGAATGCATCCCTGCACCAAAAAATAATCCCGATTGCCAATCGCCTGAATCACCAATCGTCCAACGCCTGGCCCCGAAAAAATTGTTTCCGTCACAATAGCGCCGGCCAAAAGCGCAGCAAATTGAAGACCAACAACCGTCAGCACCGGCACCAGCGCATTGCGCAGTGCGTGACGATACACAACAACTCGCTCAGATAATCCTTTGGCCCGTGCGGTGCGAATGTAGTCCTGACTAAGTTCTTCCAGCATGGAAGTCCGTATCATGCGAGTAAGGATGGCAGCCAAAGCTCCTCCCATAGTGATTGCCGGGAGCACCATGTGGGCGAAGCTGCCCGAACCTGAAACCGGCAGCAGGCCGAGCTTGATGGAAAAAAACAAAATCAAAATCGGTCCCAGTGCGAAATTAGGAAACGATAGCCCGAATAAACTCAGCACGCTGATGCTGCGATCATCCCAGCGATTTTTTCTTTGCGCGGAATATACTCCCGCGGGGATGGACAGCAATAACGCGACCAGCAAAGCGGACGCAGTGAGCACCAACGTATATGGATAGCGTTGCGCCACCAGCGTGCCCACGTGCTGGTTGAACCGTAATGACTGCCCCAAATCCCCGTGGAGCACTCCTTTCCAATAATTGATGTACTGACGGCCCAGAGGAAGATCCAGGCCATAGGCATGACGCACTGTCTGAATATCAACCGCCGGAGCGCCTTCTCCAAGCATTTGTTGAATGGGATCGCCCGGGACCAGGTGAATCAGCAGGAACACCAGAGAAACTACCAGCCATACTGCCGGCAGCATGTACAGCACGCGTAGGGCGAGGTAGCGGAGCATTAGTTTCAGTTATCGCGCAAAATCGGTGACATCAATTCCTATATGTTGCAAATGATGTAGCATGTGCCGAATGTAATCCTCAAAAACAAATTGCAAAGTCATCGCCTCAGAATCCCCGACCGAACAAGTGTGCCTCCAGGAATTCTCCGGAACAGACTGGGCAGCAAGCAGAAGATGCTGGTTCAGCACCGACCACAAAGTGATTAACTCACTCCACTGCCGTTCCTGATAGCGATGTAACTTTACCCATTTTTCCTGTTGATAACCGGGCATCGCCAACTTGTCTTCCATTTGTACCCGGACAATTCGTTGGTGATTGTTCACGGCGGAATCCAGCAGATGCCCTAACTCTTCTTTTGGAGACCATTTGTCAGTTGCAGGTTTAACGGCGGCCTTTTCTGCGCCGAGTTTATGTAAACGGGCCGGGACTTCCTGGATGATCGTCTGTAGCTGATTCAGACTTTTCATGTTCGTATATGCCTAACTACGGACTGCGGTGGCGTGAGTTTGTTCCAGCTTCTCGACCCGGACTTTTGCGATGCGATGGCCTTCCATCTCTTCGACGGTATAGCGATGGCCTTCGTATTCAAAACCATTCCCAACTTTTGGGATCTTCTGCATGCGCGCCAGCACAAACCCGGCCAGGGTTTCAAAGCCGTTATCGCGCGGAAGGTTAAGCTGATACTGCGAGTCCAGGTCGCGTATTCCTGCCGCGCCTTCGAGCAATAGCGCAAGCTTCCCTTCTTCAAGCACCGGCTGTTCCGGCGGAGAAATGTCGAATTCGTCTTCGATATCCCCCACAATCTGCTCAAGGATATCTTCCACCGTCACAACCCCGGCCGTCGAACCGAACTCATCCACCACTACTGCCAGATGCCGCCGGCGTTCACGAAATTCTTCGAGCAGATCGGTAAGCACTTTAGTTTCAGGCACGACCAGCACATCGCGCATGATGCGGCTGATCTGCATATTGGCAATACGGGCCGCGATCGGCTCGACCGGATTCACCGTTAGCCGCAGGCGCGTCCAGCGCATCAGGTCTTTTGCATATAGCACGCCGATGATGTGTTCAGGGCCTCGCTGGTAGTCATATACGGGTATACGCGAATGCTGTTCTTCCACCACACGAGCGAGGGCTTCATCCAAAGTCAGATTGCTGGGTAGAGAAAAAATGTCGGGACGGGCCACCATGACCGCGCGCACCGTAACATCATCGAGTTCCAGCGCGTGGTGAATCATTTCTTCCTGCAATGGAGGAATCTGCCCTAGCTGGCGGCTGGCGGTCACAATCAACTTCAGCTCGTCCGGGGAGTGCACAGGCCCTTGCCGCATCTTGCGGCCGCCAAATATCCGCAGAACCGTACCAGCAGCACGGCCCATAACGTAGATAAACGGCCTGGCCAGAGTAAGGAAGATCTCCATCGGAGCGGCCACGGCCAAAGCAACCTGTTCCGCCCGTTGTAGCGCCAATGACTTGGGGACTAGCTCCCCCAAAATCACATGCAGAAAGGTGATCAGGATGAAAGCAATGCCAATTGCGATGGCGTGCCCATAAACCTGCGCATGAGGGACGTGTTCCAGAGGCCCTTCCACCATGCGGGCAAGAATCGGCTCTCCCACCCAGCCTAGAGTCAAACTGACGACAGTGACCCCAAGCTGGACACCATTGACCAGTTCATCCAGATTTCGGTGGAGTTTCTGGACTATGCGCGCGCCTATCCGGCGGGCGTCAATGAGCTGTTGGATACGGGTATCCCGCACGCTCACCAGCGCGAATTCAGCCGCGGCAAAAAAGGCGTTGGCCGCCACCAGGAGCAGAATGACAAACACCCGGAGCAGCACGAAAGCAACCATGGATTGCTAATTCTAACATTACAAAGAGGTAACGCTTTATCTCTGCGGACTTGGTAAAATTACAGGTGCAGCAATCCCAGGGGCTTCCAGGTTTTGCAAACCAAGCAATTGATTACATTTCCCGCGTTGTGCTGTCTAACCTCGTGTAGACCGAAATCGCAGGAACTTAATTCCAGACCCTTTCGTATTAACCTTTGAAACCTTGCAGGATGGCCGGCAGCAGGAGGACATGTGAACGGTAACGGCAATAATAAAAAGAAGCGCAAAAAATGGCTCATTATCACCATCGTGGTGGTCGTGGTGGTGCTATTGGGAGCAGTAGTCGTTTATGCCTTGAGCAGTAGCGGAAATAAGATTGATCCTACCAAGCTGGCGAAAGTGGAGAAACATGATCTGGCCAAGAGTGTGGTGGCTACCGGCAAGGTGCAGCCCATCACCAATGTAGAGATCAAATCAAAAGCCAGCGGTATTGTGAAAAAACTCTTCGTCGATGCTGGAGACAAAATCAAAAAAGGCCAGCTCCTGGCCCAGTTGGACAAAGAAGAAATTCAGGCCCAGGTAGAACAGGGTCACGCGTCATTAGCTGCTTCGGAAGCCAGCTTGACTGGAGCCCAAGCCGACTATGAGCGCGCAAAAGTTGATGCGGAAGGGCCGGATGTCCCCCTGCTTAAGCGAGCCTACGACCGCGCGACTGGTATGGCGAAAGACGGAGTTGTCTCCACTTCTGCTTTAGAAGATGCGCAGAAGAATTACGAGTTGGCGCTCAATAAACAGAACGTTGCCAAGGCACAGTTGACTGTACTGAAGGCGAGAATTGCCCAGGCGCAAGCGCAGGTGGCTCGCGATCAAGCCAACCTAAAACAGTTGGAAGAACAGCTCAGCTACACTGATATTACCGCCCCCATTGATGGCGTCCTGCTTTCCCGTGACGTGGAAATCGGCGATGCCGTTAGCTCAATCCTGGTTTTGGGCTCCTCTGCCACATTGGTCATGACTCTCGGCGATACCAGCGAAGTTTATGTAAAAGGAAAAGTAGATGAGAGCGATATAGGCAAGGTTTATTTGGGCCAGCCTGCCCGGATCAAAGTGGAATCATTCAAAGACAAAACTTTTTCTGGTAAAGTCACGAAAATTTCACCCCTCGGTGTAGAAAAAGACAACGTCACCACGTTCGAAGTGCGCGTCTCCATCAACAACCCCGGCGGCGAATTGAAAGCTGCCATGACCGCCAATGCCGAGATCATTCTCGAAGAACACAAAGATGTGCTCCAGATTCCTGAAGGCGCCATCATCTACGACAAGGACAAGAAAGCCTCCGTCGAGGTTCCCGATGCCAAAGGTAAAGACGGTAAGCGCAAGGTGGCCGTCAATATCGGCATCTCCAATGGCGCCAAGACCGAAGTACTCAGCGGCCTCAAGGAGAACGACGAGGTCGTTTTGCAATAGCTTGCATTTAGTCGTTGGTCGCTGTCGCTGGTCCCTAGCAATTTGATTTGGCTAAAGACTAGCGGCCGGCGACTAGGGGCAGCTTTATGAACTTCTCCGACATTCTGCGCCAAACGTTTGCCACCTTCCGGGCGCACAAGATGCGCTCCTTCCTGACAATGTTTGGCATCGTTTGGGGGATTGCTTCGGTCATCCTGCTGGTAGGCCTGGGACGCGGGTTCAGCGTTGATCAACACAAACGCATGCAGACCCTCGGCAAGGATCTGGTAATTGTCTGGGGCGGACGTACCAGTTCACAAATTGGCGGGTTGGCTGCGGGACGGGAGATCAGCCTCACCATCGAAGATGCGAAGGTGATACGCGACCAGTGTTATATGGTCAAAAATGTCAGCCCTGAACTGCGGCGGGGTGTTCCCGAAGTAAGCCCATACAATTCCGCAAATCGTGGCGTTGTCGGACTGTGGCCATCCTATCAGGATTTTCGTTCTCTGATTCTTGCAGAGGGCCGCCTGCTCACTGATGAAGATGAAACGGAATCTCGCCGGGTCGTCCTACTAGGCGACGCAGCTTATAAACAACTCTATCCAGGCCAGCCAGCAGTTGGCACGACTCTTTCCATCAAAGGAATTCCCTACACCGTAGTTGGCATATTGAAAAAAAAGAATCAGAATTCCAACTACAACGGACCTGACAACGATTATCTGTACGCCCCTTATTCAGCGGTCGCGAGAGATTTCCCTCCTCCGCAAAAGCGTGGAATTGTTCGCGGCTATCTCGACGACATTGTGTTCGAGGTCGCCAGCGCTGAGGAACACGACGAAGCAGTACTCCAGGTAAGGCGCGCGCTCGGACAAGTCCATCATTTCGAGCCTACCGACAAAGATGCACTGTTTATCTGGGACACCATGGAAGGCGCCAAGCTGGTGGAAAACATTTTCAATGTGATCACCATCTTCTTTGGTTGCGTTGCCATCATCACCTTGTGCCTGGGAGGGATCGGCGTGATGAATATCATGCTGGTTTCAGTAACCGAACGTACCCGCGAAATCGGCGTGCGCAAAGCCATCGGCGCCACTCGTCGCGACATCCTCAAACAATTCTTTGCGGAATCGGCAATTCTTACTATTGTCAGCGGTGGATTAGGGTTATTTTTCGGTGTTGGAATCTGTGTGGCATTGGCAATACTTCCTCTGCCTGATTTTGTGCCTCACCCCATTGTTTCCATGATTTCCGTCATTCTCTCGGTATTGACCCTGTCATTGATCACACTGACGGCAGGGATGTATCCGGCACAACGGGCCGCCGAAATGGCCCCGATTGAATCTTTACGTTACGAGTAGTCAAGGAGGAAGGAATGAAACTTCGCCAAATTAGTTTTGCAGTTTGCTGTGTTGTTTTGCTGAGTTGGTCTGTCGCAACTGCCTCAGCAGCTGCGGAAGGCAGTTTCCAACGCACTTTGAAAGTCAGCGGCGCAGTCGACCTGGACATTGAAACCGGCTCTGGCAATATCGAAATACGCACAGGCAGTTCGGACCAGGTGCAGATCACCGGGCACATCCGCGCGAACAACAATACGTGGTTCGGCAGCAGCGGCGGCGATGCCGCTGACAAAGTGAAACGAATCGAAGCTAACCCGCCGATCCAGCAGAGCGGTAACGACATTCGCATCGGACATATTGACGATCAGTCTCTCCGGCGCAACATTTCCATCAGCTACGAGTTGATCGTTCCCACCGATACGCGCCTGCGCTCACGCACCGGCTCAGGTAACCAGAGCGCTGTAGGATTGAAGGGTGCGATTGATCTGCAAACCGGGTCGGGCAATGTGGCCTTTTCAAATATTGGGAACACAGTTCGTGCCGAGTCGGGTTCGGGCAATATCGAGGCTGAGCATGTCAGTGGCAACGTGCGCGCCAAGTCCGGCAGCGGCGAGATACGCGTTCGCGATTTGTCCGGCGGTCTGGATGCCGAATCTGGAAGCGGCAATATTACCCTAGCCCAGGCTTCGGCTGGATCTGTGCGCGCGTCAACTGGTTCAGGCGATGTGGAGTTGAGCGGAGTACGTGGATCGCTCGAAGCCACGACCGGCAGCGGCACCGTACACGCCGAAGGCGATCCAAAGGGTGCATGGCGTCTGCACACGGGGTCGGGTTCGGTGCGCGTGCGTTTCCCTTCCCAATCTTCATATGACCTTTACGCACACACGGGTTCAGGAGGCATCTCAGTTGGTCCGCCGATCACCGTGCAGGGTTCAGTGAACAAGCACGAAATGCGCGGCAAAGTTGGTGGCGGTGGCGTACCTGTGGAACTGGAGACGGGATCAGGAGAAATAGAAATTCAATAGTCATTGGTCTATGGTCGTTGGTCGTTAGCCAAAACCAACCACCACAAGCCAACGACCAATGACTAGCGACCAACGACATGTTCTTAAAGGAACTCATCTCGCAAAGCTGGCAGGCACTGATGCGGAACCGTTTGCGCTCAGTGCTTACCATGCTGGGGATTGTCTGGGGACTGGCCTCTGTGGTCATTCTCTTAGCCTATGGGCAGGGACTTGGTGGTAGCGTGCTGCACGCCTTCATGAACATGGGCAACAATGTGATCGTGATGTGGCCGGGGCAAACCAGTTTGCAGGCTGGCGGTCAGCGCGCGGGCAAGCCGGTGAATTACGAATACGAAGATGTGCAAGCCATTCGTGAAGAGGTGCCAATCGTACGCGCCGTCAGTGCCGAGGTGGACCGGGATTTCGGATTCAAGGTTGGTACGCGTGTCGTCTCGATCGGAGTGCGCGGAGTCGAGCTTCCTTATGGGCAGATGCGTAATCTGGCCATCGATGACGGACGTTACTTCAATGAATCAGATTTTATTGATCACCGGCGGGTGGTCATCATGGGATACGACGCCAACAAAAAAGTATTTCAAGGCGCTCCCTCGATTGGCCAAAATGTGACTATTGGAGGCTTGACCTTTGAAGTGATCGGCGTACTGCGTAACAAGATTCAGGATTCGATGTACAACGGCCCCGACAACCAGAATGCATTTATTCCCTTCGATGTTTTTCGTGACCTCAAAGATATTCGGAACCCGGACAACATCATCTTTCAGCCGGCTGCGGCAGAACTAAATACGAAAGCGTTGGCCGCAGTGAGAGAGGTACTTGCCCGGCGGCATCACTTCGATCCCAAGGACGAGAAAGCGGCCGTGGCCTGGGACACCATTGAGAACCGCCAGATGATCAATGCCTTCTCGTTAGGTCTGCAAGCCGTGCTGGGATTGATCGGGGCCGTAACACTCTGTGTGGGCGGCGTGGGAGTGATGAACATTATGCTGGTCTCGGTCACCGAACGTACGCGAGAGATCGGCCTCCGCAAAGCTCTGGGTGCGCGGCGCCGACATGTGCTGGTGCAGTTCCTGCTGGAAGCGTTAGTTCTGACCTTTACTGGCGGGCTCATCGGGATGGCTGTAGCGGTATTTTTGACCTGGGTGATTCCACCCATGCCCCTATATAGCAGCCTTTATAAGACCGCCAATCACGAAGGCGACATTTTTCTGCGTGCCTCAGCTGCGGTGATGATTGTGTCCTTCATCATCCTCTCCATGGTCGGGATGGTTTCCGGCTTTTTCCCCGCGCTAAAAGCCTCCCGTATGGACCCGGTGGAAGCTCTGCGCTACGAATAACTTACGGACGGTTGGTCGCATTACCTCCGTGCCTTGACCCTTTCTCATCTAATTGTTACTTTCGATTTTTCCCCTGGGGATTCGGAACCTGAAACGAGGACACTTTGCCACGTCAGCCCATTATCACGTTGACCACCGACTTCGGATTGAACGACCACTTTGTGGGTACTGTCAAAGGCGTCATTCTGAGCATTGCTCCGGAGGCGACCATTGTGGATATCTCCCACTCGGTGCAGGCCTTCGACATTCTGGATGGGGCTTTATCCATCGCCCAGGCTTATAACTATTTTCCAACCGGAACAGTGCACATGGTTGTGATTGATCCCGGCGTAGGTTCCGCGCGACGCCCCATCATTGCCAGCTCAGACCGGCACCACTTTGTGGCCCCGGACAATGGCGTGCTTTCGCTGGTTTACGGTCGTGAAGAGCGTATGCACGTGCGTGACATTTCCTCCGATCACTACTTCCTACAACCCATTTGCAACACATTCCATGCACGCGACATTTTTGCTCCGGTGGCGGCTTACCTGGCAAAAGGTGTGGATTCTCAGAAATTTGGAGAAGAGGTTGAGGACTTTGTGCGCTTCAACGCTCCGCGCCCCAAGGCGGCGGGCACAAATGCATTCCGTGGTGTGGTGCTCAAAGTCGACCGCTTCGGAAACCTGGTCACCAACTTCACCGCTCAAGATGTACCGGCAATGTTTGAGGCGCAGGCACCACCGTTCAAGATTGTCATCGGCAAGACTGAAATTACCGCACTGAAAAATTCTTACACCGAAGGCGGCCCCGGCGAATTATTTGCCATTCAAGGAAGCATGGGCTATCTGGAAATTTCCACCAATCGTGGATCAGCAACGCAACTGACAGGCGTGGGAAAAGGCGGAGAGGTTAACCTGACACTTGCCGGTTCGGCATCCGCGGCAAACGGCTAAGTGCTCTTCACTTTCGGGTGGGCGTAGCGGTCCATCTCAGAGGTCCACTTCAGGAAGTGCCACAGGTTCCGGCGTTCATGCCACATAAACTCCCAAAACTCCAGGAATCCGATCTGGGTCATTTTCACGCCACAGTAGGTCTCGATCCGCCACAATAGATAGGGGCTGCGCCACGGGGTAAGACGGTGTCCGCGGGTCGAGTTCCACAGGAAGCGAAGGATGTAGCGCATGCTTAAACCATGATACCTACAAACGGCATGAGCTTACACCATGGAAGCAGCCTGAATGCATCACTTTAGTCGTTGTCCTCAACGCAATGCTAAAATCCTGTTTCTGCTCAGGATTCTCCAACCATGACCGACGAAAACGCCCGCCAGCAGGCCGAGGAACACTACTATACCGCTCTGGATCTAGTCTCAGAGGGAGAGCGGGAACGTGCGCTTGCGGAGTATGAAAAATCCCTTTCTGTGGACCCAGGCTTCACGGAAGCCATGCACGGGATGGCCCGTTGCCTGCAGGATTTAAACCGGCTGGATGAGGCCATCTCAGTAGCCAAGCGGATTACGGAAATCGATCCTGACGACATTCTTGCTCATACCAGCTTGTCGGTGCTCTATCAGAAAAAGGGCATGATTCCCGAAGCCGAAGATGAGGGGAATAAAGCGAGAGTTCTGGGGTGGAAGCAACAACTGAAGAAAAAAGCTAGTGCGTTACAAATCGTACTTCTTCATCAAATGGCGGAATGAGCGGTAGGAAATTTTGAGCAGGTCAGCCGCGCGGGTCTGCACTCCGTTCGATTGCGTCAAAGCTGACTGCAAAAGAGTACGTTCAATATCAGCCACGTACTTTTCCATGTCCACACCATCCGGCAGAACTGCTCCAGAGGATATTGCACCACCCATACCGACTCCTGCCGCGGCAGCACGAGCTTTCGATTTTTCTACAGGCAGCTCGACACGCAACTCTTCACCGGTCTCAAGCGCTACCGCGCGTTCGATCGTGTTCTCCAATTGACGAACATTACCCGGCCATTCATACCCGCATAGCGAATCGAGCGCGGTCTGGCTCACACGTGCGATCTTTCTGCCCGCTGCTGTCGCATATTTCTTCAGAAAATGATTTACCAGGAGCGGGATATCCTCGCGACGGTCGCGCAAAGGCGGTACCGTGACTGGAATTACATTCAAACGGTAGTAAAGATCTTCGCGGAAGGTGTTTTCCGCCACGGATTTATCCAAATCGCGATTGGTTGCGGCGATTACACGCACATCAATCGCTATTTCATCAGTTCCACCAACTGGACGAACACAGCGCTCCTGAAGTACACGCAGCAATTTGACCTGCATGGTCAGGCTCATCTCGCTGATTTCGTCGAGGAAAATTGTGCCTTCGTGCGCTACTTCGAATAATCCACGTTTGTTCTGATTGGCTCCAGTGAATGCGCCCTTCACATAGCCGAACAGTTCGCTTTCCAGCAAGGTCTCGGGAAATGCCCCGCAGTTGATGGAAACGAATGGTTCGGTGGCGCGAGGTGAACAAATATGGACCGCGCGGGCCACTAGCTCTTTACCGGTGCCGCTCTCCCCGTAAATGAGGACCGTGCTTTGAGTGGACGCTACGGTACGGATCGTCTGCTTTAACTTCTCCATCGCAGAGCTGGCGCCGACGATGTTGTCCAGCGAATTGCGCGTGGCAGCATCGCGCTTGAAAGCAAAATTCTGGCGGCTGAGTGAAAGCTTGTCTATCGCCCGCTTGATGGCCAGGCGAATCTCATCCACTAAGGCGGGGGATTTGCGAATGTAGTCAGCCGCACCGCCAGCCTTCACGGCCTGGACCGCAGCTTCATAATCATCCACAGCGGTCATCAGGATCACCGCCGTCTCAGGCGACATCTGGTGGGCGTAACGTAACACCTCAATACCGTCAGTCTTCGGCATCTTGATGTCGGTTACGATGACGTCATAAATGGCGCCCTCAAGCTTCTTCTTGGCCGCGTCGCCGCCATTGACAGTTTCAATCTTGTACCCATCGCGGCGCAAAGCGATTTCCAGCATTTCGCAGATGGAGCGTTCGTCGTCGCAAACGAGGATGTTACCCACGCGCCCCTCCTGTCGCCGCTGCTGCGGTTTCGGTTGGCTGGTGCGTCTCGGTACCAGGTTCTACATCTTCAGCGGCAGAGCGATGCAGGCGCAGAACGAACTCGCTTCCCTGCCCTAGTTTTGAACGTGCCCAAACTTTGCCGTCATGGGCCTGCACGATCTGGTAGACAATGGCCAGGCCAAGCCCGGTACCACCTTCGAATTGCGATTGGAAGGGTTCGAAGATCTTGTCCACGATCTGCGGACTTATGCCTGGGCCTGTGTCGGCAAAGCTGATGTTCCAATCAGGTCCAGCCATGTTGACTGAAATAGTCAGCACACCGCCTTCCTTCATGGCGCGCACTGCGTTCTCGCAGAAGTTCCAGAAGACCTGTTTAATTTTGTCGCCGTCTGCGTGTGCCTTGGCTTCGGGAACCGCAAACTTTCGCTCGATGGTGATGCCTGTGTTCTCAGCCAGCAGACGATGCTCCAGCAAGGTGAGGGTGTCTTCCAGCAACGGCAACAAGTCTACTTCCGCCAGCTTGTATTGCCGGTTACGCGAATAAGCGAGGAAGTCGGTGATAATTCCATTTAAGCGCTCGGACTCGCGTGTAACAATTTGCAGAAGCTGGCGGTGCTCGTCGTTAAGGTTCGGCATGCCGGCCAGCATGCTGGCCGAGCCTGCGATTGAGCTCAACGGATTACGTATTTCATGCGCAATGGCAGCTGCCAGGCGCCCCACCGCCGCCAGGCGGTCCTGCATGCGCACTTCACGCTCCAGGCGCCGCAGTTCGGTCAAATCATCCAAGGCATAAACGTAACCTAAAATTCCCCGGTCTTTGACCGACAAAGTAGAAACACGGACGCGGAATGTCTTTTTAAAACCATTCTCCCCGTTGTATCGCGCTTCAGCGTGGACGCGGTCCGATTCCACCAGCGGCAACGGATCAAGAAATAATTCATGGATCGGCTTGCCCCAGAGATCTCTTTCAGAAAGTTCGAGTGAAGCCTGCGCGGCCGCATTGGCAAGTGTGATGTGCCCATCCAATCCAGTGGTTATTAATCCACCACTGATGGATTGAACGATGTTTTCATGCAGTGCTTGTAGATCTTCCAGCGCTCCGCTGGTGTGCTTCAGTTTTACGTTTACCTGCCGCAACTTCGCAGCCAGCAATCCAGCCAGATATGCCACCGCGAAAAACGCGCACAGATTCATCAAAATGATGGCGTACAAAGTGGAAAGGGCCGGGTGTGTCGTGGAATAAGACCGCAGCGATTCGTAATAGGTTAGTTCAAGTACGGTGCCGTAAAGAATCGAGGCGAGCACGGCCGAGATGTAAGTCCAGGTGCGCGATAGTAAAACGCTGGCGACAATAATGACGAGTGGATAAAGAAAATTCAGTGAACTATCTACTCCGCCAGTCGCATAGACCACCAATGTCACCAACACCAAATCGGTGAACACCTGGAGCAAAGACTGAATGCGGTGTTCTTCCCAGAACGAAAGCAGCAACAGATAGAAGCCAGAGAGGGCGTACCAGAGCAGTACGATGCCAACAAAGAGCCCCACTGGCAATGGATTGGGCGTGAGCCGCGCGATGCTCAGCTCAATGCCCAGTAACAAAGTCAGGATTATGAGACGGACTTTGACAAGCCACGCCAGCCAGTTCCGCTCATCGAACAGAGATTGCATGCCTGATTTGTGCTCCCGCCAGTCTTGCTCCTTCTTGGGAACTAAGTACATGGAGCAACTTGCGATCAGAAGGAAAACTTAAATATCAGATGGGCAGGCGGGGCAAGCCCCGCCTCCACACGAGTTTCTTTTTACTATCCAGCCAATTTCGCGATCATCGAGAACAGCGGCATATAGAGCGAAATGACGATGCCGCCGACGCAGACGCCCAACATACCGATGATAGCCGGCTCCAACAGGGCCATCATGTCTTTGGTAGCGCCGTCTACTTCGTCTTCATAGAAGTCGGCGATCTTCTGCAACATGGAGTCCATTGCGCCGGTCGCTTCACCGACTCCGATCATCTGGGTCACCATGTTCGGAAACACGCCGCATTCCTTGAGCGGATCAACGATGGTACGGCCCTCTTCGATCGCTTTGCGTACCTTCATCAAAGCCTCTTCCAATACCGCGTTACCAGAAGTGCGTGCGGTAATGGCCAAACCTTCCAGAATCGGCACGCCTGACGTGATCAAGGTTCCAAGTGTCCGGGTAAAACGGGCGACTGCGATCTTGCGCAATAGCATCCCTAGTATCGGAAGCTTTAGCAACATCATGTCGAAGTAGTAGCGTCCCTTAGGATCTTTACGCACCCATTTGACGCCAAATACGATGGCGCCAAGGGCGAGAAAGAAGAACCACCAAAACTGACCGATGAATGCGCTCAACCCCATCACGATGCGGGTGGGAAGCGGCAAGCTCACGCCGAGTCCATTGAACAAATTGGCGAAGATCGGCACCACCCACTTCAGCAGGGCGCCAACGATCAACCCCGCCAAACTCACAACCGATACCGGGTAGATCAAAGCCGATTTCACCGCAGCGCGCAGTTTGACGGCTTTTTCAACATAGATCGCCAAGCGCTGCAAGATAATGTCGAGAATACCGCCGGTTTCGCCGGCCTCGATCATGTTGGTGGTGAGGTCATCGAAGACATTGGGGAACTGGCGCATGGCATTGGCCAGCGTCGCGCCACCTTCTACCGTAGTCCGCACCCCGGTCAGCGTCTTCTGAAAGGCAGGGTTCTCCTGGTTCGCAGCCAGGATTTCCAGACATTGCACCAATGGCAATCCGGCATCAATCATGACGGAAAATTGGCGGAAGAATATGGCGATGTCCTTGGTCGAGACCTTGCCTGAACCGAAGGTCGGCATGGAGAATTCCTTCCCCTTTTGCCGTACTGGTCCTGGCACGATGCGCTCGCGACGCAATTGGGCAACAAGCGCCTCTTTACTGGCTGCGGTGCGCTCTCCGCTGACCTTTTCGCCTGATGCGCTCTTACCTGAAAATGTGAATACTGGCATGTTCGCCTCTCCTTACCGCTCTAACTTGCTTTCCGGATATACGCATGTTCCGGTCTAGCTTTTTCCAGTTCCGAACTCTTATTACCGTTTTGTTGGCGTAGCACCCTTTGCCATCGCCGGTTGGCCGCGGCTCAATAAACTGGCACCACGGTTGATCATTTCTTGTAGTTCATCCACATTGCTGGAGCGTGCTAACGCAGTCTCCAAAGTGATTTGTTTCTGGAAATACGACGTTGCCAGCGATTGATTGAACGTTTGCATTCCGAACTTTTCCTGGCCCGACTGCATGGCCGAATAAATCTGGTGGATTTTGTCTTCGCGAATCAGGTTGCGGACCGCGGCATTGGGCACCAAAATTTCCATGATCATGGACCGCCCTTTGCCGTCTGATTTAGGAATCAAGCTTTGACACAAAATGCCTTCCAGCACCATGGAAAGCTGGGCGCGAATTTGCGGCTGCTGATGGGCTGGGAAGACGTCGATAATACGGTTAATGGTCGAGGACGCCGAGTTGGTGTGCAGCGTTCCGAAAGTTAAGTGTCCGGTTTCTGCAATACGCAATGCGGATTCGATGGTTTCCAAATCGCGCATTTCGCCGATCAGCACCACGTCCGGATCTTCACGAAGCGCGGCGCGGAGAGCATCGGTGAAGCTCTTGGTATCGGCGTGCAACTCGCGCTGATTGACCACGCAGTTCTTGTTCATGTGCACGAATTCGATCGGGTCTTCGATCGTGAGAATGTGGTCGTGCCGCTCGGTGTTGATCTTGTCAATCATCGCGGCCAGCGTTGTGGACTTACCGGAACCTGTTGGCCCAGTCACCAGCACTAGTCCGCGCGGCTTATCGCAAAGCTTGCTGACTACAGCCGGTAATCCCAATTGATTGAAGGATTTGATCTCGAAAGGAATGACACGGAACACGGCCGATGTAGCTCCACGTTGATTGAAAACGTTGGCACGAAAACGAGCCAAGCCTTTCAAACCGAACGAGAAGTCAAGTTCGAAACTTTCTTCAAAGCGATGTTTTTGCGCGTCGGTCATGACGCTATAAGCCAGTTGCTTGGTTTCCGCAGGAGTCAGTTGTGGCAGATCAAGCGGAGACAAGTGGCCGTGCACGCGAACTTGCGGCGGAGAATTAGTCGTGAGGTGGAGATCACTTCCCGACATCTCCAACATCCGTTTAAGAAGATCGCTTAACGAAAGCGCCATATTTGTGCAGTCCTTCCCTTTCTAACTAGTGGATCGTTTCGCGTGCCACTTCTTCGAGCGTCGTGACACCAGCTGCCACTTTGATCAATCCGCTACGCCGTAGCGTGATCATGCCGCGCTCAATTGCTTTCTTTTTCAACTCAACTGCGGACGCCCCTACAAGTACTAACTCCTTGATCTCGTCATCCACTTCCATGACCTCATAGAGTCCGGCGCGGCCTTTGTATCCGGTGTTGTTGCAAACACCACAACCCTTGCCCTTCATGATCTTCACGGTCTTGGCTTCTTCGGGAGTGAAACCTTCGTCGATTAAGGCCTGGTGTGGGACATCAACAATTTCTGCGCAGTCCTTGCAAATACGGCGAATCAGGCGCTGAGCGCAGATCAAGTGGACCGAGGTCGCGACCAGGAAAGGTTCGATACCCATGTTCATGAGACGGGTAATAGTTTCCGGAGCGCCGTTGGTATGCAATGTCGAGAGCACCAAGTGGCCCGTCAGGGCGGCTTTGATGGCGATTTCAGCCGTTTCAAAGTCTCGAATTTCACCGACGAGGATGATGTTGGGGTCCTGACGCAGGAAAGAACGCAGCGCGGCTGCGAAGTTCAAGCCGATCTGCTCCTTCATCTGCACCTGATTGACGCCCTGCAACTGGAATTCGACCGGGTCTTCTGCGGTCATGATGTTGGTGTCTGGCTGGTTCAGACGAGAAATCGAGGAATACAGCGTGTTGGTTTTTCCCGATCCTGTAGGGCCAGTAACCAGTACCATTCCATACGGTTTCAAAATCGCTTTCTCAAACTTGACCAGGGACTCCGGCTCGAAACCCAGCTTGGTCATGTCGAGGCGCAGGTTTTCCTTGTCCAGCAAACGCATGACGATCTTTTCGCCCCACAACGTGGGCAGCGTGCTGACACGGAAGTCGAGCTGTTTCTTTTTCCCGTTCAAGTTCATCTTCAGCATGATGCGTCCGTCTTGCGGCAGGCGCTTTTCGCTGATGTCCAACTTGGCCATGATCTTTACGCGGGAGATGATGGCATCCTTCAACTTGAGCGGCGGCGACATAATGCTCTGCAACACACCGTCAATACGGAAGCGCACGCGGAACTCTTTTTCGTAGGGTTCCATGTGGATGTCGCTGGCCCCGCGCTTCACGGAATCGGTGAGCACCAGGTTGACCAGCTTGACGATTGGCGCTTCGTCAGCGGCCTTCTCCAATTCTGAAAGCCCAACTTCTTCCTGTTCAGCTTGCAGTTCGACGTCGGAATCGTTGATCTCCGCCATGCTCTGCATGACCTGATCCAGCTCTTCTTCTTGAGAAGTGCCGTAGGCTTTATCAATGCCGGCAAGAATCGAGCTTTCCGAAGCCACAACCGGCTCAATATTGAATCCGGTCATGAACTTGATATCGTCCATCGCGAACACATTGGTGGGGTCCACCATGGCGATGGTCAGCGATGCGCCAACGCGACTCAAAGGAAGAATCTGATAACGCTTCGCGGTTTCAAATGGAATGAGTTTTACGACCGCAGGGTCAATTTCAAAATAGGACAGGTTAATGGCGGGAACGCCATACTGACGCGAGAGAAAGTTGGTGACGTCTTCATCAGAAAGGAATCCCAGCTTCACCAGGGCAGAGCCCAGGCGGCAGCTCTGTTCCTTCTGAACCTTCGTCGCCTTATCCAACTGCTCTGGGGTAATCACCTTCTCTTTAACTAGAAGGTCGCCCAGCCGTTGAGACATACCTGATCTCCTATCCGTACGCAGGATTGCAACGGAGTCGCTTGCATTCACGCGAAATACCAACGCAGTCGGGGAGACACTGGCGGCGTATTTGCGTTGACAGAAATTGTCACCTTAGATGAGTTACTTCACCAGTAACTTTGGTACTTGTACTGCGCGGAGGTGTCTTCGCAACTGATTGACAGTGACGGAATCCGCATTAAACCTGAGGTTTGCGAGGATCAAGAGCATGGGCAACTCCTGGCGGTCATGTCCTTCGGTAAGTTAGAAGGTACCCGGCTGCCGGATTTTAAAGACAGCTCATCCCGGTCATGGAGTCCACCTATCAAAAACTCAGTGTTCATGCTTTACTTGGCCCCATCCCTTGCCTAAAATGGCGGCCTTCTCCTCAGCGAGGTCGCTCGGCAAGTGAACACCCACTGTCAAGAACCAACTGTATGAATTGTCGATTTTTGCATGCTCCGATTATGTTGCTCCTTTTTGCCACTACTCTCGTTAGTGCGCAAACACTCCGTGAAGAAGCATCTAAAGCGGGCATTCATGATTGGTGCCGCAGTAAATGTCTATTACTTATCCGAAGCGGCCTACGGCTCCACTTTGTCTAACGAGTTCAATATGCTGGAACCCGAAGATGCGATGAAATGGGAGTTCCTGCGGCCCAGCGAAAAGACTTTCGACTTTGGAGATGCGGACCGCATCGTTGAGTTCGCCCGGATTCATAACATGAAAATTCGCGGGCACAATCTGGTGTGGGGCACCCACAATCCGGACTGGCTGACTCGTGGTAGATATACGTCACAAGCGCTATCCACTTTATTGCACGGTCACATCAGCCATGTGGTGGGCCATTATCGGAACAAGGTTTTCGCCTGGGACGTGGTGAACGAGGCCTTTGATGAAAAGGGCCAGCTACGCGATTCAATTTGGTATAACCAGCCTGGGGTTGGCGCCGGTAGAGGCACGGCTTACATCGCGCAGGCTTTTCGCTGGGCGCATGAGGCTGATCCCAATACCTTCCTTTTTTACAACGAAGCGGACGCGGAGGAGGTCAATCCCAAGTCGAATGCGATCTTTATTATGGTGCAAGATTTCCGCAAACGCGGAGTGCCCATTGACGGTATTGGCTTTCAAATGCACATTTTCAATCTCGCACCCAACTTAACTTCCATTGCTGCCAACTTTGCCCGCTTTGGAAAACTGGGGATTCAGATCCACATTACCGAGATGGACGTTGCGCTTCCTGTCACAGAAGACGGCAGAGTGATGGAGTCAGCTAATCTCCAGCGGCAGGCAGAAATCTATGGGGAAATTGTCAAAATTTGTATACAAACTCCCGGTTGCACTGCCATCCAGACCTGGGGTGTAACTGATAAATACTCCTGGCTGGGTTGGGCGACCCATAAAACCAAGGGTGCTGGGCTTTTATTTGACCAGCGAGTACCACCCAAAACCTGCTTATCAGGCGCTTAAAGAGGCATTAAGTAAGCGGCCATCGCAACAAAACTGACTTCGAAGTGCATCCTCCTCCAGACCTCGCGCATATAATATAGAGAACCATCTGCAATAGTCCCAGAATTCCATAAAAAGAAGTAAGCTAGCGTGCAACTGTGGCAGTTCCTCGTATAACTCGACCGCCCGAAGAAGTTTCCAAACGCAGAAAAGTCATCTATCTGCTCGCGGCCAGCGTGACCCTGCTGTTTGCGATGATTGTTTCGCAGACCTCATTTGACCTGAATTTCATAAATCCAGATTCCAACCAGCAGATTGCGGTGTTTGCAGGACTCTCCGCGCTGGTTTTTTTGTTGTTTGTGGCGCTAACGTTTGTTCTGGTTCGCAACCTGATCAAACTTTTTGCCGAGCGCCGCCTGGGAGTTTTGGGGTCCAAGTTCCGCACGCGCATTGTTGTTGCCGGACTTTTGCTCTCATTTCTTCCTGTCATCTTCATGTTCTGGTTTGCTTACGGGCTGATGAACCGCTCGATTGATAAATGGTTTTCCCGCCCGGTTGAGGAAGTCCGTGAAGATACCAATGCCATGGCCGCATTGCTTTCGGAATATGCCGCCCAGAACGCGCGGGCTGAAGCAACATCGATCGCATCTTCACCTGAGACCCAATACGCATTTGAAGGGCACAGTTTCTCAGCTGTAGCCAGTGAATTTCATAAGCACGAATTCACTTTGCAAGGCGGATTTGTAGTTGCCCTGCTGGATGGCAATGCGGAAGCCAGTTTTGGGGCTCCGGCTCCATGGCCTTTGATGAAAGCGTCTTTGCCGGCTCCGGTGACCCCTGACAATACTCCAGTACGCCTTTCCTGGCAGCAAACCGAATACGTATTAGGTAGTGCCAGTGTTGGCAAGAACGGTGTGATTGTTGTGGGCATGCCGCTTCCGGACAAGTTTTCCGCCACGTTCCGCCAAATTGAGGCCAGCCAGAAACGCTACTTTGCTCTGGCAGCACAGCGTCGTCTGGTGCGACGGACTTACATGGATCTGCTGCTGCTGCTTACAGTGCTGGTGCTCTTTACCACGCATGTGGTTGGCTTTGTATCTGTCCAAGCTGGTAATGCGTCCAATCGCCGCACTGGCGGAGGCCACACAAGAAATTTCCCGCGGACGCCTAGACTACCGGGTCGAAGTCACCGCCGCAGATGAAATCGGCGATCTGGTGCGTTCTTTCAACCGCATGGCTGAGGAACTTGAATCGAGCCGCCATCAGATCGAAAACTCTCGTCGTGAACTCGCTGACGCTAATGCCAGCATCGAACAACGCCGCCAGCACATGGAGACAATTCTGGAGAGCATTCCCAACTGGCGTGCTGTCGGTGGATTCCAACCGACGGATTACCCACGCCAACCATGCGCTGCTTCGCCTGTTCCGTCCGAAAGGTGGAGACGAGGGAACAAGAGTTCTGATCGGGGCAGCTCTAGCCGACGTCTTCCCTCCGAAGTGATCGAGGACATGGAACCGCTTGCTGCGGCGCGCGGACCGCATGGGTACGACGACCACCCAGCTGGAAATCTCACTGCCATCCGAGCGACTGAATGTCGCCGTCACCGTGGCGACGCTTCGACATCGGGGACAAGGACTGGGCTACGTGCTGGTTTTCGAAGATTTGTCCGATGTGCTGAAAGCGCAGAAGCAGGCGGCATGGCGCGAAGTGGCACGGCGGGTGGCGCACGAAATCAAGAATCCATTGACTCCTATTTCTCTGTCTGCGGAACGAATTCTGCGCCATCTGGACCGAACTGGGCCCCGGACACGGCTTCATTGAATGTAATGCACGACTGCGCCGAAACCATCAGTGGCGCGGTCGAAACCGTACGCACTCTCGTCAACGAATTTGCGGCGCTGGCCAGCTTTCCTACCGCACAGCCTGAGCCCAGTGATATTAATTCACTTATCGAGAGTTCACTGGCAATGTTTAATGGACGGCTGGATGGTATCCAGCGTTCAAACGCACCTTGCCGACGATCTGCCAAAGGTTATGGCTGATTCCGAAGCTATCGCCGGGCATTTGCCAACCTGGTGGATAATGCCGCTGAGGCCATGCAGGACGCGGCATTGCGCGAAATCAATATTTCCACTTCCCTGGTCACCAGCCGTGACGCGGTAGAAATCACCGTCGCTGACACCGGGCCTGGGGTCACTCAGGATCTGAAAGAAAAACTCTTTCTCCCTTACTTTTCCACCAAAAAGCGCGGGACTGGCCTCGGATTGGCCATTGTAAGCCGTATCATTGAAGAGCATCACGGTTCCATACGGGTCGAAGAGAACCGGCCTGTGGGAGCGCGCTTCGTTATCGAGCTACCTGTCGCAGTCGAAGCCGCCCAACCGTTGATCACTCAACATGCCTAACATTCTCATCGTTGATGATGAATCCGGAATACGCGAGTCTTTAAAAGGCGTATTGGAGGAAGAGGGCTTTCTGCCACCTTGGCGGAAACCGGCGAGGCCTGTCTAGACGTTCTCCGCAAGCACAGCTTTGATGCGGTGCTGCTCGATGTATGGCTCCCTAAGATGGACGGCTTGGAAACCCTTACTCATATCCGCGAAATGGAGAACGCTCCGGAAGTGATCATGATCTCCGGCCACGGGACGATTGAGACTGCTGTACGTGCCACCAAGCTAGGCGCTTACGACTTCCTGGAAAAACCGCTCTCCATTGATAAAACGTTGATCCTGCTCAAGCACGCCGTCGAGGCAAAACGCCTTCGTATTGAAAACCGAGAGCTGAAGAAGCAGCTCACACCAAAGAGTTCGATTGTGGGTGAGAGCATCCCCATGAAAGCCCTGCGCCAGCAAATCCAGCTCATGGCCCCGACGAACGGCCGCGTGCTTATTTTTGGGGAGTCAGGGACGGGCAAAGAGCTGGCGGCACATGCCATTCATGCCCAAAGCCAGCGTAAAGACGAAATGTTCGTGGAAGTAAACTGCGCAGCCATTCCTGAAGATTTGATTGAGAGTGAACTGTTTGGCCACACCAAGGGAGCTTTTGCCAACGCTACATCGGGCAAAGAGGGTAAGTTTCAGCGGGCAAATGGGGGAACTCTTTTCCTCGATGAAGTCGGGGACATGAGTCTCAAGACACAGTCCAAGGTACTGCGCACCCTTGACGAGCAACGTTTCACGCCGGTTGGCAGCGGAGAGGCAACTACGGTTGATGTACGCGTGATCGCTTCCACCAATAAAGATTTGGAAGAAGAGATCTCCAAAGGAAACTTTCGGGAAGATCTGTTTTATCGCCTGAACGTGATTCCCTTCTTTGTTCCGCCTTTGCGGGAGCGGCAAGAAGACGTCCCCATGCTTGCCCGGCATTTCCTCAAAGAATTCTCAGCAGCTTACGGGCGGCGTCCGCGTGAAATTACGGACGGCGCCATCGAGACCCTCATGCGCTATTCCTGGCCGGGGAATGTGCGTGAGCTGCGCAATGTCATTGAGCGCATTGTGATCATGAACCCCACTACTTTCCGGTTCGATCGCAAGCACCTCCCTCCTCTGGTGCATCGTGATGGGAATCGCCACAATACAGGCGCGGAATTTTCGACTTTGCACCAGGCCCGGGCAGCATACGAGCGCGATTACATTCTCAAAAAATTGGATGAGAACCACGGAAATATCAGCCGCGCAGCGGAGGTGCTGGGGCTTGAGCGTAGTCACTTGTATCGGAAAATGAAAACTTTGGGGATTGCGTCTAAAGAGTAGTTCCAGCTACCGCTTGATCATCTGTATCTCGGTGCCGTTCTTGAGAAACTTCACCTCATCCATAAGCTGATTGATCAGGTAAATGCCGCGGCCATGATCGGAATAAATATTTTGTCCGTTGACCGGACTGGGGATGGAAGCTGGATCAAAACCCTTCCCTGGGTCGCGGACGACGATCACCATTCCGCGCGTTTCATCGCAGGTCACTTCGCATTCAACCAGCTTGGAAGGGTCCGCCTTGGCGCCATGGACAACCGCATTGGCCAACGCCTCATTGAGCGCGAGCTGGACGGCTTCTTCTTTTCCACCGGCACAATGCATTTGCTTGACCAGCTGCATAATGCCTTGCACCACCGGATCCACGCAGTTTTTGTCGCCAGCCAGAGTGACGCTCAGCTTCAAGATCAACTTGTCGGCCTCGAAGTTGCAGGTTGAAAGATTTAGAACAGCCACAACTTCACAAACTTATCGAGCTATAAGGAATTGTACCGGGAGAAAGCAGGCGGGGAAAGTGCAGGGTGAAATCGTCAGTCCAATACCGCTATGGCTTTCCGGTGTGCGTGAGTTGTTCCAACTGGCGGCGCCAGTCTAAATCATCCACAAATTGCCGCGATTCCCGCCAACCGGGCTGTACTTTTACAAATAATTCCAGAAATACCTTTGTGCCGACCATTTTTTCGATCTGTATTCTGGCCGCAGTCCCGATCTTTTTCAGCATCTGGCCGCCCTTACCGATCAAAATCGCTTTCTGCCCTTCGCGCTCGCAATAGATCGCGGCTGAAATTCGTGTGAGCTTTTTGCCTTCCTCAAACCCTTCGATCAAGACTGTGACTGAGTACGGGACCTCTTCACTGGTCTCGAGCAGAACTTGTTCACGGATAGTCTCTCCCACCATGAAACGGATGGGTTGGTCTGTCACCTGGTCATCCGAGAAATAACGTGGCCCATCAGGCAATGCGGCCACCAGTTTCTCCAACAGCAGATCGAGCCCGTCGCGTTTTCTGGCGGAAATCGGAATGATGTCTTGAAATTTGTGCAACTTGGAAAATTGCTCAATCAGCGGCAGTAACTCCTGCTTCTTACCACGCAAGAGATCAATTTTGTTCAAGATCAGGAAAACAGGTGTGCCGGATTTTTTCGCCAAATCCAGGACAAATTCGTCGTGTGCGTCCCGCCGATGCGCTGCGTCTACCAATAGCAATATGAAGTTGCAACCTTCCAGCCCTTCCCGCACTTCACTCATCATTTTGCGGCCCAAAGAACTGTCAGGACGATGGACCCCGGGAGTGTCAATCAAAACAACTTGTCCCGCAGGTTTGCCCTTCTGTTTAGGGATATGGAGAATTCCGAGAATACGATTGCGCGTGGTCTGCGGCTTGGGGCTGATTATGGCGAGCTTCTCGCCCACCAGCGCATTCAGCAGCGTTGACTTGCCAGCATTAGGACGGCCGAGTATGCAGACGAAACCGGAGCGAAAAGGCATAGAGGTACAGCTTACTTGCTTTGCTTCGGTAGTGGAAATACGCACGCGTTCGACGCGGCGCTCGGTGGAGTTCAATACTTCAAAGCGCAATCCATCCTCTTCCAATACTTCGCCTTTTTGCGGAATGCGTCCGGCGAGTTCAGTGACCAATCCCGCTACAGTCGCGGATTCTTTTCCTTCGGGCCGCACTCCGAATAGTTCCCCCAGACGGTCTACATCTACATTACCGGCAAAGATATAGGAGCGATCACTCTCGCGGACCACTTCGGCCTTCTCGTGTTCATCGCGAATTTCGCCGACAATTTCTTCGATTAAATCTTCGATGGTCACAAGTCCAGCCACGCCGCCGTATTCATCCACTACAACCGCCATGCGAATGTTGTTTTTTCTCATCTCACGCAGCAGATCGCTGCCGAGCTTACTTTCCGGAACAAAATACACATCTGTTCGCATGACTGTATCCACAGTGCGCGTATTAGCTTCCGAATCCCGCACCTGGAGTACATCCTGGGTATGCACTATGCCAACAATGTTGTGGATTGTCCCCTCGAATACCGGCACCCGCGAATATGGGCGTTCACGTTGCAACTCGACAAATTGCTCAATGGTCGTGTTGGTTGGAACGGCAACAATCTCCGGGCGCGGCTTCATGGCTTCGCGCACGGTCTTTTCGCCGAATTGTACTACCGAGTGAATTAGGTCGCGATTGCTCTCATCCAGAATTCCTTCCTCTTCGCCGGCTTCAATCAAAGCGTCCACGCCTTCCGCTGTACTCTCCGGAGTTTCATCGATGTGCTCACGGGTAAGGGCTGTGACCGACTGGAGAAAACCCAAGACCAGCGTCACAGGAAGAACCAGATAGATGAGCACCCGCAGCAGTAACACCCAGCGGGTTAGCCATCGCCCCTGTGTTCGCGAGAAGAAAAGAAAAGGTAAGAAGCGATGGAACACAATCACGATCAGGATCAGGCTTAATGTTGCCTGTAAAACCTCATACACATGCCAACCCTGATCGCGGAACACAGCAAACGCAACTACCATGGCGATCGCGGCCATTATCAGTTGCGTCAAAACTGCCATGGACAATGCAGCCCGGGCACGTCCAACACCGAGTTTTGGCTCGACGATCTGCTCAAATGCTTCGATATTATTTTGGAATTCGCGCGAGAGAAATTTACCGATCTCATCGTAAACGCGGTCCACGTACGAGACCAGTGTGAACAGGCCCAACAGCAGTAATAGTGCGACTGCGATGGCGTAATTCATCGTCGTCTGGCGGACATCTTGCCGCTTCTTTCGATCAAACCTGTTGACAGCCCCAGCAAGCGCCTCAATCTGTTTTCCTCGCGGACCATTTCACCATCATCATTTTCGTGATCGTATCCCGCCAGGTGAAGCACTCCGTGTAAGGCCAGTATCTTTATTTCTTCCGCCGGAGCGTGACCAAGCACACGAGCATTATTGCTGGCGATATCCGCGGAAATGGCCACATCCCCTGCCAAACCATCAGCAAAACCGGTCATGGGCGGAAACGACAATACATCCGTCGCTTTGTCCTTGCCTCTGAATCGCCGATTCAGGGATCGCATCTCCCGGCTGCTGGTCACCATGACATTCACACTGCCGCGCAGTTTGGCAGCTTTGCAAGCCCTGGTTACAAAGCGCGCAAGTGTGGTTTCCTTCAACTGCGCTACCGGTTTGCGGAGGATAACCAAATTTTCCACACAGTATTGATGCCAAAACAAAGATAGGAGGGCTCCAATACGCCCTCCCCCATTATTTTACCGCTTTATTACCGGATTGCTGCTTCGTCGGTTGAAACGTCTGCTTCGGGATGAGCCCCTGTTTCCACCACATCGCTTTTACCATTTTTCGTATCCAACAACGACAATTGCTCTTCAGCGACCCGATTTTTATGTTCATCGTAGGCCCTGATAATACGCTGCACGAGTTGATGGCGGACTACATCGCTCTCATCGAAATAAGCGAAGGTCAACCCTTCGACTTTCTTGAGCACATCCGCGGCTTCGAGCAGGCCACTGCGGCGCGCGTTCGGCAGGTCAATCTGCGTGACGTCGCCGGTAATGACCGCCTTGGAGTTGAATCCTAGGCGGGTGACAAACATCTTCATTTGCTCTGACGTGGTGTTTTGCGCCTCGTCCAAAATCACGAAAGAATCGTTGAGGGTCCGCCCGCGCATGAATGCGATAGGTGCGATTTCAATGACATTCTTTTCGAGATAGCGGTCCACTCTTTCCGGATCAAGCATATCGTAAAGCGCATCGTAGAGAGGACGCAGATAAGGATCAATTTTCTCCTGCAAGGTCCCCGGCAAGAACCCAGCCGTTCGCCGGCCTCGACCGCGGGCCGCGCCAGGATGATGCGGTTCACACGCTTTGAAACCAGCGCGGAGATCGCCATGGCAACAGCCAAATAAGTTTTACCTGTGCCTGCCGGGCCGATGCCGAACACCATGTCGTGGTTTTCAATGGCCTCAAGATAACGGCGCTGGTTCGCGGTCTTGGGCTGGACGACGCGCCTTCCCAGCGAACGTTGCCGGCCCGCTTCAGCCAGGCCACGCAAGGTGGCTTTGGGGTCCTCTACCAGCACCCGCAACATGCTATTCAGATCGCCGTTGTTAAAAGTGAAACCGGAACGCTGTAGATATTGATAGTCGGCAAAAACCTGTTCAGCTCGGGCCACATCTCGCGCCTCTCCTTCCAAGTCAATTGAATTGGAACGGAGGTCAATAGAGATGTTTAATCCATCTTCCAATGCGTGCAGATTTTCATCCCGTGTGCCGAACAGAGTCTCGATGTTGGGGCTGATCTCAATACTTTTCTTCATTTAGAAAGTGGACACGCCTCCCCCGCTGTCCGCAATACGCGCGCAATTACCTTCCTTTTTCGGCGCAAGCAGTCTTCTCTGTTTGAGGTGGATCAGACGGGATGCTGGCCCTTGGGCAAAGGCAACTACCATTGGGCTTAGGGTACCCCGGCCGCCAGAATCTAGTCAATGGCGGGAAAATCAGGATTTTGGGTTGGCCTTCCGCGGAAAGTGCAAAAACGAATAACCACAAAGGACACGAAGTTACACGAAGCATTCATAATTGTGTGATTCCTTCGTGCCCTTAGTGACTGTAAAAATATGCTTATCTCATTTACAATCTAGGCTGTTTCGCCCGTGCATCCGGAGTCCGGGAACAGCACGTTCGCGGGCCCAGCACGCTAGCTGCTGGATCTCTTCGGCCCGGTAGTGGAAAGCGGCACCGTTGTCTTTAGGGCTTGCAAGAGATGGTCGGTATTTATCTCTTGCTTATTGGAAAAGCCGCATACAGGGCGGTTTGGACCGCTGCGTCAATTTCAGCTCCGGAGAATCCTTTGGCGGCCAGGGCGATCGGTCGAGATCGAAATCTGCCGGGTTCCGTTTACGGCGCGCAGTTGGATGGATAAGATTTGTTTCCGCTCGGCTTGATTGGGCAGATCGACAAAAAATAGTCATCGAAACGGCCTTTACGGATTAATTCAGGAGGCAGGACAGTTACGTTGTTGCACGTTGCCGCTACCAATACCGGGCGCTTTGCGGTCCTGCATCCAGGAAAGAAACGCCGCAAGAATGCGCGAAGAAACTCCCGCATCGGCCGAAGCTGAGTCTGGGCCGCTACCCGCAAATACTTTTTCCAGTTCGTCAATCCACAGGACGCATGGCGACAATCCTTCCGCTACGCGAAATACTTTTTGAATCCGCTTTTCTGTTTCGCCGATATATTTGTCGAAGATCGCGGCGGTATCGAATTTTACCAGGGGAATTTTCCAATCGCCGGCGATGGCCCGTGCACACAATGATTTGCCGCAGCCTTGAACACCAAGGATGATGACTCCTTTGGGAGGCTCCAGGCCAAACTGCCGTGCGGAATTTTCCCAGGATCCATGGCGCTGGGCCAGCCAGCTTTTAGCAAGACGCATGAGTTGTGTCCAGAACATAAC
>CAWBXL010000183.1:0-18183 GCA_963792305.1 uncultured Acidobacteriaceae bacterium | reverse complement strand
ATGTTTATGTAAGCCTTGACTCATCGTATTGCTGACTCGACATTGGTCCACTCAGCAGAAACGCCAAGTGCTCAGTTGCCAATACTCATTTATTCCTGTTTTGTTTTGTTCTTGCTTGGCCCTATAGTTCGTCTGATTCATGTCAATTTTCAGTGATCTGATGACAGCCATAGTTGTAATCATGTCCCGCCTTGCTCACGACACAATCGGCAGCCAACTCAAATCCGTATGACAGACTTTCCTTATTTCTTCCAATGCCGCTAAACTACATACGCCATGAACAACCCAACTCAGCCTAATATCAAACTGGTTCAAACCGACGCTTACCGGGAAAACTACTCCAACAGCGTGCAAGTGCGTGTCAGCGTGTGGGATTTCTTCCTGGTGTTCGGCACTATTGAACAGCAAAGCGAAAATCAAGTGGAGATGCGGAACTTTCAGGGTGTTTATCTCAGCCCGCAGCAAGCTAAGGCGCTGGTCGCCATCCTGCAACAAAATGTGACCAGCTATGAGAATGCATTTGGCGAGATCAAACTGGATCCGCGAATGGCAACTCCCGGACAGATCAACTGACCGCCGTGCTGGCCGAAGAAAACAGGCGAACTTTTATTTATTCAGCGGCTCTTCTGGCCCTGATCTTTTTAGTCCAGCTAATACTTCATTTTCCGCTGCTGAAAGCTTCCTTATTTTTGGGATGAAGCCGGATATTACGTCCCGGCAAGCCACGATCTACTGCTTACCGGCTCACTCATTCCACGTACCACAATTTCCAACGCACACCCGCCGCTGGTCATGGCTTATCTGGCGTTGTGGTGGAAAATTTTTGGATTTAGCACCGATTGTCACGCGTACGGCGATGTTGCTGATGTCATCGTTTGCGCTGCTGGGTCTGTTTCAATTGGCGCAGCGCGTTGCCAATATTGAAGTAGCGTTTGGCTCGATTATTTGCACGGTGCTCTACCCGGTATTTTTTTCGCAAAGCTCGCTTGCACATTTGGATCTGGCTGCCGCGGGTTTCACGTTCTGGGGTTTGAAGGCTTATGTCGAAAAACGCCATTTTGCCACGATGGCATGGTTCTCGCTGGCAGTACTCACCAAAGAAACAGCCATACTGGCCCCGATCGCATTAGCAGTGTGGGGAATTCTGAAGGCCCTTCGCAATCGAAAATCTAATGGAGATGATGCTCCCAGCACTTCGTCCAAAACTATTTTTCAGCTTTAATTTTTTCCGATCTTCCCTTAGCACTTTGGTATAGCTATCACTACCTCCGCACCGGGTTCACATTTGGGAACCCTGAATTTCTCCGCTACAACGTGCAAGCGACGATGCATCCCTTTCGCATATTGCTCGCGTTTCTGATGCGCTTGTGGCAAGCATTCGGCTATATGAATTTGTTGCTGCTGACTGCTGCCGGAATATTGGCGATGTGGCGGCCCGCTCTGCGTGATCAGGAGAAAGAACGTCCAAGAATCGCGTTCGATGTGCAATTTGTCTTTTTGGCGGTAGTGACCGCTTACGTGATCGCGATGGCTGTGATCGGCGGTGCAGTACTTGCACGTTACATGCTCCCGGTAGTCCCGCTGGTCATCGTGGTTTTTGTTTCTACGCTATGGCGCCGAGTTGAAATGTGGCACTGGGTGGTTGCGTTTGTTGTGTTGGGATTTATAGGCGGACTTTTTATCAACCCGCCATATACATTCTCACTGGAGGACAATCTCGCCTATCGCGACTACATCCAGCTGCACCAGCACGCGGAACATTTTCTGGAAGCTCATTACCCGGCGAGCACCGTGCTCACAGCATGGCCGGCCAGTGATGAGTTAACTCGTCCTTTTCTAGGCTATGTTTCACACCCTGCGCGGATCATCCGCATTGAAGATTTTCGTTTGAAACAACTTATGTCGGCAGCTGACGCGCAGACCCAGCTTCGATGTTGCGCTGGTATTTTCCACTAAATACGAGCCGCCGAACCCGTTGCTGCATTGGCCTGCCTGGGACCGCGTCAAGGCACGTTTCTTCGACTATCACCGCGACGCGCCACCTACTGTAGCAGCACATATTCTGGGTGGTGAGGTCGTATTTAGTGAACTACGCCAGGGACAGTGGATCGCTTGTCATTGAAATGCGGCAGATCATGGAAGCGCGCGCTGCTCCCTAGCTGCGCATTAAGCGGCAGGAATGTGTTTTAACTATGAGCCAGACAGGCTTCCCCGGTTGCAGGTGAAGCGCATCCCGAGCGGCCAGCGTAAGATGCACTTCCATTTCTGCTCCGCAATTTACCTTAGCAACCACAATCACGTCGCGCTGAGTAAGAGAAATCATTTCCCCCGGCACAATATTTCGTGCGCTTAGGCCATCGGGTCGCGAAGTTGCCAAGAGGACATCGCCGGCTTGAATCCCAACTCGCACACCGGTTCCGGCGCCAGCCTTTACCAGCGGTGTTTCTAATTCGAGGTTGCTTCCTGTGAACACGCACGTCATGGTTCCGCGCTCTTCATGAACGGCGCTAACCACTGCATCAAAAATATTCTCAAACCCCGCCAAACTCGCAACGGTTTCCAGCCGTGGAGCAGTCATCACCTCATGAGGAACGCCATCAGCGAGAATTTGCCCTTTCTCCAACATCAATACGCGTTCACCCAGTGCGAACACCTCATCACGGCTGTGGGTCACATAAAGAATAGGGACTCGGTGGGCCTCATTCCAGGCGCGCAAATCTTCGATGATCCTCGATTTGGTTGGCGCATCCAGCGCGGCTAGTGGTTCATCCAGCAGTAGCACACAGGGATCAGTGACTAACGTGCGCGCAAGCGCCACTCGCTGCCGCTCGCCGCCGGAAATCTCACGCGGCTTACGCTTACGCAGATGTGTAATACGGAAGGATTCTAGAATCGCAGCGCATAGTTGCTGCTGTTCGGCGGCTTTCAATTTTGAAAGCCCATAACAGATATTCTGTTCCGCGGTTAATGGGGAAATAGCCAAGGTCCTGGAGCACATAGCCAACCTTGCGTTGCTGCGTGGGCAAACTAACGCGGAGATTCGAATCAAAAAGCGTTTTATCACCCGCTGCAATTCGCCCTGAATCCGGAGTTGTCAGGACCAGCAATGCAATCCAATAGCGTAGTCTTTCCCGCGCCAGAGGCGCCGAACAAAATCATAATCCCCGGTTGAGCGGTAAAAGTTACATCTAATTTGAATAATTGTTCCTCTGAGGCAAGTTGTTTGGACATCTGGACCTCAAGGCTTTTCGTTCCATCCGAAAATGTGTCCGGATTTACACCCGCTCTGGATTGCGTTATTTCCATGTCCAAGCCGCCCATACTTTTCGATTTATGGCATAAACCAGCGAAAGCAGTAAGAACGACAACAGCAGAAGTGCCGCAGCGGTTTGGTTCGCAGAGGCAAAGTCGAATGCCTGCACACGGTCATAAATTGCAATGGAGACTGTACGGGTCACCCCGGGAATATTCCCACCCACCATGAGCACGACTCCAAACTCCCCCATCGTATGAGCAAAACTCAGCGCCACTCCAGTCACCAATCCCGGAACAGACAACGGCAGTATTACGCGGAAAAATGTCTTGAGTCTCGAAGCACCCAACGTAGAGGAAGCGGCGATCAACCGTGGATCCACGGTAGCGAATGCAGCCCCGAAGGGTTGCACTGCAAATGGCAGGCTATACAGGATCGAACCAATCACCAGCCCTGCAAACGTGAATGCCAGCGTGTGACCGGTAAGTGATTGCCACCATTGCCCCAATGGACTGCGCGACCCGATCGCCACCAAAACATAAAAACCAAGCACTGTTGGAGGCAGCACAATCGGCAGCGCAACGATTGCCTCGATCAAGAACTTCCAGCGCCAGCGCGAATACGCAATCCAGTAAGCGATTGGCAGGCCAACCACAAGCAGTATCGCGGCAACCAATAATGCCAGGCGAGTGGTCAGCCAGAAGGCCTGCCAATCCATTAGCGTTTCCCTCGGGAAATGACAGGAAGGTAAATTTTTGTAAACCTGTGCTCGAACATGATAAATTCCGTTCCTCAAAATGTACCATTGAAAACAAGCAGATAGAACGCAGGGCAGTATTGCAAAAAGAGGAATTTCGCCCCGCGAAACCCGAGCGCAGCTTTTCTCCTCAGTGCGGGTTTTTACTAGTAGACAAAATGGATTTGTAGGTGAATTCAAAGTGCAGAAATCGAGGCTCTTGTGAAAGTAATAAAGCGGCATTGGTTAATCGTCGGGCTGGTCGTGGTGGCGATCGGAATCCTTGCAGCCTTCAAGCTCAAAGGCGGGGAGAAAACGGCGTATTACACAACCCCCGCTGATCACGGTGATATTCACGAATTAGTAGAGGCTACTGGCACCATCAATGCAGTGACCACGGTCCAGGTGGGTTCGCAGGTTTCAGGGACCATCGCCCAGCTGTTTGCGGACTTCAACTCGCGCGTAAAAAAAGGACAAGTCGTCGCGCAAATTGATCCCGCATTGTTTCAGGCGAATTTATTGCAAGCACAAGCTGATGCTGCCAATGCCAAAGCGAACTTAATCGCCGCTCAGGCAAATTTGGAAAAGGCCAAAGCCACTGCTCTGCAATCTCATACTGACTATGACCGCACAGTCACACTGGCCAAAGAAGGAGTTTTAAGCCAGCAGCAACTGGATTTAGCGAAGGCCACCTCAGATACCAACGAAGCCGCGGTTTCAGCAGCGCAGGCCGGGGTAACGCAAGCAGCCGCACAAGCTCAGCAGAAAGATGCTGCGGTCAAAGTGGCCCAAACAAATCTGGATTACACCACAATTCACGCACCCATTGACGGCACGGTCATCGCCCGTAGTGTGGACGTAGGTCAAACCGTGGCTGCATCGTTGCAAGCTCCAACGCTATTCACGATCGCGCAGGACCTGACCAAAATGCAGGTCTATGCCGCGACGGACGAATCCGATGTGGGCATGATCAAGACCGGCCAGGTTGTCAGTTTCAAAGTAGACGCGTTTCCAAAAGATACCTTCAGCGGCAAAGTATCCCAGGTCCGTATGAACGCGACCACAGTGCAGAATGTGGTGACTTATAACACCATCATTGATTTTGATAATCCCGACTTGAAATTATTTCCGGGGATGACCGCTTACATCAGCATCCCGGTAGCGAATGCACAGAACGTATTACGGGTCGCGAACGGAGCTTTGCGCTACAAGCCTGACATGACCGCGGACCAGGTCCGCGCTCTCTACAAGCAATATGGCCTGGCTTCCGGCGATCAGCAAGGACAACAACCAGCGGCCGGTGGAACTGGCGAACGACGTCATGGCGGACAAAACGGTTCAGGAGATGGCACTACCGCAGCCGGCGAAGCAGCACCGCAGAGAACGCCGCGTATGGATGTTTCCGTGGTATGGAAGCTGCATCCGGATAAAACTCTTGAACCCGTGCGCATACGCACCGGAATCACGGACCACACCACAACTGAAGTTGCGCAAGTACTAAAAGGCAACTTGAACCCTGGCGATGAATTAGTGACCGGCGCGACAACGGCCTCAGCATCTGGATCGCGTCCACCCGGATTAGGTGGCGGAGGGGGACGTCGTTAGAGCTAATATGGCCACACTTTCCCAAACCGTGATCGAGCCTTCATCGGCAAAAGGCAACGAGGTCATTCGCGTAGAGGAGATCCACAAGTATTACGATCTCGGCGAAACCCGCGTGCATGCTCTGCGTGGAGTGAGTGTCACCATCGAGCGCGGCGAGTTTGTTGCAGTCATGGGAGCCAGCGGCGGCGGCAAGTCCACATTCATGAACATTCTTGGTTGCCTGGATAAACCAACTACCGGCCGCTACGTGCTCGAGGGCACCGAAGTCTCGCAGTTGACCAAGAAAGAGTTGGCTGTAATCCGCAATCGGAAAATCGGCTTCGTCTTTCAGGGGTTCAATCTTCTCTCCCGCACCACGGCGCTGGAAAACGTCGAGCTTCCTACCCTCTACGCGCAGATCAGTAAAGAAGAGGGCACGAAGCGGGCTATGGATGCATTGACACTAGTTGGTTTGGGCGAACGCACTTTGCACTTCCCTTCTCAGCTATCCGGCGGGCAACAGCAGCGGGTTGCCATCGCTCGCGGCCTGGTGAATCGCCCTGCCATCCTGCTTGCCGATGAACCGACAGGAAACCTTGACAGCCGCACCTCAGTCGAGATCCTGGATATCTTCCAGAAGTTAAACAATGAAGGTCTGACCATCGTGCTGGTCACGCACGAGCCGGACATTGCCGAGTTTGCCAAACGCAGCTTGCATTTTCGTGACGGAAAGATTCGCAAGGATGAACCAATTCACAATCGCCCCGTGGCGGCGGAGGTGCTGAAGAATATGCCGGTTTCCGAAGATTAGACGGGAACCAGTTTTCCCAATCTGGGATTGATAGTGTTTGCAATGTTCATATGTCACAGAATCCGGCCAGACGTTCCCTCTACGATAGCTAGCCGTGGAGGTGTGTTTATGGACATTCCAGAAACGCTAAAAATCATGCGCACGTTGGCCAACGGGGTTGATCCGGAAACCGGCAAAAATCTCGATGACAATTCGCCATGCCGTAAGCCACGTGTGGTGAAGGCTCTAAATCGCGCAATTAGTGCGTTGGTCCAGGAAGAAAAACGGGAACAGCGTAAGCCGACCAATGCTTTCCGCGCATGGACGCGTGCAGAAGATGCGCTGGTTTGCGAAGAAGTCCGCAAAGGAATGGATTTTCACGACATCGCGAGAGCCCACAACCGGACGCTCCCTTCGATCGTTGCCCGGCTTGTGAAGTTGGGAAAGATTACGGCTGTACCGCCCAAGGCGGCTTAGGAGAACTATGGATATACTCGCCATCATCCGAATTGCCATGCGAGCGCTGGCGCGCAACAAAATGCGTTCCAGCCTCACCATGCTCGGCATCATTATCGGAGTTGGCGCAGTCATCGCCATGGTCAGCGTTGGACAGGGCGCACAAGAACAGGCGCAGCAGCAGATTGCCGCTATGGGATCGAATATGCTGTTCGTCCAGTCAGGCACTGTCACTCGTGGCGGCATGCGTATGGGTTGGGGAGCAACGAAAACCCTGGTCTATGACGATGTGACCGCGATCAAACGCGAAGCTCCTTCTGTGAAAGACGCCGCTCCTGGCGCACAGGCATCGGCACAGGTGGTATTCGGAAATGATAACTGGGCCACCAACATGAATGGCACCGAGCCGCAATATTTTGATATACGGACTTGGCCTATTGCTGAAGGTAGTTCATTCACGCAAGACGATGTAACTACGGCGGCAAATGTGGCGGTAATTGGTGAAACTGTGCGCAAAAATTTATTTGGGCCAGTAGATCCAATTGGTGAGACGGTCCGTATTAACAATCTGCCATTCAAAGTTGTGGGTTTGCTGCAAAGCAAAGGGACTTCTGCTGCGATGGGACAAGATCAGGATGACATTATTTTCGTTCCCATCACCACATTGCAAAAGAAAATCACCGGCCAGCCCTGGCTGCGCTGGATTGTTGTTTCGGCGACTTCGCAAGCGGCAAGTTATACAGCTGAGCAACAGATCACTTCGCTGCTACGCGATAGGCACCGCATCCGCCGTGGACAAGACGATGATTTTTTTGTGCGCAACCTGGCTGACGTCGCCGACCTGGCGGACCAGAATGCCCGCTTGTTCACCATCCTGGTTGCATCCATCGCCAGCATTTCGCTGCTCGTAGGCGGAATCGGGGTCATGAACATCATGTTGGTTTCGGTCACCGAGCGCACCCGCGAAATCGGGATCCGCATGGCGATTGGAGCGACTGAATCCGATGTGCAGCAGCAATTCCTGATTGAAGCGGTTGTGCTCAGCCTGCTGGGTGGTGGAATCGGAATCATTGTCGGAATCGGTTCGTCTTTCCTGATCACCCATACCTTAGGCTGGTCGGTATTAGTCTCGCCACTCGCCATTGTGGCCGCGGTGATTTTCTCCATGGGGGTGGGGATATTCTTTGGCTTCTACCCCGCACAAAAAGCGGCACAACTCGACCCTATCGAAGCACTCCGATACGAATAGCTTGCAGAGTCTCAATCCCTGTCTACTTTGGTGGAGTGTACCTCTAACTCCATCCTGCAACTTCATAATTCCCACTTAGGAACTGAAATCTTAACGGCGGGCAATCCTAATATTTTTTGTGTGAACCGTGCGTGATATTGCTTCCTAACAGGCTGCGTGCCGTGAGCTGTTATTTGCCTTCATAAGTTCATTACGGCAAGCATCCTCCTGGTTCACCGCATGCTTTTATTGAGACTTTCTCTGATTTTTGTATTGCTGTTCATACCTTTTTTTGCGCTTGGACAAGAACCCACAATTCCATCACAGCAGCAATCAACCCTTAAACCCGAACGGGAGAAAACCAAGGCACGGGAACAGTGGTTCCAGCGAGGAAGAAACCTGCCAGGCCAATCGGCCGCGGCGTTACGATTTCATGCCTATCAGCAGAA
This sequence comes from uncultured Acidobacteriaceae bacterium, assembly GCA_963792305.1. Taxonomy (GTDB): domain Bacteria; phylum Acidobacteriota; class Terriglobia; order Terriglobales; family Acidobacteriaceae; genus CAWBXL01. The sequence continues at coordinate 9,687 of CAWBXL010000183.1, read as the reverse complement.
ACTCCAGATGAGAAAAGCCCGGCTCGGTTTCTCAACGCAAATAACCTCAACATCTGCGGATGTGGTTTCACAAGTATGGCAACCTCTGGGCCCTTCCCCGCTGGCATCTGACGCAAGCGGATTCGGACAACAGGATTATGGCTGGGTCTCCGGCCGCGCCACATCAATTGTGATTGACCATGCTGATCCCAGCGGCAACACGGTTTACGTTGGAGGAGCATTTGGCGGGGTTTGGAAATCACGCAATGCCGCCGATCTTGATCCAGCCAATGTGGTTTGGACGCCCCTAATTGATGACCAGGCCACACTCGCAGTAGGCACAATTGCGATCCAGCAACAAACCAACAGCCCTGATCCCTCGCGCAGCGTTGTGCTGGTGGGAACGGGGGAAGCCAACAGCTCCACCGATTCATACTATGGACTCGGGATCTTGCGCTCAACCAATGGCGGCACAACCTGGAACTTGATTTCTCAGGATGCTAGCGGCACGCACTCTTTTGCGGGAATTGCTTTCAGCAAGATTGTTTTTAGTACAGCCAATACGAGCCTTGCGGTCGCAGCGACCGCTGGCGCTTCTCAGGGGCTGATCAATGGACTGGCCAACCCACCTTCCGCAAACCTCGGCATCTACTATTCAAGCAACGGCGGGGTTTCCTGGAATTTTGCCGCCATTACCGATGGAAGCACTGCCATCCCATCCAGTTCAGTAACCAGCGTGGCGTACAACGATGCCGCCGGATTATTTATTGCCGCAGTTCGTTTCCACGGTTTTTATTCCTCCAGCGATGGTAGTCACTGGGCCCGTCTTCCCAATCAGCCGGGCCCTGGTTTAAGTGCGGCGCTGTGCCCGCCAACCACTTCTCAGAACTGCCCGGTTTATCGTGGAGAACTGAGTTCCGTTTCCGGGCGTAATGAAATGTATGCATGGTATGTGGATGCAAACGATACCGACGAGGGCATCTGGAAAACAATAGATGGAGGCAATACCTGGGCACAAATCTCAACCACCAACATTGACGCCTGCGGAGACGCTCTCGACGGTTGTGGAACCGAAAATGGCGCTTATAACCTGGCGCTCAGCGCGGTTGCCAATGGCGCAACGGCAACCGACTTGTATGCCGGAGCGGTCAATCTTTACAAGTGCAGCCTCAATAGCCAATCACAAGCATGTAACGGGCCCAATACTTTTTTAAATCTAACTCATGCATTCGGATGCAGCCCCAACTTCGGCGCATCCGCGCATGTTCATCCCGCGCAGCACGCGATTGATTCTCTGGTGGTCAACGGAAAATCCGTGCTGTATTTCGCAAATGACGGAGGCGCCTACCGCGCGCTCGATGGATACACTGGCCTCACCAGCGGAGACTGTAGTTCCAATAATCAATTCGACAGTCTCAATCAAACTTTGGGCGCCATGACCCAGTTTGTCTCCTTCTCCCAACATCCAGCCGATGCCAACACCCTGCTGGGCGGCGCACAAGGCAACGGATCACCCGCGACCGCGAAAGCTTTGGTCAACTCCGGATGGCGAAATGTCAACGCAGGCGACGGCGGTTATAGCGAGATCAATCCTGCAAATCCGGCTGAGTGGTTTACTTCGAATCCGCACGTAAATATCCAGCGATGCTCGTTCGGTATCGAGTGCCATACACAAGATTTTGCCGCCGCGCCAGTGGTTTCGTCTGCGACATTGGATGGGGATGCTGGCCCGTTCTATACCCCATTCATTCTCGACCCGCAGAATCCAAGCGAAATGATTGTTGGCACATGCCGTCTTTGGCGCGGCACAAGTGATGGCAGCAGCTTTACCGCACTGAGCAATAATCTCGACACTGGTAGCGCCACGATGTGTAGCGGCAACGAATCGAACCTAATACGCACCATCGCAGCCGGCGGCCCTAAAAATTCTGGTGGACTCTCTCAGGTGATATACGCCGGTACGGACGGATTCGGGCCACTGGTTACGACCATGCCCATCCCTGGACGCGTTTGGGTGAGCAAAAATACGGATGGTGGGCCATCCACGTGGGCCGACCGCACCGGCTCAATCAATCCCCAACACTTCCCCATCTCAAGCATCGCACTAGATACCAGCGACGCCAATGGAACCACCGCCTACGCCGCCGTCATGGGATTTCATGTACCTCACTTATGGATGACGTCCAGCGCCGGCGTCTCGTGGTTCAACTTCACCGGAAATCTGCCCGACACACCGATCAATGCGGTCGTCGTGGATCCCGGCCCTGATCCTTTGAGCGGAACAGTTTACGTGGGCACCGATGTCGGAGTATTTGCCAGCAGCACGGCCAGTCCAAATTGGATTGAGGTTGGACCATTACCAGGCCAGAGCGGATTTCTGCCCAATGTACCTGTAACAGCACTAAAAATTTTCCATGCGGGAGCCACGAAATTGCTGCGCGCTTCTACCTATGGCCGCGGTCTGTGGCAGTTTGCCTTGACCACAGCCGGAGATTTTCAAGTGGCAATTCCCGATCCCATCCAGACCATATTTTCCTCGCAAACCGCCAGCTTCGGCGCAGCCCTTACAGCCGTCAATGGTTACAACAGCAATGTCAGCTTGAGCTGCACCACCGGCGCAACATCTGCTCCGCCAACTTGTACGGTTTCCCCTTCCCCCATAACCCCGAGCGGGACTTTCACGATCACAGCCAACGGAGCGCCCGGGGATTACTCTTTCAACCTGCATGCTGTCGGAACGCCGCCGAACAGCATCATTCACGATGCGCCGGTTACGTTGCACATCATTGATTTCAATCTGACCCCGCCAACTCCAACCGGCATTGGTGTTGATCCCGCAAATACTTCGCAGCCAGTGGGATTCCAAGTCACCGCGCAAGGAGGATTCCAAAGCAACGTGAGTCTTTCATGCAGCGGTTTGCCGGCGGGTGCAACCTGCAATTTTTCGCCCTCAAATATCGCCGCGCCAGTTGCAGGAACTCCGGTTCCGATCACGCTCACTATAAGCACCACGAACAATACCCTGGCCGGCACTTTTCCCCTATCAATTAACGGTTCGACAACCGGCTCTCCGGATAAAACTCAAAATCTCACGCTGGTTGTGGGCAAACGCGATTATGCATTGACCATCTCCAACCCAGCGCTTACCGGTGTCATCAACACACCATCCGTCTTTAACGGTTCACTCAGCACCTCTAACGGATACAGCAGTCCGGTTACACTAAGTTGCGGAACAGGAGCGCCACCCGCCTGCACGGTTTCGCCCACATCCGTTACACCCACCGCCAGCGGAACTGCATTTACCGTCACTGTGAACACCAACATCCCGCAAAGTTATTCCTTTAATGTCATGACCCAGGGAAGTGATGTTCTGGCAATTGCGCACGCTGCTCCTGTGAATTTTCAATCTATTTTTGATTTTTCCTTCACTGCAACTCCAGATTCACAGAAAGTAACGGCTGGCCAGGGCGCCAGCTATGCATTGGATCTGATCCCAGACGGCGGAAGATTTGTGACGGCTGTAACTTTTTCCTGCGCGAATCTGCCTGCGAAAACCAATTGCTCCTTCAGTCCATCACAAGTGATTGCCGGCGTCGGCGAGTCCCCGATACAACTCAATATTGCCACCACGGCTACGACCGCAGCTCTGCGTTCGCACACGGGATTCTTGTACGCCCTATGGCTGCCTTTGGCACTTTCATTCCTGAGCACAAAAATGAGACGGCAAAGCGGGCGAATGCTGGTGCTCGCTGTTGTCCTGGTTGCGGCCCTCCCGCACATTGGCTGCGGCGGAGGCGGTCTCCAGGGCAATGGCAACGGGAATGGAGGAGGCAACAGTCAGCCTGGAACTACTCCCGGCACATACATCATTACCGTAACTGCGGTGGCTGGATCTGTGACTCATGACATCACGATTCAGCTGACTGTTCAGTAAAGCCTTAAGGCGGAACTTCGATTCTCAGTATGGCTCGGTATCCGCCGCTTCGACCCCGCCTGTGTGATAATCCCTATTTCCCAGCAAGAGGAGACAATACGCTATGGGGTTTGATTTTTCCGGCAAACGAGCGGCCATTCTAGGCGCAGGCAAGATGGGCGGCATTCTGCTGAAGGCAATGCTCGAAAAGCGATTGCTTTCTACTAAATCTACGGTCGCCACTGTTCAGCATGAAGAACGGGCCAAGGTCCTGAGCAAGCAATGGCACATTCCCGTCAGCACCGACAACAAATCTGCGGTGCGCGGAGCGGACCTGATTTTTCTCTGTGTAAAACCCCAGGTCGTAGATGATGTGATCCAGCAGATTCGTCCCAATATTTCCAAAAAGCAATTGGTTATTTCGGTGGCCGCGTCCGTCCGCACCGGAGAAATTGAGAAGGCATTTGGGTCCGATGTACCAGTGATACGCGCTATGCCCAATACGCCCTGTTCACAAGGTGTAGGGATGACGGCGCTCTGCAAAGGCGCATTCGCCACTGCTAAACACATGGAGATGGCCGCCGCTCTTTTTGGCGCTGTGGGAAGGACCGTTGCCGTGGACGAGAAACACATGGACGCGGTCACAGCGCTCTCCGCAAGCGGTCCGGCTTACATCTACATCATCCTCGAGTCGCTGGCAGAGGCGGGAGTGAAAGTAGGGTTACCCCGCGATGTCGCCACACTGCTCGCAGCGCAAACCACCCTCGGTGCATCAACGGTTGTTCTAGAAACCGGTGATCACCCTGCGTTATTGAAAGACGCAGTGACCACTCCTGCCGGATGCACGATTGATGGCATCCTTGAGCTGGAAGAGGGAAAACTTCGCGTGACGTTGATTAAAGCTGTGGTCAAGGCCACCCAGAGAGCGAAAGAGCTGGCCAACGGCTAAGGAAGTTTGAAGTCCACTGTGACCTGCGTCTGAAAATCCAAGGCCTCACCTCTGGGTGCATACGGTTTGAAGCGCCATTGCCGGACAGCCTCAGCAGCTGCCATAACCAACTGGGTATCTCCGCTCAAGGCGCGAAGTTCCTGCACAGTTCCCTTTTCATTGACCTCAACTTGCAAAACTACCGCACCTTGAATATGTGCCTGTCGCGCAAGTTCGGGATATTGCGGCTCGACTCGATCGACTAAAAACGAATTCACGGCACTAGGTGGAACTTGAACCGCTATAGGATGTTGGTCGCCCGGCGTTGGTTTGACTTGAAAAACCAGTTTCCCATTTTCATAAACCACAAGTCCGCCAGGATTCGTTGCTGGAGCCTTTTGGATTGTCGTAGCGACCGCGGGTACATCGCGTGCTACTGATTGAGTGGATGTTACTGATGAGGAAGTTTCGTTTGCAGGCACATCAGACTTCGTAGGGACAGAAGCTTTCGACTGAGCCTTATCTCCCTCGACAGTTCTACTTATGCCTCTGTGTCCCAACACCCATCCCAGCAAAAGAGCAACAATCAGGATTAAAACGCCCAGCACGGTTATCCAGGGATCCCTGTTAGGGGGTGGTGTGGCCTCGTCACCAGCCAACAACATACTCGGGGAATCAGACTCTTCTTTTTCAGACGGGACAATCATTGTGTCCATGATGCGCCGCGAAAGAGTAAGCAAAGTCCGGATATCGGCATCGGTGAATATGTTGGGGTGGGGAGAAAATGCCTCCAGCACTCCGATAACTTCACGTTCCAGAAGCAAGGGGACTACGACTACAGACCGCACACCGAGACGCCGGCAAGCGGCAGCATCCACCCGAGTGTCGGTCTCGCTATCATTACAGCGCTGAACTTCGCGCGACTGTATGCACGCACCGGACAACCCGGAATCATCGGACAAATGACATCCAAGATCAGGAGTATGTTTTCCGGCGGTTGCGCGGCAAACAAACTCGCCGCTCCGTAAAAGAGCGATCGCGGCCCCGGCAGCATTGGTTTCGGAACATGCCTGCGAAGCCACTTCATGCAGAAGAATATCCAGTGCCAGGTCTTCAGAACCAGAACCGGCGCCATGCTGGCCTAGAAGGCGAGTGAGTTCTGTAAAGGAAAATTGGGAATCGTTGGAACTTGAGGACCTCGTTTGCCCATGCGGGCTTTGCCGCGGGGATGGATCTGGCAACGTGGGCAAATGGGCCATGCGCGAATACTTGATATGAATCGCTGGCTGGTAATTCAACCGCCTTGAGCGGAGTTTCGCCCGAAAGCATTGTGTTGTCAACATGAAATCTCGCACGCAAGGCCATGGTAAGGGCTGATGACCTGTACCATTTCGGAACTCCACGCGCCTACGTCGCAAACTTCGATTATGATTGCAACCTGCATACGAGCGAAAAAAATCATTCTGAGGACAAATTTCTGGAGACAACTCACCCCTCTTCCCAGCTGTCATCGAGTGACCGGTGGCACGCTGTAACCGCCAGCTTTCTGGGGTGGACCCTCGACGCCTTCGACTTTTTTGTCCTCGTATTCATGTTGGACAATCTCGCGGCGCATTTTAACGTCACCAAAAAAGCAATCGTTGCCACTACCGTAGCTACGCTTGCGTTACGTCCGGTAGGTGCCTTGTTGTTTGGTCTTTTGGCTGATCGTTATGGCCGGCGCCGGCCACTGATGGCCAACGTAGTTTTCTTTTCTCTGGTCGAGTTGCTATGCGGTTTTGCGCCAAATTACACAGCATTTTTCTTTTTGCGGGCCATTTATGGGATTGGCATGGGCGGAGAATGGGGAGTAGGCGCTTCCCTGGCCATGGAAAGTGTCCCCAAAAAATGGCGGGGCGTTTTCTCGGGCGTGGTACAAAGCGGATATTCCATTGGTTATCTTTTGGCCGCAGTCGCGGCGCGTTTCGTGTTGCCTGCCTGGGGATGGCGGGCCATGTTCTGGGTGGGTGGCATTCCAGCCTTACTCGCGTTTTATATTCGTTTACGGGTCAAGGAATCGGAAGCCTGGGAACAGCATAAGGCTCCTAGTTTTGTCGCCATCGTGCGTACTGCCGGAGAGCACTGGAAAATATTCTGCTATCTGGTCCTGATGATGACCTGCATGATGTTTCTGTCTCATGGGACGCAAGATTTGTATCCCGACTTCCTGAAGTCATCCCACGGGTTCACTCCGGCCGGAGTTTCCTACACCGCTATTATCTACAACATCGGCGCTGTACTGGGATCGGTCTTGTTTGGATATTTCTCGGAGCACCTGGGACGCCGCCGTGCCATGATCAGCGCGCTCGCTCTTTCCTTGTTGATGATTCCAGCCTGGGCTTTCGGTATCTCTCCATTAATGCTGGTTGTAGGCGCATTTCTCATGCAGGTGGGAGTGCAAGGGGCTTGGGGCATTATTCCCGCCCATCTTAGCGAACTGTCACCCACCGCGGTTCGCGGTCTCATGCCTGGTTTTGCCTATCAACTTGGGATCTTATTTGCCGCACCCACCAATTGGATCGAATTCACGCTACGGGACCGGCTTGGGTACAGTTGGGCTTTGGCTGCATTTGAAACTGCCAACATTATTATTTTGGCTACGATTGCTGGCGCTGGGCCGGGAGCACAAGGGCAGAGATTTTTCCCCAGGATAGACCCAGCATAGAGAAGATGCGAGCGGTGTCACATCATTTCAGTTCATAAACGCACATCGCTCATAGTTTCACCTTTTAAGTAACCTGGGTTTCATCTTTAGATATTTCCCATTGCATCACGGCAGGTTAAAATGCTGGTTTGTGCCATACGCAAGTGTAGGGTTTGAGCTGCCAGATCATTCATGAGCAAACTTAGAGCATTAGTCACCGGCGGAGCTGGATTCTTAGGGTCTCATCTTTGCGACGCCCTATTAGGTGAAGGTTATTCGGTAGTCGTGGTGGACAATTTCATCACTGGCCGTCGATCCAATCTCGATCACTTGCGCAATGATAACCGCTTCGAATTAGAGGAAGCCGATATCAGCGAACCCTTCGACTACGGCAAAGTTGACTATGTATTTCACTTCGCTAGCCCAGCCAGCCCTATCGATTACAGCGTGCATGGCGTGGAAACTTTGAAGGTCGGTTCTTTAGGGACATTCCATGCGCTCGATATCGCACGAAAATACGGCGCCAAATATCTTGTTTCTTCCACCTCAGAATGTTACGGCGATCCCCTGGAGCATCCGCAGAAAGAAACTTATTGGGGACATGTGAACCCCATTGGCCCACGTTCGGTGTACGACGAAGCCAAGCGCTTCACTGAAGCCGCGACCATGGCCTATCACCGCTACTACAAGGTAGACACACGGATAGCGCGCATCTTCAACACCTATGGTCCGCGCATGCAGTTAAATGATGGCCGGGTCATTCCAAACTTTATGAAACAGGCCCTGCGCGGTGAAGACCTGACCGTATATGGCGAGGGCGGCCAGACACGGAGCTTCTGCTACGTAACCGATGAAATCGATGGTTTTATCCGCTTGTCAAAATCGTCGGAACATCTGCCGGTGAATATTGGCAATCCCAATGAATTTACGATCCTGGAGTGCGCTAATCAGGTAATCGCTGTAACCGAGTCAAAAGAGCAGCGTCCGCTACGAACCGCTCCCACCGGACGATCCCAAACAGCGGAGGCCGGATATTACCAAGGCAAAGACGCTATTGAGCTGGGAACCAAAAATCGGGTTGGAGACAGGACTACAACTCTCTCTGGATTATTTCCGGAAGGTAGTGGAAAAGGAAGACGGCGCAGTCCGCGCTTAACGCTATTCCTGTTCGACTGGTTCTACAGAAATCTGGGACTCTGTCGCTTGCAGTTCCAGAAGTTTTTTGACCTGCGCTTTCTCGTCAGGCCCATTCAGAATGAACTCAACACCCATACCGTAACCCATGTGTGCGCTGCGCACTTTCCCTTTAAGCCTTACTTTCACGTGCCCAGTGCGAACAATAATGTCAATCGCCGTACCGGGAGGAAAAGGTGAAATAATTTCTACGTAGCACCCACCCGGGCTGATATCAATCAGATTGCAATGCTGCGGGACCTTGCTTCCCAGGGAATAAACTTCAGCGCCCATGCGGCACGACAAACGAGATTGCACTCGACGGTTCCCTGCGGTATCCAGCCCTGCGCCTACGAGGGAGAACGTCGGCCCTTGAGCTTCCGCACCCGGCTCCAGCGGCACTGCGCCGGCTTCAAGCTGGCGAAACAGATTCTCTCTTAACCATCCATCCAGCAACTGCCGTGACGCCTGAGGCACACGCGCAAAGTTGAGTCCTACCCGGCCGGTGAAGTCTGTCCAAACCACATCTCCCGCGAGACGGACCGTAGAAGTATGGTCGGGCAATTTGAATTCGAAATAAACTTTGGCGCTGGGCGCCAGCGCTCTCTCCGCACGAATCGCGACCCCCTCTTCACTGAGATCCACGAGGTTTGCAGGAACATTTTCCGATGTGCCATAAGCAATGGAAACCGGCCCATACACAGGAACACGGGGCTTGCGGCGGCGTTCGTTCGGGAGCAGCGCGCGTGCGGCGCGGAGGCTGTTGCTTACACGATCAGCAGACAGCGGCTTATAAAGGACAAAACTGACGCCTTCGGCAAAAATTTCGCGAACGTTGTTGGTCGTATCTGCGACGGCAATAATCAGGCTGTTTTTATTTATTGCGGAGGACTTTGCTGCAACGACCAATTCCTTGGCCACAGCTTCGTTTTCGCAGTCCACTAGGAGAGCGTCAAACCGGTCAGTTTTGCACCGTCCGATTGCCTGGTGCGGATCGCCGCAGTGTTCTGC
>CAWBXL010000182.1:0-32076 GCA_963792305.1 uncultured Acidobacteriaceae bacterium | reverse complement strand
GCCCGCCCGATCAGTAAGCGAGGGCACATTGGTGCTTAAAGTCAGCCCTTGTCTCTGCCGCAGCCCTTCATAGCTGAAAAAGAAGAATGTATGGTTCTTCCAGATCGGCCCGCCAATATTTCCTCCATAATTATTGCGCTTGAAAGTGGATTGCGGCGTACCGCTGCGGTTGAAAAAGTTGCGTGCGTCCAAATCTTCGTTGCGAAGAAATTCAAAACCTTCTCCGTGCCAGGCGTTCGAGCCGGAGCGAGTTGCGATGTGTACAATCGCCCCCGAGTTACGCCCGTTCTCGGCGCTGTAGGTCGAATTGTCCGCCTTGAATTCCTGCACCGTGTTGATAGAGGGCTGGAATGTGATCTGACCGTTCGCCATGTCATTGAGGTTGATCCCGTTGATCATGAAGTTGACAGTATCTTCCCGTTGACCGGCCGTATTGAACGCAAACGCTCCCTGACCACGCAACGGGGCGGTCAGAAAACCATTGGCTGGAGCCGTAACCGAACCCGGCAGCAGCAGTCCCAAATCCACAAAGTGCCGACCATTAAGAGGGATCTCCTGAACCGTGCGCGAGTTGATGACCTGTCCCACCGTCATCGAACCACTATCAATCACCGGCGTTTCCGCGGTGACCGTCACCACCTCGCTGCCTTTAGCAACACCCATCTGGATGTTCTGCACCACGATCTGGCTTACCTGTAGAACGAGGTCTTTCAGCGTGGTGGTTTGCATGCCCTGTGCACGCACTTCGATCTGGTAGCTCCCAATGGGAAGGGCGAAGAACTCATAGTTCCCAGTCTCATCGGTCCGCGTGGTGCGCTCAAGCCCAGTTGCCTGGCTGCGTGCGACCACGGTAGCGCCACTGATAGCCGCTCCCGAAGAATCCATCACCGTTCCACGAAGTGTGGATGTGGACTGGGCGAAACCCGGCAAACTAAACAAGATGGTGAAGGTAAACAGTAAAATCCAATGTCTTAGGGGGAAATCAGACTTACACATAGAATTCTCTCCGCACACAAAAAGGTTTTCAGGTGGGGTGAACGTTGGATTTTGTAATGCACTCTGGTGACCAATGGTTTTGATCAGCTATTTCAATAACTTTACGGCCCCAAAATGGATATTTTATTAAGAATTACAGAAAACGGGATACGCTTTCTTGGAGGGAACTACTCTGTTCTGAATCCTGGAAAAATGCTGAAAGTTGGCATGATTTAAAACTTAAATGCATTGAATAGAAAATTAAATGACGGTCCGCGCTATCCCAAAATTTTTCTGATGCTGCGAAAGTCAAATCTAAATCGAAAAATTCGAACAAATTGTAACTAGAGACAAGCCGGATTCCCGCGCTGGCCTCATTATTACCACTGGGTTATCATCAAATTGATGCCAAGCGTTCATCCATTCCAGACCGACGACGCCAGACTAAAGCCGATTCACGACAAGGTTCTTCAAGGTGAACGTCTAAACGACGCCGATGCCTTGGTTCTGTACGGCACGGGAGACATCCTAGCCGTCGGCTGGATGGCGAATTACGTCCGTGAACGCATGCACGGCAACAGGACTTACTTCAACGTCAACCGCCACCTGAACCCCACCAATGTTTGCGTGGCCGCCTGCCGCCTTTGCGCCTTTGGGCGCAAAAAAGACACCCCTGGCGCTTACACCATGGCGTTGGAAGAAGCCTTCCAAACCGCCGCATCGGGTTATTCGGAGGCGGTAACAGAATTCCACATCGTCGGGGGCTTACATCCCGATCTGCCATTCGAATATTTTCTGGACTTGATCTCTGGCTTAAAAGAACGCTTTCCATCGATCCACTTAAAAGCTTTCACCATGGTGGAAGTTGCATATTTGGCAAAGCGCGCCAAGCTTTCCATCAAAGAAACGCTGGAGAAAATGAAAGCCGCAGGGGTGGATTCACTCCCCGGAGGCGGCGCGGAAATTTTTGCCGACCGCGTGCGTCACATCATCTGCGATCACAAAATCGATGGTTCGCAGTGGCTTGATACGGCAAAGCTGGCGCACCAGATCGGTCTTAAGTCGAATGCGACGATGCTTTATGGACACGTAGAAAACGACGAAGATCGCGTAGACCATCTGCTTAAGCTGCGCGCCCTACAAGATGAAACTGGAGGTTTCCAGACTTTTATCCCGCTGGCATTTCATCCGGACAACACGCCGCTACAACATCTACCGAAAACCACCGGCATGCTGGACATCAAGCAAATTGCCGTCAGCCGCCTGGTGCTCGACAACTTCCCGCACATCAAGTCGTATTGGCAGATGATGACTCCGAAGATCGCACAAATTTCTCTACGCTTTGGCGCGGATGATATGGACGGCACGGTCATCGAAGAAAAAATTTATCACGACGCCGGGGCCACGACTCCGCAAGGGATGCGCCGGCAGGAACTGGTCCGCTTAATCGAAGAAGCGGGCAGGGAAGCAATTGAGCGCGACACACTCTATCGCCCCGTCACGCGCACTGAAACCTCAGTAACAGTCGCAGTCTAGATTGACCGAGCCTTCACGGACTTTCCATCGGCATGAAGTAGATATGCAGTGTTTACCAGTCCAATATGCGAGAACCCCTGGGGAAAATTTCCCAGCAACCGTTTCGCGACTGGATCATATTCCTCAGCCAGCAGTCCTACATCATTGCTGACATCCAACAGCCGCTTGAATACTTTGGCGGCATCTTTGCGTCGTCCTTGCAAAGCATAATTGTCGGCCAGCCAAAAGCTACAAGGCAGAAATGCGGCTTCTCCCGGAGGTAGGCCGTCCACCTTGGGATCGGTTAAGTAGCGCGCCACAAATCCATCGTGCGACATCAGATGTTTCTCCACTGCAGCAACTGTCCCGAGAACGCGCGGATCATTCGCAGGCAGAAATCCCACCAGCGGAATCATAAGCAAACTCGCGTCCAGATTTTTCGATCCGTAGAACTGCACAAACGAATTCTGGTCCGGATCAAACCCTTCGCGGCAAACTTGTTGGTGGATCTGACTGCGCAGGGCTGCCCATCGACCGTGATGTGCGTCCATCCAGCCGTGCTCGACTGATTTCACTGCGCGATCCATTGCCAGCCACGCCATCACTTTTGAATGCGTGAAGTGCCTGCTCTCGCCCCGCACTTCCCAAATGCCCTCATCTGGCTTTTGCCAGGCACCTTCTAAAAACTGCAACAACGATTCAAGTACGGCAGTCGCAGGCTTGTCCATCGACTTCAACCCGGCACGATGGCATTCATAGAACGTGTCCGTAACCTCGCCGAACATGTCCAATTGAAATTGTTTGTATGCGGCATTTCCGGTTCTCACCGGAGACGAGTTCTCATAACCGGGCAACCAGGGAAGTTCCATCTCAGTCAGCCGCCGCTCCCCGTGTAGCCCATAGAGAATGTTTATCTCTGAAGGTTTTCCCGCGACAGCCCGCACCAGCCACTCTCTCCAGGCACGCGCTTCATTCAGATATCCGGCATTCATCAACGCATGTAACGCCAGAGTCGAATCGCGGACCCAACAAAAGCGATAATCCCAATTTCGTACACCGCCCAGACATTCAGGAAGGGAAGTCGTCGGCGCTGCGACGATTCCACCAGTTGGCGTAAATGTGAGCGCTTTGAGAGTGATCAGAGAACGAATCACGGCATCACGCCAACGCCCCTTATAGTTGCAACGTTTAGCCCACTTCTGCCAAAGCTTTTCAGTCGACGCAATTTGCCGGGGAACACTGACTATGTCTGGCTCGCGTAGATGCGAAGGATGCCACGCAAGGTCAAATGTAACTTTATCGTCTCGCCCTACAGTGAACTCCGACACTGTGGTGAGATTCTCTCCGCGTAACGGAGCTTTGGTGCGCATGCTCAACATGTCCGGGCCTGCAATAGCAGAAATTCCATGCTGCGTACGCCGCACCCAGGGAACTACAGACCCATAGTCAAAGCGGATAATCAGTTCCATTTTCATGGGAACCTGCCCGCTCTTTCCTTCGACCATACGCAATAGGTTCGGTGTGCCATCGCGAGGCGTCATGCAGTCCACCAGCACGACAGTTCCATGCGCAGTATGGAATTCAGTCTCGAGCACCAAGCTCTCGAGGCGATAACGTCGTTGAACTTTCTTCACTGGAACCGCAGGAGAGATCGACCAGCATCCATGCTCAGCCTTGCCTAACAATGCGGCGAAACAGGCGGGAGAATCAAAATGAGGGAAGCAGAGCCAGTCGACGCTTCCTATTTTGGATATGAGCGCAGCAGTGTGGCAGTCACCGACCAGCGCATAGTCTTCGAGAGGTAGGGACAATCATGGCTCCTGACGGAAACTGCACTGTGCCCAACAATGTAAGATGCCATAGCTTTGTTCACTGTTGTAACTGCGTGTTTTGACATGGAGTAAAACTTGTATTTTTATAATCTACAGTGCATTTTTCATTTGCATTTTTTTCTACGGGTGTAGAATCACGATTGTAAGGACGAAATAGCTTCAAGGGGACCCGCTCCCCTCTCTCGAGGCCTGATATGAACGTCCACTTTAGTTACAGGGTCCACAAGACGCCCGATCTTGAACGAGAAATCAATCATCTGATTGAAAAACTAGACAAGCGCCTGCAATTTTTTCGGCCAGAACTGGTACGTCTGAAGGGAAGTGTGGAAGAAAGCCACACCCGCAAAACGCCGACAGTTTCTCTAAACCTGCGTTTACCCTCAGGACAGATGGCGGCGCAAAAATCTGCTGACACCGCGGTTGGCGCGGTCAAAGCCGCAACTGAAGACCTCCTGCATCAACTGGATAAGCACAAAGAACAACTGCGCAACTCCCATAAGTGGCGCGGACGCCGACGTCCTGCCGCTAATCGCCACGAGTCGCAAGTCCCATTTGAAAACACGATTGCAGCGGTACAGCCGCCGATCATCTCCATGGAAGACATTCGTTCTTATGTGAACGCAAACCTCAGCCGGCTGGAACTCTTCATCGAACGCGAAATCTATTTCCGTGAGGCTGCGGAACAAATCACGCGTAATTCGCTCTCCAAGCAGGAAGTGATTGATGAAACCATAGCTCGCGCGCTCGGCGGTGATGGGGAAAGGCCCGAACGCCTGGCGCTGGAACCGTGGCTGTTCCGGATTGCACTTCATGTCATCAGCGACATCGCGGCAGCCGATCATGAAGATGGTTCTGCCGTCCATCTCGAGCAACTGATACAACGTAATAATGAGCGTGCGAGCGATGAGCCTCAGTTGCAGTTCCATCAACCGGACGAATCGTTCACTGAAGAAACCATTATTCCCGACCGCCGCGTGGCAACGCCCGAAGACAATGCTTCCTCCGATGAAATGATCACGCTGGTCTATTATGCGATGGCCGGAGCTCGCCCCAGCGATCGCGAAGCATTTATTCTGCATGCGATTGAAGGATTCATGATTGATGAGGTAGCTTCGATTACCGACCGCAAGCCAAATGAGGTGCTCTCCTCCATCAATCTTGTGCGCGAACGTCTGCGCCGTTCGCCGCCGCTAGCCGGCCGTTTCAAAGCCATGCCGTTCGAAAGCCGTGCCGCAGACTAATAAATCTCACGGAAAGGATTTCGGATGATTACTCGCGAAGACCTGCGGGAGTTGAGTCAGTTTCGTTTCAATGAAAATGAAAATTGCGCGATCAGTTTTTATTTTCAACCTGCTACGCCACGAAACAAAGCGCATCGTGAAGAGACCATTCTTGCTAAAGACCTGATAAGGAATGCCCTCCGCCAGCTGGCCGCGAACGGTAATGACCACTGTGCTCGCACTGATCTGGAAAGAATCATGGGCCTGGCGGAAAGTCTGCACGGTAACCAGTCTCGCGCCAAAGCAGTCTTCGCTTACGGCCGCGAAAACTTTTGGCGCGAGTTTGATCTGCCCCCGGACCTTCCCAACACGCAGCTTTTCCTGAATCGCCGTTTTCACATTAAGCCCATGGCCGCGATGCTGGCCGTGCGTCCCCATCTGGGAGTAGTTCTGCTGGACCGCCAGAGAGCGCGCCTGTTTGAGTTGCGGTTGGATGAACTGAAAAGAGAAGATGAACTGAAAGAACAGGTAGATTTTTTTCATCCTATTTTCCGCAGAGGAAAAAGCGACGGCTACGCTGGATACGACGCCGGGCATGCCGAAAGGCGTGTCGCGGATGATGTGCTTCATCACTTCCGCCATGTGGCCGCAGTCCTCAAAGAACAGACCGAAAAAGGAGTGTGGGAGCAATTAATTGTCGGCTGCCAGGAGAAAAACTGGTGTGATTTCGAGCCGCAACTCCACTCTTATGTCAGGCAGCGAGTGCTCGGCCATTTTTCTGTGGATGTGACCAATGCTAGTCCTGATGAAATTAAGCAATGGGCGTCCCGCGTGCTTCACGAAGCTCAGGACCATCAGCGTAAGGAACTGGTAAGCGAGGTGTTGGGCCATGCTCGCGGTCATCGTCGCGGTGTAACAGGTTTGCGTCGCGTCCTTCGGGCGTTGCAGATGGGAGAGGTTCAGACGTTGGTCATGGGAGAGAACTATCATGCGCGGGCGGTCGAGTGCGTCAGTTGCGGCTATGTAGATTCCCACATGGTGCGATATTGCCACGCTTGCGGGCGCGCGACTCTGGAACTGGAAGACGTGTGCGATGCCATTATTCCCCTGGCCATTCGCCGCGATATCCAATTGTTTCTCGTCAAGGACAATCCTGAACTGGATAACGCTGGCAATATTGGGGCGCTGCTGCGTTTCCGCGCGGAGCGCAATCAACCGATGTCTGTTGCTTCTTAGTTCCAGGATCTACGCGCACTATTTCCTAATTTTGACTTTCTCTGCGATCTCTGCGGTATTTCTCCGCGACCTTTGCGGTTAAAAAGCGTTTGCTTTTGCCTGAGAAAGTTCAAAAGACTAAACCGCGGAGAACGCAGAGAACTTCCGCAGAGATAGCTGAGAAATCAAGTTAGGACACACCCTGTTCCTCACCTGGAAACCCAATCCCGCAACTGATATCCTGACCAGTTTCCACAAAGTTAACAGGAGCCTGCATGTCCGTCTCTCGCCGTGATTTTCTTACCACTGCCGTAGTTGGTTCACTAGCTCTTGGAGTAGAAGGGCAGGATTCGTCAGATAAGAAATCACAACCGTCCGGTAAACGCCCGATCATCGTCTGCGCCGGAAATGGTTACGAACATCTAGACGATGCTTTTACCTTTCTTAAAAACGGGGGTGACACACTCGACGCTGCTATCAAGGTAGTTAAACCAGTCGAAGACGATCCCAACGATGACAGCGTGGGCTACGGCGGCCTGCCTAACGAAGAAGGAGTCGTCGAACTAGATTCCTGCTGTATGCATGGCCCTACACGTCGCGCTGGATCGGTAGGCGGCGTACGCAACATTAAGAACGTCTGTCTGGTGGCTAAAGCAGTGATCGAACACACCGGCCACGTCATGCTGGTAGGAGAAGGCGCCGAGCGTTTCGCAGTAGCGATGGGTCACCCGCGTGAAAATCTACTGACCGAGCATTCGCGAAAGATCTGGCAACTGTGGAAGGAATATCACTCTCTGGACGACTGGTGGGGCCCGGGCATGGCTGACCCGCAATGGAAAGCTCCGGAAAATATCTCGCAGAACGAACTCTGGCAGCAGCGCTATGCCCGGCTGGAAGAACGGGCATCAGCCATTGGCATTGAGGCTGATCAGCTCCACTCAGCAATCCACAAGGTCTTATTCCCGCCGACCGGCACAATCCACTGCTCCGTGCTAAATGAAAAAGGAGAAATGTCCGGAATTACAACCACGAGCGGCTTAGCCTATAAATTGCCAGGACGTCTGGGCGATTCCCCAATTATCGGAGCAGGTTGCTACACCGATCAGGATGTGGGTTCAGCCGGCGCCACCGGAAGCGGGGAAGAGAACATCAAGGTGGTAGGTGCTCACACAATCGTAGAGAACATGCGCCGAGGCATGTCTCCACTGGATGCTGGCATGGATACCCTGAAACGCATCGTCCGCAATTACAACAACGATATGAACAAGCTGCGGTTCATGGACATGACCTATTACATCCTGCGCAAAGATGGGGCCTATGCCGGAGTATCTCTATGGGACGGTTACGATGAGAAGACGCCACATAAAATTGCCATCCACGACGGCACAAGGCGAGCAGAAAAAACAGTGTCGCTATTCAAGGGAGTATCACAGGAATTCCCGCCATTCCCGAAGGTCCCAGCAGACCGCCTGAAAGAAATTCAGTAGGCAAAAGAAAAAAGATGGGTGCCCCGTCCAAGCTAAGCTTGGGCGGGGCTTTTTCTACACGTCGCTGGTCATAATGAACAGCGGTTTCATTTCAAACGTGTGATAGTGCGGACGCAACCGCTCGGTGTTGTAGTGCTCTTTCACATTCACAACTTTCTTTGAAGAAGTCACTACATCAATTGGCATGTTGTCATAGCGGCCGTGCTTCAGGACAACCAACCGTCCATGCACGCGCCTCAACACGAGATCCAGCGCCAGGTTCCCATAAGCCATGGGGACAACCGAATCAATCGCATCCGGATCGCCGCATCGCACCAGATAAGCTAGCTTCTGGTTGATGACGTCAATCGTCTTGCCATGGTTGTACTTCGCCGAATGTTCCTTCAGTTGTTCTGAAACCAGATCGCCGATCCCGCCCAACTTCTTATGACCGAAGGCATCCGCAGCATCATGCTCGAAGACCATCTCGCCGCCTTCAAACATTGCACCTTCCGAAATCAAAACCACAGAATACTTACTCGAACTTTTCGATCGGTCGGAAACAAGCAATTCAGTTAAGCGCTCGACGTTGAATCTATGTTCCGGAATCACGCAACGGTTCGCGGCTCCAGCCATGGTCGGCAACATGGCGGTAAATCCCGCATAGCGCCCGAAAACTTCCAGCACAAGAAAGCGTTCATGCGACCCAGCCGAAGTACGCAAGCTGTTGGTCATTTGAATCGTACGCGTCACGCAGGTACTGAAGCCGATGCAGTAATCGGTTCCCGGTACGTCATTGTCCATCGTCTTCGGAATGGCAACGACTTTGAACCCTTCTTGATACAGTCGCACTCCATAGCTCAGCGTGTCATCGCCACCGATGGGAATCAGGTGCTCTACACCCAGCCAATCAAGATTTTTAAGCACCTCAGGCGTCAAATCGTTCTTGTCCCCCGAGTAAGCACTCTGTAGATGCTTCGGTACGCTGGCCTTTTTCACTTTACTGGGATTGGTACGCGAGCTGTGCAGAAAAGTGCCGCCCGTACGCCCGGCCCGATTAACAATCTCTTCCGTTAGAATCTGGAAATTGTCGGTATTGTCGAAGTCTTTCTCGCGGACCATATCGACAAGTCCGCCCCACCCGCGGCGGAACCCTATTACCTGATATCCCTCGCGTATCGCCCGAATGGTGACTGCGCGAATCGCCGGATTGAGCCCGGGTACGTCACCGCCACCTGTCAAAATACCGATCACACCCTTTTTCGTGTTGATGTTCGCCATTTAGTTAGACAACGCCTCCACTGGATTGTGTACAACCTGGAATAAGTTAACCACGAACACACTACGGCGTGCAGATTGCCGTAGGTTCTGTGGATTGAACGCCTAACAGAATAGAATGAATGGTGCCTTCTTGCCTAGGAAGCTCGTCAAATACGGTCAGGCAAATAGTTCCCGGTCTTTGATCTTTATCGCATCCGAGTAATATTCGGCCCACCATGGTTGGTCGCCAGCCTTGCGAGGAGGTTTAACCAGTTGCAGCTTCTTCTTCGCCGCTTTGGCCTCCTGCTGCGTCACGCGGAAGTGGTAATGGTCAAACATGCTCAGCGCCTCGACCAGATAGGAAACCGCAATCTTGCGATCACGGAATAGAAGCAGGTTCTCCCCGTTTTGCAAGTCTGCCGGTTTGGAAAAATTGTAAGACCCCATGTAGACGCGGGCCGTCGGCTTGTCAAAATCAATCACCAGGAATTTGTGGTGCATGCGCACTCCGCTGCCTCCGGTTGGCTCAGACTTAAAGGGCTCAGGAAGGTTTTTCGAAAGCGCAGCAGGAAAAACCGGGGCCAGGTTGCCGTCAGGCTTTTGCAGGACAATACCGCCAGCTTCTCTGTCGGAAATCCCATAGACAAACAAATCATCACTATTGGAGACTTTCTTAATCGCATCCTTGATCACGCCGGGAGTCTGATAGAGAAACGCCAGCGAGTAGAACAGGGAGGATGTGGTCGAATTTTGTACGTCATTTGCGATTGTCTGAAGCAGAGCGTTTGGCGCCGAATGCGGTGAAAACGCTATCTTTGCATCGATTCCAGCCAAGCCGATGTCTGTGAATTTTACCGAGTCCGTAGCGGCGAACCCGGCCACATCCTTACTTGGTTTTCCGGTGCTATTGGTGGAATAATGATCGAAGGCGTCAAAAAATAATTTGACGATCTGTTCCCCGTGCAACACAACCGCATTATTGTTTTGCACAAAGAAGGCGCGCCAGGAGAAGTTGGTTGATCCGCATACTGCCAACTGCGTTTTGCCGCTCACCGCAATAAACTTGTTGTGTTGAAGGCTACCCAGGTGTTCCCGCTGCACCGGAATTCCCTTGGCTGCCAAACGTTTTTCCACCTCATTCTCAGCTGATCCTTTTGTAGCGTGGCTGCCCGAGTTATCAATGATGACTTTGACCCGCTTTTTATCCAGTTGCAAAATCTTTTCCACCACGTCAGTTTCATTCAAGTCATAGGCAACGAAACGTACTTCTGCGGTATTGTCAGCCAGTGCTTTGTCCAGCACGTCTAGAATAAGTTGTCGCGCTTCAAAGCCCATCCATGCCAAGGCTTCGTCGGCTTGCGGATTGGTCGGCTTGAAATCGAGGCTTGCGTTAGCGGTGGTAGGAAGAATGCCCTTAGTTGTTTTGAACCGGTCAACAAATGCCTGGGAAGCAACAAAACCCCGTGTATAACCAATGTTGAGCTGTCCTGGGTAGGTCTCTCTGCTCAATTCGATCGCTGCAGTTTGGGCATCACCGAGGCTGAGTTCGTCCTGGTCATTCATAAATACCGGAGTGACGCGATAGGTGAATTCGCCCGGCAGGTCTGCATTGCGGGGAAAATGCACCCAGCGGAATTTTTGGATTGGCGAGCGTAAGGTCGAAAGAATATTCGGATCAACGCTGCTATCGGCTTTCGGGAAGGCCACTCGATTTGTGAGAGCGAAAAATTTGTCCTCTCCTGGTTCCTTGTACTCAATCGCAAATCCGACGAAGTTGTCGGGTGGTTTTCCCACCTTCCAGTTCATTGCAAGCAAGCACATGCCGTCACCACGGTGGATTTTCAGCGTGAACAGCGCAGCGGAATTCTGGCCCATAACTTGAAAGTCTTCAGACATAGCAATCTCCTAAGCTGTGATAGGGGGCCCAAACGCGAAGTTTTAATTCGAGGGGATACTACAACGGAATTGTACCGGACGGAGCGAGCTGTTACATCAACTTTATTGCGGCTGTTGATTGATTCACCCTCCGTGTGCCTGACCTCGTAAATCCTCCTTTCAGGTGCGGAAGGAATTTCATGCCCCCTGTCATCGTAAAGACGGATGCCGCAATGAATTTCAACAAGGTTTGAGGTTAATTTTTTCGACGGAAGCCAGACAATTTCTAAGCTTTCGACGTTTCCTGGGGACAGGAAGGACGCAGCCCCCGGCGCAACATATAAGCAGCCGAGAACAATGTGATCAAAGATTGGAGGACTACACACCAGATCCAGGTCAACAATACAGTGAGAGGGTTTCGCATACCGGTCCAGTAAGTGGCCAGTAAAGCCGCGGGAATGATTAGAATCATCACCATCGCGAAGCTGCGAATTTGCTCATAATGATCGAATAAACTGCTCGCGTTCCGTACCGGTTGCCCGGGAATGAAAGCAGCTTGCAGTGCCTCCACAACCTCCATCGCTGAGCCAGGGCGTGCATCAGGGTCGGCAGCCAAACACCACAAAATTACCTGCTCAAGTCCCGGATTCCAAATTAGTTTGCGTTAGGGGATGGATGGAATCAGTGCGTGCTGCCGCTACCGACTCCATGGTAAAGGGCAGGCTGCCGGTGAAAATTTCGTAGAGCACCAGCCCAACCGCATATAAATCCGTGCTAACGGAAGCCTCCTGGCCACGCAATAACTCCGGCGCCATGTAAATTGGTGTGCCTGAACGTGCCTGCCCACTTTCTCCCGCCGTTACCGCAAGTCCGAAATCCGTGATGCGAATGTTGCCGCGCCCATCCGAGCATGATGTTGGCTGGTTCAAGGTCGCGATGTAAAACTCCCCGGTCATGGGCCGCCGCCAGTCCGGCACAAATCTGATGCGCAACCTCCAACGCTTTGTCATAGGTTAATCGTCCGATGCGGGCCAGCAAGGATTGCAAATTCTCTCCGTCCACAAACTCCATGGTGATAAACGCCAGAATTTCTGTCTTCCCAATATCAAATACCCGGCACACATTGGGATGTGAAACCTGTCGCGCCAACTTTACTTCGCGATAAAACTGTTCCCGTGCGCTTCGGTTTTCCTTTACCCAGGCAGGAAAGGACTTCAAGGCTACCATCTGCTCCAGGATCAGGTCTTCCGCCTGATATACATCCCCCATTCCGCCATGACCCACCCGCGTCACAATCCGATACCGATTTGCCAGTAGCATTCCCGCCGCCAATGATGGCGCCCGCGATCCTATGCCCGTGCCCGGTCCGGCCGTCTCGTGCGGATCGCCGAGGCGGAGGTCAATCCGCTGACCGCAACAGTTGCATACCTCGTCTTCGATTGAAAGCGGAATAACCGACAAATCAGAGTGCAACATGGTTCCTCGCCAAACTATTCAGAGTGCCCATTAAAAGGGCGAGGTCATTTGCGGGTCAAGGGTTTCCAAGCGGAAAACGAAATTAAAAACCAAATGCAGAACTGAAACAGGAGAACAATGAGAAAAGTTCAAATCTTGAACGCGTGCTAACGCTTATCGAGCAACTGGAAGGCCAGTTTTTTCCATGAGTAATTCGATATGTTTCCCCAAACTTTTACACTATACGCAATTCAAATGACACTTTTCGTTACTCGACAGGCGTAAGTAATTTATTCCCGAGTCGATGAACTTAAGCGAATCTCACTTTGACATCCGCATTCTTATCCAGATGAATGCTCTCAATAAACCGCACCTTGCCGGTACGTAATGTCATGATCACTGAAGACGTCCGTGTGCCTTCTCCGAAAAAGCGCACCCCCTTCAGCAGTGCACCATCGGTAACTCCGGTTGCGGCGAAGATGATTTGCTTGCCCGGCGCCAGATCTTCGGCCTCATAAATTTTATTTTTATCTTTGATCCCCATCTTCTTAATACGTTGTTCCAACTCTGGCCGGTCAATCACCAACCGCCCCTGCATATATCCATTCAGGCATCGAATTGCGGCTGCGGTGATGACGCCCTCAGGAGCGCCGCCGGAACCCATGACCGCATGCACACCGGTTCCCAAAACTGCGGCCGCAATGCCAGCTGAAAGGTCCCCGTCCCCAATTAGCTTGATCCGCGCTCCAGCCTCGCGAATATCGGCAATCAACTTCTCATGCCGCGGGCGGTCAAGAACAATGACCACTAAATCTTCAACATCGCGGTTAAGTCGTTGCGCAATGTTCTTTAGGTTTTCCGCAGGTGGAGCATTAAGGTCCACGGCATTCTTACAGGAAGGCCCAACCACGATCTTCTCCATGTAACAATCCGGAGCGTATAGCAATCCATCTCGTTCTGAAGCCGCTAAAACAGTGATAGCTCCGGGGGCTCCGGTTGCGCAGAGATTTGTTCCCTCCAGTGGATCGACTGCGATGTCAACTTCAGGGACCTCAGGACCAGCAGGGAACTCCGCTCCTACTTGCTCGCCGATGTACAGCATAGGAGCTTTATCTCGTTCGCCTTCGCCGATTACAATCCTTCCGCGCATGGGAATGCTGTCCATGGTCCGGCGCATGGCCTCGGTCGCCACTTTGTCCGCAAGTTTGCGCTCGCCCTGACCCATGGTGCGGGCAGAATCAATCGCGGCGATCTCCACTACGCGAAGGAAACGCGGCGAAAGATCGCTTTCCAGGTTTTCGCCATAGCTTCTGGCTTTTTTCTCAGTGCGTGATGATTTAGTCATAGATTGATTTCCGTCCCTTAGTTCAATGAATGCACGGAATCCACCGTAAGAAAAACGAAAGAACACCCGGATGCCGGATAGCACGCCAGCATGCCACGACGCAGAATGCGTGCCTGGCTGCCCGGTGGAAATCGAATAGCAAACTTGGCAGCTTTTAACACGCGCCCAGCATTCTTCAATTCTTCGGATCCACTAATGAATTTGGAATCCACCACGGTAGGCCCCGGCCCGAACAGCACGAAGAATTCCCCATATACCTGCTTCTGGGTAAAGCGGGGAATCTTTGTCATACGCACCTGACTCACTTGGCCGCTGCCCCCATAGGTACCGAACAGTTGTTTCGCAGGAGTCGGACCACCCAGCCGCTTGATGCGTTGCAAAATGTCATTTTCCGTGGGATTCAAACTTGCCGGTGCTGCGGCCAGAGCCATCCTGTACATATTGAGTGCCTCGGCATTTTTCTGTTGCTTCTCGTAGATCTGCCCGAGGTGGTCTGCCACCATGGGAATTTGTGCGAGTTCCCAACTTGCATGCACTGCTTTCTCCGCTTGCGCTAACTCGCCGCGGTGGAAATAGACCCATCCCAACGTGTCCCAGTAAGAGCTTAACTCGGTGGGCGTTCGCAAGTCGTCGACTTGCAGATTGGAAACTTGGATCTTCTGCGAGATTTCTTCCGATGCGCGCACTGCCTTCTGCGCGTAGTCCAATGCCATGTCGAGATTTGCGTTGGCATCGGCCATGGCGTAGGCAGTATCGTTCAACATCGCGCGTCCGGGATCGAACTCAGTCGCCTTCGCATACGCTGCCCTGGCTTTGTCCAGATTATTCGTGTGCAGGTAGGCCGTTCCCAGACTTGCCTGTAACCGCGCATCGTTGCCATCCTGCTTCACAGCTGTTTCGAGCGTGCTGACTGCATCACTGTACCGCTTGTTCGCCAGGTAGACACTGCCGAGATTCATCAATGCATCGCGATCATCCGGCACAGTCTTGAGCAACTCCTGCCAGATCGGTATTGCTTCATCAAATTTGTGCATGCCAATCAGCGCGATACCGAGCGCCTTGTATGGATAAGTTTGCTTCGGCTCGGCAGCAATCGCTTTGCGATAAGCCTCCAGCGCTTCGGACTGGCGGCCATTCCAGAAATCAAGATCGGCAATTGATACCCATGCTCGGGCAAATTTTGGATCGGCCGTCACTGATTGCTGCAACATGCTCAGCGCATCCACCATGTTCCGCTGCCGCCACACCATCCGACCCTGTTCTTCAAGTCTTTCTGCTTCGGGGTCCCTGCTGTTGGGAAGCTGCCAGAATTCGTCCTGCATGCTTCTGACGACTGGCTCAGTCCTGGTGCCCTCAGGTTGGGCTCCGTTTTCAGCAGTAAATGTCGTATAGCGATCTTCGTCGTTGCTGACGGCTTTTTCCAGCGACTTGTAGGCCTCGTAAAGCGTTACGGGAACTTCGCGCTTTTTGATCACGAAACGACGCTCCGCGATCATCACTCCATCTTTCACTTCGCACTTGGAGTGATATTCCGCGAAGTCACGTTCAATATCTATAGGCGCGGGTGTATTGGCAACATATCCCTTCGGCAATTCAATTTTTGCCTCAAGCACCATTTCACCGGAAGCGCCGAGCCACACTGGATCAATCGGTTGCTCGCCTTCGTCACTAAAAGTGAATAGCTTGGTTAACGGCAAGGGAGGAGTAATCTGCTTGTCCTTCCAATTCGAATAATCCTTGCGGTTATAGGTGTAAGACATCTGGAAAGGACTGTCCGTGTCCTCAGGAGATGAAACCACCACATCGCTGACTGAACCGGCGAACCCCGTCGAGTAAGAAATGGTCTGTACCAAGTCCGGCCACTGCGACTGCGGCAGACGTCTGAATCCAGCGCGAAGCGGGATCTCGATGTCACCTCGGACAGACTGTTCCACTTTCGCATCCAGTACGCCGTCTTCACTCAGCTTGCCCACCAACGAGAAGTGGGCAAACTCCCGGAACGGCGGATTCGCCGGAGTTGTTTCGAGCGCTGCTGCTTTGTCTTCCGGAATCACCAGTGCATGCTTGTCGCGGAGAGCGGAAACCAGATGTGCGAACGGCGCGACCTCGGTAGTGGTGTCGAGCCAGATATCTTCATTTGCCAGCGGGACCACTGTGATGACATGGTTGAACTGTCCCGGAGACGGTACATCGGGATCAACGTCCCGTATAGTGCTGATCAGCGCCGGCTCCGCTTTAATTCTCACCGCTGCAAGCAGCGCTGCCATCAACGTGTGTTTGTCCTTGCAATCGCCATACTGATTGCCCAAAACCTCCGACGCCTTGTGCGGCTGGTACCGTCCAATGCCAAAATCAATTCCGATATAGCGGAATTTCGTGCTTACGTAGTGATAGATCGCACGCACCTTCGCTGTATCGTCGGGGGCTGATTGGGTGAGTTCGGCGGCTTTGGCTTGAATTTCCGCGTCTGGCTTTACGCGTTCTTTCTGAAGATCGCCATACCAACGCCCGACTTCCTCCCAGCTCTGAAAACTCGAAATCCGGATGTCCGGCTGCTGAAACCGTCCGCGCACCAGTTGCCACGCTTTGCTTCGATTGGCATCAACTTCCGACTTCGCCGCGAGGTTGGTACTTTTCCACAGATAGACCTTGTAATTGCCGTCCTCAGAAATTTTTGCATCTTGCCGGCTCTTAAGTTTGATCGCCCGGTCCTTAGGCACGCGAATTTCGATTTGTTCATCGAGGACCACAAAGCCATCCTCGAAGTTGTCTTCGTACCAGAACTGACCTGGAGCCAGGGGGTTGGTGACTTTCCAACGGCACTCATATTCGAGCGTATCGCCAACGCCTAGTCCCTTGACTGCAACGTGTTTTTCGCGTTGGTCGCTGTAAAGCGGCGCAGTGCGGCTGACTTCGGACGATTGGTCCTGAATATTCTCGGAAGGTGTTGTCACCACCGACCCGTCCGCCTTGCGCACGCGTACATAGTCGAAGTCGAGAGTTTCCATTGAGGCCTGATAAGGGATGGTCAGCAACCCAAACTTCTGCACGCCTGGCTCAGACTGAATCTTGGCCTGCACTTGCGCCGTACGCAGGCTCGTTCCGTCGTTTTCAAACGTCACTTTGGTTACCCAGTGCTGGATGACGAAGCCTTCTTTGGAGTAATCCTTTTTGGATGGGGTTTGGGAAAATAGGCTGTAGCTTAAGGATATAAAAACAAGACAGATAAAAAACGTGCGCCCTAAAACGGTCATAGTTGTGATCTATTTATGCTTATTGAGACGAAAAGGCAAGTCTATGTGGAGGAAGAGTTTTTGCGTGTGGCCATGCCTGACCCCCAGAAGCACAAAAGCAAACGTTATATCGGGAGAGAGAGTAAGGAAAGTCGTAGGATACTTCTAGTAAACGTCTACGCGGAATCGTCCGGGCGCTTCAACCCATTCGTAAGTCATCGGCGCATCTTTAGCCATGGCATGTGTCGCCGACTCTTTCCTCAGTGCCGCCAAGTCTGCTTCCACGTATGCCACGACATCGCTCAAGCTTCCCTGATGAATGACGCGGATTCGTCCATGATCAATGATATACGTCACCGGAACACCGGCGGTTACAAAAGCATCTTCCAGCGAATCATTCTGCGCGATGCGAAGCGTATTGAGTTTCTCTTTCTGAACCAGCGCATGCATTTTGTCCGCCTCTGAATCAACCGCTATGGCAGCGACCAGAATTTCCGGGTGTCTTTGTTGCAGTTCCTGGAAACCGGGCAGTTCGGGCAGACATGGGCCGCACCATACTCCCCAGAAATTCAGTACGACAATCTTGTCGCTTAATTCAGACGAGCGGTATTTCTCCCCCTTGAGTGTAGTGAATTCATAGGCCGGCACAGGATGGTCCACAATGCGTGGGACATAATTGGTTTTCTGGAATGATGTTTCCTGCTGCTGCTGAAGTCTCTGTGCGAGTGCATCCTTGGTGCCAAAGTGGCCGCTCAACCAAAGATGCTCCAGACGAGCACGTTCCTCGCGTGCGTCGGTGGAAGGAAGCGTCAGGGCTTCGAAATATGCATCCAGGGCTTTCTGATTATTTCCAACGGCTTCGTAGGCCTGTCCTACGAGAAACAATCGGTCAGAGTTGCGGCGCTGTTCCATTGCCTTTACCAGCAGAGGCAGTGCCAACGCTGCCTTGTTCTGCTGCAAATAAGCCTGCGCCCGCCAGTAGTCTAATTCTGTTTTGCTCTCATCCCAGTCAGAACTCAGAATAATAAACATGGGCCCAACTCTTGGAGGAGGCCGCAGCCCAGCCTCTCCAAGCTTTTCGGCTTGATCCAGTTGCTGCAATGCCCTATCCAGGTTCCGATGGTTCTCAATATAGATAGCTGCCATCGATGCATAGAGGTCGGCCCAGTCAGGCGTGCGTTGCACTCGTTCCGCGAACAAGGCCTCAGCTGCGGCAACATCGCCGAACCCTCGCAGCAAATCGAATACGATGGGAACAGCCAGAAGAGTGTTCTTGCTATCAGGATACGTGTGGATGAGACTGGTAAGAGCGGCGGCTTGCCGGTGCCTATCCTTCTCATAGGACACGCGGTTGAAAAGGGCCATTTGTTCCAGGTCGTCGGCCTTTGCAGAGTCGAGAGATCTGACATACCCCAACAGCCGGTCTACCAGTTCGGCCGGCAAGCGGTTGGTGTGGGACTGCATGAAGTCAAAGGCCATGACCAGCGCGTTTTTGTCGTTGCGATGGTCCTGCACAAATTTGGTGATCTCTTCAGTAAGCGACTTCCATGCTGAATCGCCGCCACCGTCGCGGAGCACTCGATAATCCCAATACTCGTCCAGAGCGTTATAGTGGTCCAGCGCATTGCTGTTGATGAACCCGTCCAGGATCGCGAGTGCTTTGTCGTAGTCCTTTTTACGTTCGATCCCATTCTCATAGGAGACGCCACTATAACTCGTCGGCCTGCCATTTCACCGATAGGGAACTTGGCATGCCATTGGGAATGCAGAAGACCAGATCCCAGTACGCGCCACGATTGTCGTCAACTTCACCAGTAGCATCGTCTCTGACCTGCATGATGAGGTACACCCAAAACTCTTTGGCATCACGGACCAACTTCGCTGTCCACAGACCATCGGTCGTGCGTACAAACGGAACAGAATGAGTCTCTGGAGCTTTCGGAGGGCACATTTGTGGCTACCTCCAAAGTGAGACTGCTAGGTGTCTTGAACTTTCCTGTCACGGCAGGATCGTAAGTGACAGAAATCTCGTTGACGCGGGACGTCGGACACGCGGGAGCTATCTTCAACGCTGATGTTTCAGCCAGCAGAAAGGGGCAGATAGCAACCAACGACAGGGCAAGAAGAAGCTGGGATCGAAACACAAATGCCTCCCTGTGACCAAATTTGGAGGGCCTAATTTCAATCAAATCTTATCAGAATGGCCAAACGGTGGACGGGCTCAACTAAGAAAACAGATGCCTTTCGTATAGCACCTTAAAACGCATCAATCCCGGTCACGCTTTGCTCCGATGATCAGTGTGTGGATGTCGTGCGTGCCCTCGTACGTTTTCACCGACTCCAGATTCATCATGTGCCGCATGATCGGATAATCATCGGCCACGCCGTTCGCGCCGAGAATGTCGCGTGATAGGCGGGCGCATTCCAGAGCCATCCAGACATTGTTCCGCTTGGCCATCGAGATGTGCTGATGCTGCACCTTGCCGGCGTCCTTCAAGTCGCCCAACTTGCAGCACCAGAACTGGCGCCTTGGTGATCTCATTGATCATCCAGGCGAGCTTTTCCTGGACCAGCTGATGCGAAGCAATCGGCTGATCGCGAAACTGTTTGCGCAGCAGGGAATATTGCAATGCACAGTCATAGCACGACATGGCGGCGCCGATCGCGCCCCATGCAATTCCGTAGCGCGCCTGATTCAGGCACATCAGCGGAGATTTCAAGCCATCCGCTCCCCGGCAGCAGGTTCGACTCGGGATGTGCACATCCTGCAGGGAGAACCCGAAGTCACCGACGCGCGCAGCGACCACTTGCCATGAATGTCTTCAGCTTTGAAGCCGGGCCGATCAGTCTCGACCAGGAATCCGCGAACCTTGTCGTCTTCGTCCTCCACCTTGGCCCAGATGACGGCGACGTCGGCGATCGATGCCGGAGGTGATCCACATCTTCTCGCCGTTGAGCACGTATTCCTTGCCGACTTTCGTGCGCGGGTCCGCATGCCGCCGGGGTTCGAGCCGAAGTCTGGCTCAGTCAGGCCGAAGCAGCCAAGCTTCTCGCCCTTCTGCATGGCGGGCAGCCAGGTGTTCTTCTGCTCATCGCTGCCAAACGTGTAAATCGGATACATCACCAGCGCCGACTGCACGCTGACAAAAGACCGCACGCCGGAGTCGCCGCGCTCCATCTCCTGCGTGACCAGCCCATATTCCACATTTGACATCCCGGCGCAGCCGTAGCCCTGTAACGAAGCCCCGAAGAACCCCAAATCGGCCATGGGCTTCACCAGTTCGCGCGGAAACCGCCCCGCGCGGTTGCACTCTTCAATGATGGGGATGAGATTGTCTTCAATGAACTGGCGCGCGGTATTCGCGGACCAGGCGTTCGTCGTCATTTAAGCAGGCTGTCGAATTCCATAAAATCGACGCCGCGAAACTTGATGGCGGGCATGAGGATTCTCGTTTCTGTTTCTTGCCCAGACCGGCAGGGAATCAGCAGGTAAGAAACTCTAGACGGTAGCAGGATGGCAGGGAAGGCGTCAACGCAGCCATCTTGACCTCAGGCCATAAACCCGCTATTCTCCGCAACTTGCATGTGGTCGCTGGCTAATCCGCAGGTGCGCGGCGCCTTGGTTTGTCTGCTAATCGCGGCGGTGTACCTCTTTATGTGGCCGGGGCGAAAAGACCCTGACCGTTTTCGCCAATTCCCATTATGGCGCCGTTTTGTGCTGCGCTGGTTTCACTCCTTGACCTGGGTATTGATTGCAATGGCTTGTCTTCTGTGGTCGAAACTGACAGCTGTCGTCGCCTGCATTGTGTATTTAGTGTTCCTAGTGACTGCCCGTCTTCGGGCGCCAAGCCCGTAGGGGAACACTGGTAGGACAGTCCCGGTTTAGACCTACGGATACCTTTATTGACAATGATTTTGCAAATAAGCTCAAAGCAATTTAACCGCAGGCATCTAAACTGTTGCAGGCGTTAAAGAAGTTAAGGATGAAAACGATCTCCATCCCGCAGGCTGTACGAATTCTGGTGTTTGGACTCCTGGCTTCCGGTTATTGCCTGGCCGTTGCTCCCAGCCTGCCTCCACCATCGCTGTCCACCGGATACAGGATGATGTACGACCTCGACTTCGACCACGCACACCAACTCTTTCAGTCGTGGCAGCAACAACATCCGGAGGATCCCTTAGGGCCAGCTTCAGATGCCGCAGGCTACTTGTTTTCCGAGCTACATCGCTTGGGAGTCCTTGAAGCTCAGTTCTATACCGATGACAAAGCCTTTGACGCGCGTAAGAAGATGTCGGCTGATCCGGAGCTAAAGAAACAGTTCGAAGCCGCATTAGCTCTCGCAGAACAACGGGCCAATGCAACCCTGGCAAAAAATCCCAAAGACAGCGATGCGCTCTTCGCGCTAACTCTTTCTTCAGGACTTAAAGCTGACTACGCTGCCCTGATCGAAAAACGCAACATGGCATCGTTAAGCCTGACCAAAGAAGCCTCTGCCCGTGCGCAGACGCTCCTTGCCGCTGATCCCAACCGCTATGACGCCTACATCGCCACCGGGATCGGCAAGTACATCATTGGTAGCATGGCCGCTCCAGTCCGCTGGTTGCTCCGTGTAGGCGGCTTCAACGGAGACAAAAACGCCGGCATCGAGGAGCTGAAACTGACCGCCCAGAAAGGTGTTTACCTCGCCCCTTTCGCTCGCATCCTCCTCGCCATCGCCTACGTTCGGGACAAAGACAAACCCAAAGCCCGCGAGATTCTGTCTTCGTTGCGCAATGAATTTCCTAACAATCCGCTCTTCGCCCGCGAAATCTCGCGTCTCGATTCAGGCAACTAGCCCAGACGGCACGTGTTGCAAAGTTGCTTCCGCTCAATCACCTTGCAGCCCAATTCATTTGAAATTCATCGTCCTGTAACCATCCTGTAACATACGCGCCGTAAAAACGAAGCGTGCAAACACCACAAGGAGGAATCTAGAGTGATTCGTCGCATAGCGTTGTTGTGCCTAGCTCTGGCCGTACCCGCGTTCGCTCAGACCACGCTCAATGGAGCGGGCGCCACGTTCCCGAATCCGATGTATCAGAAGTGGTTTAGCGAATACCACAAAGCGCATCCGGATGTTCAGTTCAACTATCAGTCTATCGGTAGTGGCGGTGGCATCCGCCAGGTTCTGGCCCAGACTGTAGACTTTGGAGCCAGCGATGGCCCGATGAGCGATGAACAGCTCAGTCAAGCCAAAGTAAAGATCCTGCACATCCCGACCGTACTCGGAGCTGTTGTTCCGGCGTATCACGTGCCCGGCGTAGAAGGCGAAGTGAAGTTCACTCCAGAGGCTCTGGCCGGAATTTTCCTCGGCAAGATCACCAACTGGAATGACAAAGCGATCACCAGCGCGAACCCCGGCGTGAATTTCCCCAGCCAGACCATCATCGTGGTCCATCGTTCTGATGGCAGCGGCACTTCCTACATCTTCACCGACTACCTCTCCAAGGTAAGTAAGGATTGGGCGGATACGGTTGGTAAGAATACCTCCGTCAAATGGCCCACCGGCCTCGGCGCGAAAGGCAACGAAGGTGTTGCTGGAATGATCCGCCAGATGGACGGTGCAATCGGTTACATCGAATTGATCTACGCCGTGCAGAACAAAATTCCTTACGGCAGCGTGAAGAACTCTGCGGGCGCGTTCGTAAAAGCGTCACTCGATAGCGTCACTTCGGCGGCTGGCTCAGTAAAGACCATGCCCGTAGATTTCCGTGTCTCCATCACCAATGCACCGGGTAAGGACGCATATCCAATCTCCAGCTTCACCTGGTTGTTGATTCCGTCCCAGTCCAAGGATGGAGCGAAGGGAAAGATCATCAACGACTTCTTGAACTGGATGGTGGACGATGGCCAAAAGATGACGGCTGACCTGACCTATGCGCCGCTACCGCAGAACGTAGCCAGCAAGGTGAAGGACACCATTAAGCAGGTTCGTTAGTACTTTTGAAGTACATCGCTTTCGCGTTGAAAAAAATAAGATCAAGTTCCTGTACCCCTAAATGCTTATAGAGGCAAAGGAGAAAAGATGAAGTGTGCTCTCAGGTGGTCGGTAGTCTTAATGTTGGCAACAACGCTGGTGGCTCAGACCGCCGCTAAGAAACCAGTAAGGAAAGCGGCTGCTGCGGCTCCAGCAGCAGTTACAGCCGAAGACGTACAGGCGTTGCGTGATGCTTTGGCTGCGCAGCAAAGACAGATTCAGCAGCTCCAACAGTCGTTGCAGCAAACCAATCAGAACTTGCAGCAGTCGCAGCAGCAGTTGCAACAAGCACAAAGCACTGCCGCAGATGCACAGCAAAAAGCTGCTTCAGTCGCAGCCGCTGATACCGATCAAAAAGAAACAGTCACAAAGTTGAGTGCGGACATGGCGGACGTGAAAACCACGTTAACCAACACCGCTGTCAACACACAGGATGACCAGAAACGGTTTGCAGCACTCGAAGGTGCCATGGGCCATTTGAAGATGAGTGGTGACCTTCGCCTCCGCTTTGAACCCTTCTTCGGTGGCGGTTCAACGGCTGCCGCCGCTAACCAAGATCGCTTCCGCGAACGCTATCGGCTCCGCTTCAACATCAACTCGAAGATTGATAACGACTTTACGGTTGGACTCTCGCTTGCTTCCGGTGACACCGGTGATCCGGTTTCCACCAACTCTACCGAAACTGGCTTTTTCACCCGTAAGCCGATCGCAATTGACAAAGCCTTCGGAACCTATACTCCACACGGACTTAAACCCTTCAGCGTAACTGTCGGTAAGTTCGGTTACACATGGCTCCGCACCGAGTTGGCATGGGACAATGATTTGAACCCTGAAGGCGCCAGCGAGCAACTTTCCTGGAACTTCAAGGGTAAAGTCATCAACCACTTCGCTATCATCGGAATTGAAAGCCCCTTCTTTGAAGTTAACGGCGGCCCTGATTCCTACATGACAGGCGGACAGGTGCAGACTGGATTTGACTTGGGCCGGAAGGTCAAGTTGACCGCTGACTTGGCCTACTACGACTTCGCTAATGCAGACACCATTGCGCAAAACCAGGGACAGGCTCCTGCCAATGGTTTCCCGACGCAGGGTATTACCAACACAGGCGGCGGAAACTTCGGCTTCAGCGCCTCTACACTCAGCAATAACTTCGGAGTGATCGGCGGCAAGAGAATCTTCGCCTCCAAGTACGGCATCGTGGACGCAATCGCTCGTTTGGATTTTGACACCGGCTGGAAGCGTTGGCCGATCTATATCCTAGGTGACTTCGCGCAGAATACGCGTGCTTGCGCGAACATCGCGGCGTTCGTCGCTGCCGCAGCTCCGGCTCCCACTTGCAACTCTAACAGTCGCCATGCGTATTGGGGTGAATTCCAGTTCGGCCAAGTTAAGAACAAAGGCGATATGCGACTTGGCTACACCTTTATGCGAATCGAGCGTGATGCTGTTCTCTCCGCGTTCGACTTTAGCGATCTGGAGCGGCCGACCAACGTTCTTGAACACCGTATCGAAGCCTACTATCAGCTCTATCCGCACGTGCAGGTCGGTGCGACAGGGTTGATCGGGCGCCAAATCGTGAATGGCCAGGCTGCGGTTGAAGAGCGCTGGTTGAAGCGGTGGCAGTTCGACACCATCTATAGCTTCTAGATCACCCGGAAAGTTGGGCGCCGGGATCTTTTCCGGCGCCCATTTTGCATTCTGGCCGGTTTTTGCAATCGGAAATGAAAGCTTTATACTGAGGTCTCCGCACCAGCCATGACCCGCATTTCTCTCGACAATCCTGAGTACTACATCAACCGCGAAGCCTCGTGGCTGGCCTTCAATCGCCGTGTTCTGGAAGAAGCACAGGACCAAAATAATCCGCTGCTGGAACGTTTGAAATTTCTCTCTATCAGCGCCAGCAATCTTGATGAATTCTTTGAAGTTCGTATGGCGGGATTAGTCCAGCAGATTGAAGACGGCTATACCGAAGCCGGTCCTGACGGGCTCACCCTGCTGGAAGAGCGAGACCTGCTCTCTCGCGAGACCCATGAGTTCGTAGATGACCAATATCGCTGCTGGAATGACGAACTGCGTCCTCAACTGGCAGGTAACGGTATCCGCGTGCTGGGATTGCACGAGTTGGATGCGAGAGCCAAAGCTTTCATCGAAGAGTACTCCGAAAAAGAACTCGATCTTCTCCTTACTCCGGTCACGATAGATCCGGCCCACCCTTTTCCTCGAGTCATTAATAAAGCACTGTGCGTAGCATTCCTTTTGCGCCGTCGCCGGCGGTCGTCCATGACTTACACCGGAGTAGTGACCGTGCCCCGCGCGTTGCCGCGCCTGGTCCGCCTGCCTTCCGATGGCACGGACGATTTCATTTTCCTTGCTGACTTGGTCTCGCATCACGCAGCCAAGATGTATCACGGTTACGACATTGTTTCCTCGGCTGCCTTCCGCGTGACCCGCAACAGCAACCTATACGTCGCTGAGGAAGAGTCGCGCAGCCTGTTGGAATCGGTCCGCACGGAACTCCACAATCGCCGCAAAGGCGACGCCGTCCGGCTGGAGATTGAAGCTGACGCAGAGCCGGATATCGTCGAACGTCTTCGCACCAACTTCGAGATTGACCCATGGCAGGTTTTTCCAGTTCATGGCCCGGTCAACTTATCGCGCCTGTTTAACATCTATGAGCAAACTGCGCACCCTGAGCTGAAATTCAAAACCTTTGTCCCACGTGAACTTCGTCTAACGGCCAAATCGAAAGATCTGTTTGAAGAGTTGCGTCGCCACGACATACTGCTTCATCATCCGTTCGATTCCTACGATGCCGTAGTTTCCTTCATCGAAGCCGCCGCCGAAGACCCCAACGTTCTGTCCATGAAACAAACGCTGTACCGCACCAACGAACATTCACTGATTGTTCCAGCGTTGATCTCTGCCGCCAGCCGGAAAGAAGTGACGGCTGTAGTTGAGTTGAAAGCCCGTTTCGACGAAGACCACAACATCCGCTGGTCGCGTGATCTGGAAGATGCTGGCGTGCAGGTGTTCCACGGACTTGTAGGCCTGAAAACCCACTGCAAACTGTCTCTGCTAACGCGCCGCGATGCTGATGGTGTGACCCGTCAATATGCTCACTTAGGAACCGGTAACTACAACACCAGCACCGCGCGCATCTATACCGACTTAAGTTTGCTGACCGCCGATCCGAAAATTACCAGCGCGGTCCACAATGTATTCAGTTTCTTAACGGCGTACGCGGAACATCCGAATTACGATCCGCTCTTTGTCGCCCCACTCGACCTCGCCGAGCATTGCTTGTCCTTGATAGCTCGTGAAGCCGAGAACGCCAAACACGGCCGCCCCGCGCGCATCATCGCCAAGATGAATTCACTGCTCGACAAAAACATCATTTCGGCCCTCTATCGCGCCTCGCAGGCGGGAGTAGAAATAGACTTGATCGTTCGTGGCATCTGCGCTTTAAAGCCGGGCATCCGCGGGGTCAGCGATCATATTCGCGTACGCAGCGTCGTAGGCCGCTTTTTAGAGCACAGCCGCATCTATTACTTTGCGAATGGTGGAGAAGAGGAAATTTACCTTGGCAGTGCCGATTGGATGCCGCGCAATCTTTACGATCGCGTAGAAGTGCTGTTTCCATTGAAAGAGGACTTGCTGCGCGAACGCGTGAAATATGAAATCCTCGACTCTTATCTGGGCGATAATATGAAAGCGCGTCTGGGACAAAAGGACGGTTCCTACGTGCGACCGTGGCAATTGAAAACAGGGAAGCGCCAGTCTCCGCCGACCGGTAATGCCGCATTCAACGCGCAACAATTCTTTATCGCTTTGGCGGAAGGGAAGCAGTCGCCCGAGGCGATTCCCGTGTCGAAGCGTGCAGTGCAACGCAAACGTTCTGTGCAGAGGGAAACTTAGCCGCCAATGGTCCTTTACTTTCTCCGACACGCCAGCGCAGGTGAGCGGGTAGCCAATCCCAAAAAAGACGAAAAACGCGCTCTCGATGCCATGGGGATTGAGCAGTGTGGCTACGTCGGACGCGCCCTCGCAGCCTTAGACACCCGTGTGGAAGTGGTAATTTCCAGCCCGCTGAAGCGCGCGGCACAAACCGCGTCCCTGGTAGCCAATGAAATGGGGCACGAGGGCAAGCTTTTATTCCATGACGGATTACGCCCGGGCGCCAGTTTCGCCGATTTCCGCCGTTTGCTCGGAGCCTATGCCAAACACGAAACCATCATGGTGGTGGGGCACAACCCCAACCTGAGTGAGTTTACCGGGCGTTGCATCAGTGAGAATGGCTGCGAAGCCGTCGTAGACTTAAAAAAGGGAGCAGTCGCTCGGGTTGAAATCGGGCGCAACTCCGGGGTCCTGAACTGGTGCCTGACGCCGAAAATCCTGCGTACCCTCTACACTGCCGCAGCTGAGAGCTCCCGCCCAAAAACTTCGCGGAAATAAGCTTTCTCTTTTTCCAGGGCCCACAACTCCAGGTCAACACTGGCGCGTGGGCCGCGGAAACAGTCCGATCTCAACTCCGCCGTTCCGCATGCGCACCCGATTTTCTGTACGGCATTACTGCGCCCAAGATTGATGGCCCGGGCCAGCGCAAGAAAAGGGCAGCCTTGCGCACGCACACCCGGTCAAGCTGGAGGCTAACATTTTGATTGGCTCCGTCTGCTGCCGAAGGGCGCGACTTGCCCAAATACCGCGCCACACGCCGCTATGATTCGTGCGCTGTTGCGGCGTATACCCTAAAATTTCCGAATGAGAAATGATGTAGTAGGCATGCCGGTGACGCCCATTGCGATTTACGTAGTCTCCGACTTCATAAAGCATCGCTGCGGCCGAAAGCCATTCCTGATATTCCAGCGGCAAACGGTGCACCGATTTCAACGCGGCGAACAAGTTCACTGCGGCCTCGCGCACCTTGAGTGCGTGGTCCATATCCACCCGATAGTGTTGTAAGGCGGCTCGAATCGAATCCCAACGTTCGTCTTCAATCCGCTTGACCGCACGGGTGGCATGGTCCGCCATCATCTGCGCGAGAATTCCATCGCGTAATCCCAGGGGTGAGTAACGGAATCCACTTAACCGATAACGCTCCAACAGTTCCGCATAAACTTCGGCACCGGCCACAATGATCTCTGCCCGTCGCGGCCCCACTCCCGCAATTTCTGCCGTTCTTCCACAGTGCGCCGTGCCAGCATCTTTGCGATGCGTCGCACTTGTATCCGCGAAGCTGTCAGGCGTTTCTCTTTACTTTTGTAGAGTCCCTTCGCAACCAAAGCCAGCGACTCCGCCGTTCCGGAAGTTGCGATTACCACTTTGGGTTTCGATCGCGCGATCCGTTCCGACACCCGCCCAATTTCCCGCCCGACGAATCCTCGCAGCCTTTGTAGCTCCGGCTTCGTGGTGGTTGAGCAAAGACGCTGAACGAATACAGTAACATTTGTTGTGACTCACTCTGCTCCGCCAGTCGGCGAAGCGGATGCCCTTCGGGCGCTCTGTGGCCGCCGCCTTGACGTGCTTCGCAACTATCGCGCGGCCTGTGGAGTGAGCATCGGGCACAAAGCGCCCGGTGCGCGGGTGACGTGGACTCGTACTAGCCATTGCCTTATACCTCCGTGTTGAATT
Source organism: uncultured Acidobacteriaceae bacterium (assembly GCA_963792305.1). Taxonomy (GTDB): domain Bacteria; phylum Acidobacteriota; class Terriglobia; order Terriglobales; family Acidobacteriaceae; genus CAWBXL01. The sequence continues at coordinate 3,040 of CAWBXL010000182.1, read as the reverse complement.
GCTGGCGTGGTGACGGCTGGCGTGTTCGTGGCCGTCACCTCCTTGGCCGCGCCAGCATCGGCCAATAATCACTTCGCCGCTTGTTGTCGCGCAAGCATTTCGTGTTCTAACGCTGTGTGCGCCAAGAGAATTTCCCCGTCGCGTGCGGCGTCATAATCCTGGATGTTCAGATTGACCTGCTTCCCATTGCGGGTGATTACCACCACCGAGTAGGGCGAAAAGTCAGTCAGTTCGGATATATCCATCGTCACTCCTCCTGTTTATCGCCCGGTGGTGGATAGTGGCATGGTTTGTCGTCTATCCAACCTCGAAGGCCGCCGGGCGCGGCCCATATCAGACCGGCGAGGGCGCATTGGCAATGCGTTGCCATCGCTATCGAGCCGTGGATCGACGTTCGGTTGACCGGCAGACCTTCGGTGTTCTCCCGCACGGTCGGACCTTCAAGAATCTCGCCGCAGGTCGCCGGATCGTAACTGGCGAAGTTCATCCTGACGCGCCCGAGACGCGGGTGATCGACTGTAACGGTCGAAACAAACTCAGTAATGCCCGCGCTATACTCACCAGCCATAAAGCTCTCTCCTAGTGCCCGTATTGAGTGCCGGGCCGCGCGCCAGTGTCGCCAACACAAGTCGTGATTGGCGCGGTTGATGTGATGCCTGCGCCTGTGATGCCCGAGGGCGCGGATTGTGTTCCCGCACACGGCGCATCGGTGTTGCTTACGCACGTCACGCGCCTTCTGAGCCTGCGCCTCCCGCGCCGTTAGAGCCGGTGCCGCCGCCCTCGGTGCCGGAGCCGAATGCCTGTTCGAGCGTTTCAATCTCCAGCGGTAGGTTCGCCTGTTCCGCCTCGATCTGCGCGGCCTTCAATACAGCGGCGTTGCTTGCGGCCGCACGGCTCAAGAACACCCGCTTCTCATCGACCTGCGGCAGCGGTACACCGTATTGCTCGGCCAGTTGGCTGGCGGTCATTGCAGTGCCGGTCCGCTCGCGCACATATGACAGGTAGTTGCTTTGGACGAACTTGACCTTTTCCAGCGCATCTACCAATTCATCGTGAGCCCTGACCGCCTCGGGATGCGCGCCTGCGCGGACCGCGCGCCGTGCGGCCTCTTCCATCGGTACGCTCAACAGGCAATCATCAATCAGCCCCTGGACCAGTTCGCGGGCGCGCTCGGAAGTCCCGCACTTGTTAATTGCTTCCCACGCCTTGGCGCTGCGCTGCTCGGTCGTGAGCGCGCGAAAGTCCATCATCAACCGATTGAAGCGGTGCTCCTCGCGAATCTGCTCGGCGACGCTCCCGTCGCGCTGCGGGCGCTTACTTATCACCGCGCGGAGGGCTTCAACTTCTGCCTCAGTGCGCTTTATCCATGGTTCGCCGAGTGACTTGGCGTCCTTGTGGTTCTCGAAGTCGGCGCTGAGCTTGCGCAGATCGCGCGCCTTGCCTTTCTCATTCGAGTACTCGTCAGCCTCGATCACCTCCACGGCGCGGTCCAGTTCGTCAGGATACGTTCTCACAAAGCCAGTACTGATACCGACCGCATCGAGCAAAATCCGGTCGTGCGGGTTGGACGGGTCCAGGCGGCGGTTAGGCGGTGCCTTGGGCTGCCTAAAAATTTGCGACTCATGTTGCTAATCTCCTGATCGACCGCTGTGACTCTCGTGCTGTAGGCGATATGGCGGCGGCGGGCGGCGCGCGGAGAGATCGGCTCACCGCATACCGCGCCCGATGGCGGCCTGTAACGCCTCCTCGATTGTCCCGCCTGAAGCCATCTCCGCGATATCATCGCGGTCGCTGGGCGTGCCGAAGCTGAAACGGTAGTTGGTGGAAAACCCCATTAGGATTCAATGTCCGTCAGACATGAGCCGGTCGATTCTCGCCATCCGTTCCAGTACATTGTCCTTCGGCCTCGTTTCTAATAGCGTTGTGTTCTCCATTGGTCGAGCGTCTCCGTTTGTCGCGCCCGTCGCTGTGTGGGTCGGACGGGCGCTGGTTTGTTTAACTACTTGATAACGCCACGTTGTAAAGCCTCGTTTAGATCACTCACCGGGCGGGGCAATGACTGCCCGTCGCGATGCGAGAATCCCAAATCCCAACTCGGTAAATCCGCGTCGTGCTGCTGCTGCTTTGTGCCAACAACTCAACTAACGCTTCGACTGGCGAACTGCCGAAATGGGCTTGGCGCATCGGGCCGAAGCCGAGCTTGCGCACTGCGCCGAGCGCCGCCATCGCGAGCGCCACCACAACGTCAATCTTGTTGGATTGTTTTTCCTTGCTGAGCTTCCAGCCGCGACCGGACTCAGACGCTACGGTCTGGAGCACGGATCGCCGCATCTCGGTGTCTGGATACACGAGCAACGTGCGGCTCCGCACTAGGTCGAATCGGTTGGATGCCATCTCGGTCAGGCCGGGGCTGGTCTGGTTGTAGCTTTCGATAGGCAATCCCTGTTTCTGCAAACGCTGGATGATGCTTTGGAATTGATACGGGTCGCACAGGATGCGGCGGACGCGATAGCTACGCTGCCACTCGGTGAGGGTGGCGACGATGGTGCCCTCGAAGTCGAGCGGATCGGTGGGGCTGGGGCGGAACACGCGGTGATTGACTAACCGGATGACGTGGTTGTATCGACCGTGACGGCGACCAGTGCAGTTGCATCGTGGCGGAACGCAGGCATCAACTCCAATCCATACCGGCAGTTCGGGCGCATAGGTATGGGCGAGGGCTCGTTAGTGTCGTGTCCCAATCGTCCATCGACACAAAGCTGGAGGAGGCGTTGACCCACTGGTTGAGAAATAAACGGGCGAACGCATTGGGCCGCTCGCCCTCGCGCCGTTGTTCGAGCCACCTCGGCGTTTGCCACGGTGCGTGAAGACCGTGCGTCCAGAAGGTGAGCAGGCCACCGTTGGTATACAGATTGGGCGCGATTTGTTTCCCCGCCATCGCACGATTGTAAGATTCGAGCAGGTCGGACTCACCGCTCTTAGCCTGCGTAGCTGACGACCAATCGGCCCGAGACCTTACGCGTGGGCGATGGTGCGGCTA
>CAWBXL010000181.1:0-25429 GCA_963792305.1 uncultured Acidobacteriaceae bacterium | reverse complement strand
AATGTATTGCTTGTTTGTTCTTAGAGGAGTCGCAGCATCCTACGTTGCCGCAGACGAGGCACATGCGAAGGTGGACCCATGTGTCTCCCATTTTTATGCACTCGGCGCATTCCCGTTTATTGGTTTGTTTAAATTTGATTTCGTCAAGATGCGTACACTTTTGCGACATGGCGCCTCCAGAGATTATCCATTGGCCAAAAAACGATGTACCAGTGAGACCGCCATCGCGCCTTCGCCTACGGCAGAAGCGCAACGTTTTACCGAGCCATGGCGCACGTCTCCCGCAGCAAATAATCCCGGCATGCTGGTTTCCAGATAATAGGGATCGCGGTCGAGTGGCCAGCTTGCGGGCTTCTTACCTCGTTTAATAAGATCGGGACCGGTCACTAGATAACCAGATTGATCGCGGACAATACCCAGGTCGCCAGCCCATTGCGTGTTGGGAGCGCCACCAATACAGACGAACAGAAAGCCGGTTTTTACCGGGCGTGACGCGCCGGTTTCGCGATCCGTCAGGGTAATTTCTTCCAGGCTGCGTGTGCCACTGAGTCCTGTGACTTCGGTCTTGCGTAAGACTTCGATATTAGGTGTCGCTTGAATTCGATCAACGAGATACTGCGACAGAGTAGTCTTAAGACTATCACCGCGGATGACGATGGTGACCTGATTGGCGACAGGGGCAAAATACATGGCCGCCTGCCCAGCGGAATTTCCTCCCCCCACGACGAAGACGTGTTCGCCCTTACAGAATGAGGCTTCGCTGGAGCCTGCGCCGTAGTACAAGCCGACTCCGAGGAAACGGTCTTCGTTGGGGAGGCCCAGCCGCGCGTAATCAATGCCCGTGGCACAAATTGTGGAGCGCGCGATAATCTTCGTGCCGTCAGCAAGATATCCGACGCCTTTGCCGGCAGGGAACTCACCCTTGACACCTTCACGCGCAATCAATATCTCGGTCCCAAAGCGGCTGGCCTGGCGTTTGGCGCGGTTCGCCATTTCCGCGCCGCTGATGCCATCGGGAAATCCCAGATAATTTTCGATCTTGGAGCTGCTGCCGGCTTGTCCGCCAATGGCGGAACGCTCGATCAGCACTGTTTTAAGGCCTTCGGAAGAACCATAGACAGCAGCACTCAGGCCGGCCGGGCCGGCTCCGTAGATCGCCAAGTCATATTCCGCAAGCGAAGGATTGTGAAACCAGCCTAACTTCTCGGTGATCTGCCGAATCGTTGGACGCTCGATACGCGTACCGTCGGGGAAGACGCAAACAGGCAAAGACTCGCGCGCATTGGTTGCGCCTGCCACAGTATGGGCTTGTTCGTCAGATGTTATCTGTATCCATTCGAAAGGGACGTCGCTGCGATGGAGAAAATCGCGGAGCCTGTAATCCAGGGAACAGCCAGGGACGCCGAAAATTTTAATGGTGTTATTTGCGGGAATAGGTTGTGCTGCCATCGTCTGCTCCAGATGTTTGTTGTATCACATTGGATTCATCTGGGGCCGCTATGGTCGCTATTTGGTAGCCAATTTTTCTTGCAGATGTGCCACCGATCCGGTCTGAAATTCCGGCGCGATAGTTTGGGCTAAGGCGGGTGCCTTCATATAAGCTCGTGAGCTTCCTGCGGGCGCTGCATGGCAGTAAACACATCCCCTAATACGGTATTCGCGGGTACGGATTGTGGATCGAGCGTCAACTGCTTGTTGAGATTCAGCCAGCGCCTCGGGCAATTGCTTTGCTTTTAGCAGATCACGCGCTTTTAGTGTATGACTGCGCGCAGCGGCCTTGGGGATTTCGAAATGTCCTTCGTAAACAAAGACTGAGTAATCAATAACTGTCGTGGGCTTTACCTGCTTGAATAATTCGTAGGGATTCAAAGAGGGTGGGCCGAATTCGAATCCGGAGAGATCGCCCGCGCTGATCAACACGGTGCCATCGATTGCCGGGGGAGCATCGTAATTCGCGCCGACCCATTGGGCGTCCATTGTCGGCAGCGGCTTGCAGGGGATGCCGTAATCGTGAAAATCCACCACCCCCTGAGCGAAGTAGATGAACCAACAATCTTTAATTTGATGTTTATCAACGTAGCGCTTGACGGATTTGAGTTGTTGCCCCCAGTCGGCGTTGGAATCGGTCAGATATTTGTAAGTTTGGTAGGGCCACCCCAGAGTTCGTTGGCGTAAGCCATATAGGCTGGATAGGTGCGTGCTCCGGAGATGGCCTGGAACAAAATTAACGGAATGACCACATAGATCCACCGGCGATTTCGCTGTAATAGTTTCCAGGCGACACCTGCGACCAGCACGGTCAAAAACATATACATCGGCAAAATGTGACGGAGGCCGATATTCATTCTCGACCAGATAGCGACCAGCAGATGAAAAATCGGAGGAATCGTGAGGAATAGGATTTCTCTCCATGCGGTAAAACGTCGGGTGAGGATGGCCCAGCCGGATGCTACTAGAAAAATTAGAAATGTCAGCGTGGATTTGATTAAGAAAGCGACCGGGAAGTAGAACCAGACTCCGTGCGGATACGTAGTGCCGAAGATGTAGCTAGTGTAGAAATCGGACATGATGCGCACATCAGCGAGTCCGTAAATGTAGGACTCGGGTAGCAGATGCCAGTGCGCGACTGTCCCAAGTAAATGAGCTTCGTTTGGCCGGGAGAGTCCATGGAGAAATTCCGCCATCGGCGGATTGAGTTGTAAACCATCTGGGCGCGCGGTGTAGCGAAATCCATAAAAGGCCCACAGCACGGTGACGGAGATCGCTCCAATCACTACGAGCGCGAGAGCGAAACGTTCAATCTGCTTGCCTCGAGAAACTTCTGCGCTGCCGCGCAGGATTTCACTGATGGCGAGCATGACCAGCATGGGGAAAACTAAAATTGCGGTGTGCTTGGCTGCCAGTGCGAGTCCGGTGGCGATCCCGACTACCACTAAACGCCATGGAGAGGGGATCTTCACGTAGCGGTAGAATGCGTAGACGGACGCAAACATGAAACAGGAAAGCCCCATATCGGTGCCGACGACTGCTCCATGAGCGAGTAGGTTGGGATCGAATACCAGTAATCCCAGCGCGATGAACCCGGCACCGGTGCCGAACATCTCTTGAGCGGCCAGAAAAATTAAAAGAACAAGAAAGACTGTAATCAGTGACGTTCCGAGCCTGGCGCGAAAAATAATCTGGTTGAAATCATTTTTGAATACGAAGTCTTTGCCGCTGAGGAACGCCTCAATCTTGAAACTGCGGCCCTTTAATACAGGTATTTGCAGATTTAGCGGAAGCAATGGGCCCGCCGCTACCATTTTCACCAGGGGCGGATGTTCAGGGTTCAAACCGAAGTCGGCATGCTTCAGCGACATGTAGCCGGCGAAAATGTGATCGTCTTCATCCCATGTGATGGAATTACGGTTGGCTACCAACGCCAATTGAATGAATAAGACGAGCAGTAATGCGGCAACGCCAATCATGACCCATTTGCGATTACTGCTGTTAGGCAGTGTGATGGGAGTTCTCCGGTATCGAAGTGGTGTGCTTGAACCTCAAATTTAAGAGCGACAAGTATAAATCAGAGGGAGAAGCAGGAGTGGAGGCTAGCGGACCAAACCCATTTTTTCGACCGGCCAATATCCTAATACCGCCTTACCGTAGACGAAGCGCTCATTAACTGGGCCGAAATCGCGGCTGTCGTTCGACATGTTGCGATGATCGCCGAGCAGGAAATAAGTGTGAGGGGGAACAACAATTTCTGGATAAGAGCGGTCATCGCTGAAGCCAGTAGCAACGTAATCTTCCGCCAACGGTTTGTCATTGACGAAAACCTGGCCCGAATCAATACGGACGCGGTCTCCGGCAATTCCAATAACCCGTTTGATAAAACTTTTGGAGGTGTCACGAGGATAGCGGAACACCACAATATCTCCCGGTGAGATGGCTTCAATGTGATAGACGAATTTATTGATGAAAATACGTTCCTGATCGTCCAGGGAAGGCATCATGCTGGTGCCTTCGACTTTTACCGGCTGGTAAAGAAAAATAATGATGAATGCCGCAATGCCCAGAGCGATGACCAGATCGCGCAACCACGAAGACATCAATTTGGATAAGCGGGGAGAAAGTGTCCCCGGTGCGCGCGGCGCCTGTACGGCTACCGGTACGTTCGGGATGGGAGGCTCTGTCACTGGAACCATTTTATACAGATTGGCAACTACGTGAGCGCCTGCTCTTAATCAGGGATAGAACCGCTGGTAACCCGGTGAGGTCGTCCCAGAGTACAATAGCTGCGAGGATTTTCAGCCATGTGGACGCGAGTTGTAGTATTGGTCAGCCTTAGTGTTGTTGTTTTCGTTTTATCCTCCCCGTGGGCTATTTCACAGCAAGGCGCAGTGCCGGCATATAACGCGGCCCCCCCGGCGAACGGAAAAGTATTACCTGCAATTCTCGGCAAGGAAGAACTTTGGGGGAGAGAACTCCCGCTACGATTTCCAGACGCATGCGTATGAGCTGGCTAAAAAGATTCCAGCCGTTTTGCACCAGCAGCCTTGCTATTGTTACTGCGACCGTATGGGGCACAACAGTCTGCATAGCTGCTTTGAAAATACACACGGCGCGCAATGTGACGTTTGCATGAAAGAACTCTATTACACATATTCCATGAACAAGCAGGGAAAGACGGCACGGCAGATACGGCAGGGAATTATCGGCGGTGAGTGGAGAAAAGTAGACCTGCAAAGTTCCGCTAAATTGAACTAAGAATCTGGCGCGGGATACGTCTTTGTGGCATGGCAGCCTCAGTTGACGGTTTGCCACCGGCGCGTATAACCTTGCACGCAAAGCATTAAAGGGTTGAAAGTTGAGTTTTCCACAAGGCATTTTTAAGTGCTGATGACTTGCGGTCATGCAAAGTTTGACCGCAGGCGGCATCAAAGCTTGGGGTGAGCTTGATGGGTTCAGTACAAATTCAATCAAGAGAGACACTTACGAAGAATCGAGGACAAGTTCTCCAGATGGCTCAGAAGACGCCGGCTAAAAAGGCCCACGCTGAAGATCCTCATTATTCACAGGCTGTGCAAAACTACGAGGCCGGATTGCGCGCGCTTCAGGACCGCAAATTCGACAAAGCACGTACCCATTTGCAGAAAGTCCTCGAAGGCCCTAAAGAACTAGCGGACCGGGCGGCGGTGCATCTTAACATTTGTAATCAGCATGCGGAAAAGGCCGCAAACCAGTTCAAAACACCTGAGGAGCACTACGATTTTGCAGTCTCTTTGATGAACGTAGGCGATTACGTTAGTGCACGCGAGCATTTGGAAAAGCTTTCCAAGCAAGTCCCCAAGGCCGATTATGTAGCTTACGGTTTAGCGGCGCTGGACTGCCTCACAGGTCATGTAGAGGATTCCTTGCGTCACCTCGACCAAGCGGTGAAGCTGAATCCGGTGCTGCGTTTTCAGGCACGCAACGATTCCGACTTTCAGAACCTGGCTGAGGACCCCCGCTTCACCGAAATGCTTTATCCAGATCCCGGTGGCGAATTGCCTCCGATTTCGGAAACTTCCGGGGAATAATTTCAGGAACTCGCTATGGCGAATGTTTCGCCACGAACTTCACAGGCGTTTCAGGATTTGCCTAATGACGGCCGGGAGTTGCGCATTGTTTCCATCGGTGGCGGGACTGGTTTAGCCACGCTTCTGAGTGGGCTAAAGCGGTACGTTAAGACCAGCAGTGAACTTGCCTCTCCGCACTACTTTCCCAATCCAGATCAGCCAGTCATTAGTGATCTCTGCGCCATCGTTGCGGTGAGCGATGACGGCGGCTCCAGCGGACGTCTGCGGAAAGAGTTGCATATGCTTCCGCCGGGCGATGTGCGCAACTGCATTGTGGCCTTGTCGGAAGATGAGGACACGTTGTCCAAGTTATTTCAGCATCGCTTCGAAAAAGGCACTGGGCTGGAAGGGCACAGCTTTGGCAATTTGTTCCTGGCTGCGCTTACTTCCATCACCAGGGATTTCGGTGAAGCCGTACGCCTATCTTCCGAAATTCTGGCGACACGAGGGCACATCTATCCGGCCACAACCACGGATGTCCAATTGGAAGCTTTAATGGACAACGGGACGCGCGTGCGCGGAGAAACCAAGATCACAGCTAGTCCGGGCAGGATCAAAGAATTGTTTATGCTTCCGCCGGATGCGCAACCTCTGCCTCAGGCATTGGCTGCCATTGAACGCGCGGACCTGATCACCATTGGGCCGGGGTCACTGTTTACCAGCCTTGTTCCCAACGTGCTGGTGCGAGGAATTGCACAGGCTATTGTGAACTCTCCGGCAAAAAAAGCTTACGTCTGCAATTTAATGACTCAGGCGAACGAAAGCCTGGGGCTGACCGCAGCAGACCACATTCGCGCATTGAACAACCATGCTCGAACCAAACAGTTGTTTGACTATGCGCTGATCAACTGGGCGCCGGCCTCTCCCAAGATGAAGGCCAAATATGCATTGGAAGGCGCGAATCAAATTGTTGCTGATCTGGATGCGATTGAAGAGTTGGGAGTGATTCCGGTGCAGGGCGACTACTTAATTGAGGACGCCGTGGTTCGCCACGCTACCGACCGCGTAGCTGCGGATTTGCTTGGGTTGGTTTTCTCGCCTACAAAACCTGCTGAGATTGCGCATGGGCGCTCAACCATCGCGTAATTGCTATCCTGATACTGTCGGACTCTCCGCCGGACTTTCGCTGTTTTTGACCGCATGTGAATTTGAATAGACCACAAAACAATATAAAGCCGCACCGAAAACTGGAATTATTAATATGCAGAACCACACGATTTGCTTCAGCGGATGTGAGTTGTCGAAACGAAAGAGAAATACTTCCATTCCTACCTGCGTCGTGGCGTAAGAAAGTGCGCCAAGGAATACCAACGACCGCAGTATAGGTTCGATGAGTAGTGGGACACCGTATATCTGAAACATCACCCACCCGGAAAAGAACACAAGACCGAAAAGTGCCGTAGCCCGGTATGTGAGTCTCGCCGTCGGAGAGACGATCATCTTCTTATCAATAAGCTGATAACGAACCATACGAATTGCGAGTGTATAACTGTAATTGGTTGTTGCGAAAGCAATTTCCTATGTAATTTCTGGCAGCAATCAAATCTTCTCCAACTGTATCTAATAAAACATGACTGGTATGAAAATTGCCGAACTTTGGCGATATCCGGTGAAATCAATGGCTGGGGAAAGATTGCAGCGCGCAACACTCGGACCGTTTGGTATTGAGGGGGATCGGGTAGTTCACGTTGAGGATTCCCATGGCCGATTCATAACGTCGCGGACGCACCCGCAATTGCTTGGGCATCATGCGAAGCTGGGCAGTTCTGGCGAGCCTGTTGTAGATGACTTGCCTTGGACTGAGCCCAAGGTGCTGCGGCAGGTCATTGAGATTGCTGGGCCGGATGCGCGTCTGATTTGGGATGACTCCGCGCAGCGTTTCGACATTCTCCCGTTGCTGGTTGCGACCGATGGCGCCATTTCAGCCTTTGGCCGTGATGGACGGCGGCTGCGTCCGAACATCGTGGTTGGCGGAGTGGATGGTTTGGAAGAGCGATCGTGGGAAGGGAAGTGCCTGCGCGTTGGCAAGGTGCTGATTGGGATCGAGGACTTGCGTATGCGCTGCGTGATGACAACGTTCGATCCTGACACTTTGAAGCAAGATCGCGATGTATTACGAGATATTGTCCGCAGATTTGATGGCAAACTGGCGCTGAATTGCTGGGTGATTCAAGGCGGTGAGATCTGCATCGGCGACGAAGTGGAATTGATCGAAAACTGTGAACGCGAAAAAGCAGCCGCAGGAAGACCGTAGTCAATCGCTGGCCCGCGAACGGCTGCGGCGCAAATATCGTCCGGTGCGCGTAAAGATTCTTTTTGTAGGCGAATCACCACCTGCCTCAGGCAGGTTCTTTTATCAGGCGGATTCTGGGCTTTATCGGGCGATGAGGGATACGTTCGCCCGTGCGTTGCCTGATCTCAACGGGCGCGATTTTCTGGAATCGTTTCAAACGCTCGGATGTTATCTGGTTGATTTGTGTGGAGAGCCAGTGGATCGCTTCGATTCGAAAAGCCGGAAGCAGGCATGCGTTAACGGAGAAGTACGGCTCAGCCGGATGATTCGACAACTTCGGCCTGACATCATCATTACGCTGGTACGTTCGATTGCGCCGAATGTTCGACGGGCCCAGCAACGCGCCAAATGGTGCGGACAATACCTGGAGCTGCCTTACCCCGGGCGCTGGCAGAGTCATCGCATCGAATTTGATAAAAAGCTGGTTCGATTCCTGCGGCAACTTGCCGGCTAACGCTTATTTCTTTACTGGCGGATTGTTTGCCGTTACACCCGCTGCGAATAGTGGATCCAGTTCCGCAAAATCTACGCGATAGCTCACGCTGTTTGCGCTCGGGAAAGTTGCGGGGACTTTTTGTGTGACTTTTCCCGTCGCGACCCACTCCGTCCCTCGTTGAAACGTTGTCACAAAGCCGATGCAGGCTAACGCTAATCCGTCGTGGCCCATCGGCGTATGGAAGACATGTCCCTTGCCGTATTTCATAACCATCAGCATCGGTTCATCGTGGCCTGTGCCGTGATTTTTAGGATCGGAGTAAGCGGTGGCCAGCACGGTCATGTTTTCTCCGGGACCGCGCAATGCAGCGTAAAGTTCGTCGGAGGAATGCATCCACGTCGCAGGCAAGCCCTTCAGGATGGGGTGCTGTGGTTCTCTCGCAGTCACCAGGAACGGCAAACGCGCGCCGTGTTGGCCGGCGTTGCCCGGAGCCGGATCAGAAACTAACTTGCCATCCTTGTAGTACCACATCGGACCGGCGGCTTCTGTGCGCTTACGCCACCCGCCGACGCCCGTCATCAGGTTGAATTCGCGCCAGTTGGGGAAGGCGTTGTTAGCAGCGTGAACGATGACCAGGCCTCCGCCATTTTTTACGTAATCATTTAGTTCGGTCTTAAGATTGTCCGGCCAGTCAGGAGCATCGAGGTTCCAGACGATCGCTTTGTACTTGTTGAACTCAGGCTTGAAATTGCTGAAGTCGCCGTCGTTGAGAGGAGCCGTGGCCACCGTCACCTGAAATATTCCCGCATCTTCCAATTCTTTTTTCAGGATCGGCGTGGTGATTTGCCAGTTGTGATAGATGGTGCTTTCACCGTCCACGATCAGAACCGGGATTGGATTGTTAGCGGCTGAACCCATGGTGGACATGAACAATATGCTGGCGAGTACTGCCAAAACGATTCTCCTCACGCTGGTGATCTCCTTGAATCGCTAAACCGGTTTAGATGCAAACATTCGCTGAAAATTTATCGCTGCTACAGTACCAAAAAAAACCTTCAAACAGGTACAATTTCTCGCGCATTCCTATGCCCCGAGGACTCGAATGAAAGTTGGCGTTTTTACTCCATTACTCTCGCAGTTGCCGCTCGATGCTGTGTGCCAGAAATTAAACGCACTCCACATTAACACCGTTGAGCTGGGCACGGGGAACTACCCTGGCGCTGCGCATTGCAAGTTGTCCATGCTGGACGATCCTTCAGAACTGTCGGCGTTCAAGGCCACAGCTCGACAAGTATCAGATGAGCATCAGTGCGCTGAGTTGCCATGGCAATCCGATTCACCCGGACAAAAAAGTTGGGCCGGCGCATCTTGATGTCAGCCGAAAAACGATTTTGTTGGCGGAAAAGCTGGGCGTGCCTGTGGTGGTGGATTTTTCCGGATGTCCTGGAGATTGGCCAAACGCGAAGTATCCCAATTGGGTGACCTGTCCGTGGCCTCCGGACTTTCTGGATATTTTGAAGTGGCAGTGGGATGACGTTGTCACGCCTTTCTGGAAAGAGCACGCGAAGTTTGCCGGCGACCACGGCGTGAAAGTTGCGATTGAGATGCATCCGGGATTTGTGGCTTACAACCCCGAGACGATGTTGCAGCTGCGCTCGATCGCAGGGAAAAATATTGGCTGCAACTATGATCCCAGCCACATGTTCTGGCAGGGAATCGATCCCATCGCGGCGATTCGCGTGTTGGGCGATGCGATCTTTCACGTTCACGCCAAAGACACGCAGATTTATTCCGCCAATCTTGCCGAAGACGGGCGTGCTCGACACCAAGCCATACACCGATGAGCAAAACCGCAGCTGGATCTTCCGCACCTGCGGGTATGGTCACGGCGCGGAGTGGTGGAAAGAATTTGTTTCTACGCTGCGGATGTTCGGCTACGACTACGTGCTTTCCATTGAGCATGAGGACAGCCTGATGTCTCCCGAAGAGGGACTGACCAAGGCGGCGCAGTTCCTGAACGAAAATAGTCATCAAAGAAAAACCCGCTGCGGCGTGGTGGGTGTAAATCATCCAAGGACGGATTATGGACGAAACGGCTTAAGACAGCGGTAATTGGAACTGGCTTTATGGGGCGTGTGCATCTGGAGCAGCTCCGGCGAGTGGAATATGTGGATGTGGTGGCGGTGGTCGGACGCGAGTTGAAGTCTGCGCAAAAGCTTGGCGCCGGCTATGGGGTCGATGCGGCTGATGACTACCGCAAGCTATTACAGGATCCCGAGCTCGATGCAGTGCACGTTTGTACTCCGAATGCTTATGCACTATCCGATGGTGAAAGACGCGTTGCAGGCAGGCAAGCAGTGCTTTGCGAAAAGCCGGTGACGATATCCGTCCGAAGAAGCGCAGGAACTTCTGGCTTTGGCAGCAGAGACGAGACTTCGGAATTGCGTGTGCCACAATCTGCGCTACTACCCGATGGTGCAGCAGATGCGCCGGATGCGCGAAGCCGGCGAGCTCGGCGAGATTCTGGTTGTGCAGGGAACGTATTCGCAGGACTGGATGCTGTTTCCACACGGACTGGAACTGGCGTGTAGAAGCGAAATCAGCGGGCCTTCGCGGGTCATGGGAGATATCGGATCGCACTGGTTCGATATGATCGAGCATCTGACTGGGCTGCGGGTGACAGTCGTTGTGCGCCGATCTGCAGACGTTTCACACAACGCGCAAGAAGCCAAAGAGGCAGCGTGGAGACATTTACCGGAAAGCTGGCGAGTGCGGAAGATGTGGATGACTTTCCGGTTGACGACCGAAGACTTTCGGAACGGTGATCTTTCAGCTGGGAGACAAAGCTCGCGGCGCTATGACGGCGAGCCAGGTTTCTGCCGGCCGAAAAATGGTTTCAACGTTCGAGATTTACGGGACGAAGTCATCGGTTCGCCTGGAACCAGGAACGTCCGGACGAGCTTTGGATCGGACACCGGAATGACCCGAATCAGATCATCATCAAAGATCCTTCGCTGTTGCTTGACGGGGCGCGAGCTTATGCGGACTTGCCTGGCGGGCATAGCGAAGGATACGACGATACCTTCAAGCAGGTCTTCCGGCGGTTCTATCAGTCGATTGCCGATCCTGGGGCTCCGCTGGAGTATCCGCAGATCGCGGACGGCTTGCGGCAGATGAATCTGCTTACGGCCGAATTTGAAAGCCATCGCGGGCGGAAATGGGTGGACGTGGTTGCTTAGCTGGTTCCGTGGGTGTCGTAAGGACCGGGGCGCAAAGTAATGTGGTGGTAGTTATGATTGCGCAGACTAGAACAGGCCAGAATCTTTGGTTCACTCGAAGGATACTCCGGATATTTGTGCTTCTATGAACATACCGGAAAACCCTTAAGCCCGAATCTGCTGAGTTCAAAATTTTGAAAATTTCTCACAAACTTCTTGACGAAGTGCCGACGAGCGTACTACCATACGGAATGAGTGATCTTTGCAGTAAGTGAGCAGGTGATCCATGAAGCTCGCTGATACCGTTGGGCTGGTCCTGACGCGCAAAGCTACCGATACAGTCTGGTACGTCACCCCTGAACAATCCGTGTATGAAGCCATCGAGAAGATGGCGGAGAAGGGAATTGGCGCATTGCTGGTAATGTTTGAGGGCCAGTTGGTTGGCATCCTCTCCGAGCGTGACTATGCGCGCAAGGTCATTCTCAAAGGACGCTCTTCGCAGACAACCCAGGTGCGAGAAATCATGACCAGCCCCGTGATCTTCGCCGCGCCGCGGCAAGCCATTGACGAATGCATGGAGATCATGACTCAACACCGCATCCGCCACCTCCCTGTGCTGGAAGGCGCAAAAGTCGTCGGTGTAGTATCCATCGGGGACCTGGTGAAAGCGATTGTCTCCGGCCAGGAACAGACCATTGAGCATTTGGAGAGTTATATCAGCGGCAGATATCCGGCTTAATAGGGTTATAGCAATCCCAAGTGGTCGGGATACTTAGCCTGTAGAGAACTAATTAAAACTTCAAATTCAGGCATGCTTCGCAGGTTCTGAAGGCACGGATCTTTCAGGAAAAAAGGCCAGCAGGCAAATCCTGTACTGACGCTTCGCTCCAGCCATTCGAAAGCATCCTTATTTCGTCCCAAAACTGACAGAATACCGGCCACTTGATAATAGGTATGGTGTGCATGCCCGAAAGATTTCGGGCTAGCGCAGGCGCGATTCATACAATTGAGTGCTTGTTCCGCTTGCCCGATCAACGCGTAAAAGAGACCCTGCAAGCTAGTGATCATCGGGTCGTCGGGTAGGAGTCGCACTGCTTGGTCGAGCAGGGTTTTAGCCTCCTCCCATTTGCCGGTCATTATCGCCAGTTGCGGTGCAAAATACAGCGGATATTTGTTGCTTGGGCTGTTGGCCAGCCACGCGCGAAGTTCTTCCTCTGCCAGATCGTATTCCCGGTTCCAGATGTAAACCTGAAGGATGCTGTGACTGATTGCTTTCTTAGGTTGGAAGGGCCGTCCTTTTTCGTACATTTCGCGCGCATGATCGAGCAACCCGATGTGGGCCAGAATTGTACCCAGGCGATTGTATGCATGCGGCAGATTGTTCTGTAAGGCGATTGCGCGTTTCAGTTCGGCGATGGCTTCGAGATGTTGGAAATTTTTTGACGGGCCCCACACCAAAAAAGCATTGGCGACATGTCCCTCGGGCAGGTCCGGATTTAGTTCAAGCGCTCGTCGGCAATGAAATTCGGCCTTTTCCAGCCAGGTACTGGTTGGGTCCAATTCGAAGTGTCGAATGGCATACACGAAAGAAAGAGTGGCATGGGCAAGAGAGAAGGCAGGATCACGAGTGATCGCATTGCCGAGATGATGCACCGCCTGCTCCAGAAGCGCGGCATCACCGGATGAACTCAAACGGAAACCGCGCATAAATTCCGAATATGCCAGCGGTTCTTTGCTATAGCGTGGACGGCTTTCGACGGTTGGCGCACTCAGCGGGCGGTTCAACGTAGCGGCAATTTGTTTCGCAATATCATCTACCAGTTCGGAGAGATGATCCGTGTCCAAATCCCGCTTTCGCGTAAAACATATGTTCTGCAAGTGCGTATCTAACATTTCTATGGAGAGCCGCCACTGTCCTTTGGAGGATTGCACTGCTCCGTAGACTACGAAGCGCACGCCTAAGCGTGCGGCGATATCAGAAGGCGCGGTTTCCAGTGGCACATTCAATACTGCGGTCGTCGGCAGAACATCTACACCCGGAATATTTCCCAAACGCGTCACCAATGCATCGGCGAACCCCAGACATATGCCCTGATCATCCGTTATCTTGCCAGCCAACATCATAGGCAATACAGCAAGGGATGAATGTTGTTCCCAACTAGAGGCATGATTGAGGTTGCGGTCGCGGGGAAGATTTTGTCCTAGGGCAACGCGCGGAAGCCGTTGATCAATTACGCGCACTGGACCGATGAAGCGGTAGCCTTTTCCTACCACTGTTTCCAGGAAACGAGGCTTGCTGAAGTCGTCGCGTAGAGCAGTGCGAATTTTTCGCACCATGTTATTGATGTTTGCCTGGGTATCAATAAAGAGGTGCGAACGCCAAAGTTTGCTGACAATATCGTCACGCGAAACCAATTGCTCACGCCGTTCCACCAGAAAAATCAGCAGCTCCATGGGTTGCCGTTCGAGCTTTACCCGTCGTCCTAAACGACGGAGTTCATAGCGCCCAAGGTCGAGTTCAATTTCATTGACTGCTGGTTTCATTGTGAATTGAAGAGTGCGGTAGGAGCATTATCCCCTAAGACTCATTTATTTGCGACGATAGACAAAAGATATGCGGAATATATCTGTCCTAAATTGAGAGATCCGTTTCGGCAAGAGATGATGCCACCGTTCGATATTCAACCTAGGGAGACAGTAGCATGAAACGAAAGTTGTATCTCTTGCTCACGCTGATCGGTTTTCTATGTTGTGCCGGGCAGTTGTTTACAGTTGCCGCGCACAATAATGGTTATCACACCAGGAATATTTTCACTCCAGAGACAATTCCATGGGGTCCGGCGCCGCCATTCATAAATCCCGGCGCACAACTCGCTGTACTCGAAGGCGACCCAACGGCGTCAACCGGTGACTACACGGTGCGACTCAAGATGCCCGATGGTTACAAGATCGCTCCTCACTGGCATCCACTGCGGGAAAATGTCACTGTACTTTCCGGAACGTTCAAGGTGGGAATGGGAGATCAATTCGACACGAAAAAGATGGCTGCTTTTACCGAAGGCAGTTTTGCTTTTCTCGATCCTGACATGCACCACTATGCGATGGCTTGCGGCCAGACGATCGTACAAGTCCACGGGCAATCACCTTTGCAGTTCAACTATGTCAATCCGGATGACGACCCTAGTCATCGTAGATAAATAACCCACTGGGTCCCACATCCTGAAAATGCGTGTGGGACTCAGTTGGTCGAAGCTTCACAGAAACTTCAATAATGCATCCATCGTTTCTTTTGGGTTTTCTTCCATTAGCCAGTGCCCGGTGTTTTTAAGGACGATTACCGTGGCATCCGTGGCGACCAGTTTTACCTGGTCGCCGAGTGCTTTTCCATTGGCTTTGTCGCCGCCGATGGAAAGGAGTGGCATGGTCAATTTTGTCTGCGAAAGCTGAGCAAAATCTTTTGCGGTTTGAGGGAAAGCAATGAAGTAAGCCCAGCCCGCGCGCATGCGGCCTGGGCGGGAATATGCCGTGGTGTAAGTTCCGCGTTCAGCTTTTGAAATCGAATGGTTCTTGTCGGCGGCAAAATCATTCCAGTAGTGCTCAAAGTAAAGGCGCTCTCGGCCGCGCACCAGGGCTTCAGGTGTAGGTCCGTTGAAGCGGAAGTGCCAGATGGATGGATTGTTATAGATTGCTTCCCATTCGCCGACGCCGGGCAGGAATGCATCCATAAGAACTAATTTTTCGGTTTCGGCAGGGAACTGGGCGGCGTATGCATAAGCGACCATCAAGCCAATGTCATGGCCAACCACTTCGGCCTTATCAATTCCCAAGGATTTCACCAATGTGTGAATTGTTGCCGCGGCGGACTTCATGTCCAAGCCGTTGGCGGGAATATCAGAATCTCCAATTCCGGGTAGATCGGGGGCAATCACAGTAAATTTATCGGCCAGCAGTGGGATGATCGGCCTCCACATACGCGATGTTTCCGCGTAGCCGTGTAATAGAAGCACCGCTGGGCCGTGTCCGGCTGTGAGGTAATGCAACTTGACGCCGTCGGCAGTAGCAAAGCGCGAAGCAATTTGGTCATTGGCGGGTGATGCCTGCGCGAATTGCGACCATGAAGTTAATAGAAGCAAAGCAAATAAAGAAAAATAGAAATGCTGGCGGTTTTGCATGATGTCCTTTGAAAGAATTTAGAGATGAGAGGATTTTACAGGGCGAAGGGTGGGCTGTAGAAAGCAAAAAGGCAGGCCCGTTTTTCAAACGGGCCTGATATTTGATCGAGGTTTACTAGTGAAGCTTGCGAACCAGATATTTATCCTCGTCCGCAAAGAACACCGTTCCGTTCGGTTTTATTGCCAGACCCGTCGGCACAATATTCGTACCTATCGCCGAAAGATTATTGCCGTTGAAGCCGAATGCCCCCGTTCCAGCGACTGTTTGAATCGTGCCGGAACTGTCAATCTTTCTTATACGAGCATTGCCGAAATCAGCAATGTAGATATTGTCGTGGCTATCAACCCCGACATCAAAAGGTAAGGCTATCCCAGCATTTGCGGCAGGGCCTCCATCTCCAGAAAAAGCGAATGTGCCGGTCCCGGCGATTGTTGAAATGATGCCGTTGGTGTCGACCTTCCGCACACGGTATCCGAGCCATTCTGCGATGTAAAGGTTGCCATGTTTATCAAATGCAAGGCCGCAGGGGAAGGTTAGGGTCGCCTGAGTTGCTGGAATACCGTCACCGTTATAGCCGCTTTGGAATTGCAATCCGGCAAATATAGTTGCCGTGCCGGAAGGATCAAGTTTCCAGACGACGGAAAAGCTATCGGTCACGTAGAGATTTCCACTTGCATCAGTGGTCATTCCCGGAGTGACGGTGCTAATAAAGCCGAACGGGCCAGGTGTTCCAAACGTCGTAATAATTCCCGAAGTATCCACCTTACGAATTACCCGATTGCCGTTGTCCGCGATGAATACATTCCCTAAGCTGTCTACGGTGACTGATTCAGGACCTGTGAGCATAGCGGCAGTGGCTGGGCCGCCGTCTCCTGAGTATCCGCTGAATCCGTTGCCGGCGAAGGTGGAGATCACGCCGGCAGGTGTGACTTTGCGTATTCGGTTATTGCGGCCGTCAGCGATATATAAATTTCCGCCAGCGTCTAGAGCTACGTGGGAATTGAACCCTGTGTTAAGGCTGGCATCGGTTGCTTGTCCGCCGTCACCTACAAATCCTCCTGCCAGCGTGCTCACTATCTGGGATTGGTTGATCATGCGGACGCGGTTGTTTCCTGAATCGGCGACGATCAGATTGCCTGCCTGATCGAAGGCCATCCCTTCCGGAGTCAGGAACTGCGTCGAGAGGGCAGTGTTGCCGTCTCCATTGAAACCACCGGGAAAGACGTTGCCGTTCCCTGCGACGATGTTGATGGTTTGTGTCGGTAGGTCAACGGTCCAAATAAGATTGGAAAACGTGCTGATGTAAAGCGTATTGCCACGCACAACCAGTCCGGTTGGCGTAGAGAGTCCCGCTGAAGTTGCCGGGCCACCGCTTCCCGAGTTGTCGTTGATGCCATTGCCCGCAAATGTGGTGATCGTGCCGGTTGTGTCAACTTTGCGTACGCGGTTGTTGAACTCATCCGCGATGTACAAGTTACCGTGGCTGTCGACTGCGACGCCTTGCGTCGAAGAAAATTGCGCGGATGTGGCTGGGCCGCCGTCTCCGCTGAACCCGGAGATGCCGTTGCCGGCGACGGTATGAATGATTCCGGCGGAATCGACCATGTGGACAACGAGGTTCGAGTCGCTGAAGTAAACCTTATTATGCGGTCCAATGGCAATGCCGTTCGTTTCGCCGATGCTGGCCGCCGTTGCCGGGCCGCCATTTCCGGAATTGCCGAAGGTGCCATTGCCGGCAATTGTGGTCACGGTTTGATGTGAATCGATTTTACGTATGCGCAGGTTGAAAGAATCTCCAACGAAAAGATTTCCATGTTGATCGAAGACCATCCCCGTGACTTCGGAAAACGAAGCCGCGCTGGCCGGACCGCCATCCCCGCTGAACCCGCAAATATTTTTGCCCGCGAATCGGGTGATTACGCCGTTGCCATTTACGCTGCGAATTGTGCAACTGAGATTTTCTCCAATGTAGAGCTTGCCTTTACTGTCCACAGCGACCGCGCCTGGTCCGGCGAAACTTGCGGAAGTGACGGGGCCGCCGTTTCCTTCAAACCCTCCGGCGATGGTGGAAACTTTCAATTGTGCAGATGCGATAGTTGATGCAGCGGAAATGCAAACTGCAAGCAGCAATTCAAAACCGATTTTGGATACTCTCCATACAGCCATGTTCGTTCTCCTTGGACACACAATTCCTCACGTAAGGATTCGCATCCTTCGACGCGAGTGATGTTTTGATCTCAATTACCGGGGCCGGCCCTATTGCACGAGTCGGAGCGGTGAGACAGGAAAATCGACTGCGGAGCTTACAGGGCAACGAATTGTGACGCGACGTTCTGGGGTTGTCAAGATACTAGGCGAGTACAGCTTGATCGGCTATGAAACGCCAATTAAGTTGCTGGGTGTTCGAAATGGCTGTAGTCTTTCGTCGTCGAAGAAGGAGAGAAGGTGCGAACAAACAAATCTTCCAGACTGCTTTTAGGACTAATCACACTACTAAGTTTGGCATGCGTTAGTCCGTTACGGGTTGTGGCGTCCGATGAGGCAGCGGCGCCAGCTTTGGATCCGACTGTCTATCATCACGTTTCCCGAGTGGTTTGGGTCGTGAGCAATATTGATAGTGTGGTGGATTACTGGCAGCGTTTGGGTATTCACGATATTCATCGTGACGGAGTAGTGAAATTTCCCGACCTGATGTATCGGGGAAAGCCCGATCCGGGTACAGCAAAGCAGGTCACAGCTCGGGTCGGTGGCATGGAGATTCAATGGATACAGCCGATACATGGCGGCAAGTTCTGGAAAGACGGGCTACAACGGCATGGCGATGGCATCCGCGTCGTTGGCTATAACACGCGGTCTGCGGAAGAATTCGATGGGCAGACCAAATATTTCGCCGCAAAAGGTGTGGCTACGGTCGTCGAGGATAGTTGGCAAGGCAAGTCCGGTCGAGGAAGAATCGCATATCTTGATACTGCTGGCCAGGGCGGCGAAAACACGATTGCTCTGATTTACGACCCGGACGCGAGCGCGAGCGAAACGCAGGGTGTTGGCAATGACTATCCTCTCGAAAAATTTACGCATTTTGCATGGGTTGTAGATGATGTGAAGAAAGTAGACGCGTACTACACTGGCCTTGGCTTCAAATCTTTTTCAGCGATCAACCACAATATCAGCCTTGACCGTGTCTATCGTGGCCAGCCGGGAACATTCGAGATGTGGCTTGGCTGGGACCGAACAGGCGATGCGCCCTTCGAGTGGGTGCAGCAGATCACCGGTCAGGACGTTTATGTTGAGTATGGTAAGAAGCACGGCGAAGGATTTCATCATCTGGGTGTCAACGTTAATGACATGGATGAGGCCATCAAGCTGATGACGTCGCGCGGAGCTCCGCCCGCGCAGGATGCCGCCTGGAAGGCGTCAAAGGGGAAAGGGCGCGCGGTTTACCTAGATACTGACCCACATGGTGGGGTTACGGTTGAACTGATCTACGACCCGCACTGAATTTGTAGCCACACCACTAAAATACAAAATCTTCTCCGTAACCTTTTCCGCCTCTGCACCGTTATCCTTAATGACAACGTAATCCGCGGAGATCTGGTTGGCCAGTAAGCAAGAAACTGACGAGCGGCTTCTGGTGGAAGCGGCGCAGCGTGATCCGCGCCGGTTCGCCGAGCTCTATGAGCTCCATTTCCGGCGTGTGTATGCGTTTGTCATTCGGCGAGTTGAACGGCGCGAGGAAGCTGAGGATGTCACCTCCGAGGTGTTTCATCATGCACTGGCTAAGATTAAAAGTTTTGAGTGGCGTGGCGTGCCGTTTTCTGCCTGGCTGATGCGGATTGCGGCTAATGTGATCACAGATCGCTGGCGCGGCTCGCGTGAGAGCGACCCTGTCCCCGAGGATTTGGAAGATTCCGAAGCGGAAGATATCGAGCAATGTGCGGTGCTGTCACAACTCGTGCAGGGACTTCCCGCGGACCAGAAGCGGGTGGTGCTGCTCCGGTTTGTGGAGCAGAAGAGTATCAAGGAGATTGCATCCGAGCTGAAGCGGACCGAAGGCGCAGTGAAGCAATTACAATTCCGTGCCCTGGAGAAGCTGCGGGCGCAGATGGAGGGTGCCAATGCCTAAGCGCACTCTTCCGGGTCAGAAAGAATTTAACCGGCTGAATTTGGCCGTCGAGAAACTGCTTAAGAACGGACGGGGCAAGCCCCGTCTCCACACGGCCAGTGCCGATCCTTTGCTTCGTGCGGCTGAACGACTAGGTGATTTGCCGCGTGAAGAATTTAAGGCAAGTTTGAAAGCGAATTTGGAGAGGAGTGCATCCATGGCAAGCTTAGCTGAACCGGTCGTAGCATCTCATACTTTCGCGATGCCTCGGCTTACTTACAAGCATGTGGCTACGGCGATCGATTTCTATACCAAGGCATTTGGAGCTGTGGAGCTGTTCCGTTTTGCACTCGGAGACAATATTCCCCATGCTGAAATCAAGATTGGAGAGACCATCCTCACTCTTTCCGACGAGTGGCCAGAAGGCGGCAGGTACAGCGCTGAGACTTTAGGGCAATCGCCGGTGCAGATTTCGCTTCGCGTAGAAAACGTGGATGCATTTGCGGCGCGCGGGGTGGCTGCCGGTTTGAAAGTGTTGAATCCAGTTCGTGACCAGTTCTATGGGCGGCGTGAGGGCACTTTTATAGATCCTTACGGATACACCTGGAACATCGGCACAGTGACTGAAGAAATGTCGGTGGAAGAGATGCATCGCCGCTTCCGTGCCGCTACACCGGAAGTGCGGAAGCCTGAAGTGCCACCGGTTCCGAAAGGGTATCGCACGCTCACGCCCTACGTTATTGCACAGAATGCAGACGAACTGATCGATTTCATCAAGGCGACATTTGGAGCAGAAGAGAAATTCAGGTCAACCGGAGGCGCTGGTGGACGCCATGCCGAAATTCAGCTGGGCGATTCCATGATGATGATCGGTGGCGGGGGGCCTGGGTTGAGGTGGCAAGGGGAGCCGAATCTTGGAGCGTTCCATGTTTATGTTCGCGATGTCGACGCTGTTTACAAGAAAGCGGTGTTAGCAGGAGCGCAAATCATCCAGCCACCGACCGATCAATTTTATGGCGAGCGTTCTTCCTCGGTAAAAGATAAGGCCGGGAATTACTGGTACATCGCTACGCGTTCAGAGGGCGATTACAAATGGGAAGACGCCCCAGATGTGCAGCCCTATCTCCATCCGCTGCGCGGTGGCCCGGTGATTGATTTCCTGAAAAAAGCCTTTGGTGTGGAGGAATTGGGGCCACGGGCTACTTCGCCTGATGGTGTGATCCATCACGTTACTCTGAAGATTGGAAGCTCTCATTTTGAGTTGGGCGAGGTGCAAGGGCCGTATCAGCCGATGAAGTCCATGTTCTATTTGTATGTCCCAGATTGCGATTCGCTTTACCGGCGCGCGATTGCTGCGGGCGCCACTTCCATCATGGAACCGGCGGACCATCCTTACGGCGACCGTAGCGGCGGAGTAAAAGATGCTTTCGGCAATCAGTGGTATATCGCGACGCACATTAAGGATGTGAGGCCGTGACAGTACCAACCTTTGTCATCCTGGGGCGAAGTAGTTCACAGGCAAACCGCACGCGCTAGCAATACAAACCGATGGCCGACAACACTCTCAGCGTCGGAACGGATAAGCGCCCGGTGACCCTGCTTCTTCTTCACTCCAGCTTAAGAGCTTTCGTATTTCCGCGGGAAGCGGTTCTCCTCCCGGCATCGCCTGCAACAATTCGTACCGTTCAACATCAGGGCCTTTGAACACCGACCGCGGAGTCCGATCAAGTTGCCGTCCACTGGTTTCAAACGCCGGCACCGCTTTGCGGAACTCGTCTAACGATCCAAAAGTTGAGATGCAGCTGTCAGTGGACGCAGGACTCATCTGCACAAGCGGCGGCGTGGTGGCCAAACCGGCGGTGGAAGCGCGCACATAAACATTGCCGTTGACCTCTTTTGCCATTGGCCGCGTAAGCTTCGCGCAGAGCGATGAGGGCTGTTCAAACCGCAACAGTGGTTTGCCATACGACTCGCTGGCCACCATCAGGTTGTTGACGAACACATGCCCCTCGCGCTGGTCCACACCTGGTCCGGTGGAAGGATGCCATCCAAAATGGTCTGCTGTTGCGCTACGTTCATTACGCTCGAACGACGCCGGGTTGTCTACAAACGTGTTGTTGTACACGTGTACGTCCGCAGAGTTCAACACGCGGATGCCTTTGTCATTGCGTACAAAAACATTTCCCGCCACCGTCGCCCCGCGTGAAATTTCAAAGAAAAATCCGTCGTTTGCTCCTTCGATCCAATTATCAATGATCACGCCGTCGCGATTGCCCACGTCGTACCACACACCGTTGGAGTAAGGCTGATCAATGATCAGATTGTTACGAAAGGTGACGCGCCGCGTCTGGTTAAATATTTTGACAGCAGCTGGATAGTAGCCGGTGAGTTGCCTGATGTTATTCCGCCGAATAATGTTTTTTTCCAGTAGCACATCGGACGAGCCAATGACGTAGATCCCTTCCGTCCCGGTATCGCTGATAAGAGAATTGCGAATGATGAGCCCATCACCACGGAAGTATCCAGCTACGCGTGAGCAGTAGCTGATCGTGACGTTTTCCAACACTGTGCCAATTGTTTCTTTGCCGAATGTGGCCGGATCTGAAAGTCCCACAGGTTCGTCGGTAGGCTCGTCGTTCACTGTGAAATGCTTTTTGCCTTCTACCTCCAGCGCGCGATAGGCGTATTGGGTGAAGGTAATCCCGCGAATGATCGGGCCTTTGTGGTCATTTGTTTTGCCGTGGGCTGGGGCACTGGTGCGTACCAGTGCACTGTCAAAGGCCGTGATTTCAACCTGTTTATTAGTGGGATCAACCCCGATGTAAATCGAGCCACTGTTGTAATCAATATAGAAGGAGTGCGCGTCCAGTTCTCCTTCCCACCCCACCGACTTCAATAGCTCACCATCCACAAACACCATGTCATTATTGAAACGATGGAGTGGTGTCCGCATACCTTCACGGTTGCGTTGCCACCATCCTAGGGGCGCAGCAGGGAACAACGGCTTCCAGGAGGTTTTCCATATGTTGTTGCGCAACGCCTCCCATTTCGCGGCGACTTGCGTACCCTTGAAGATCGGCCGTTCGCTGGCGTACGGCTGTAGCTTGATGCCCTGGTTAAGGACCAAGCCGCCGGTGCGATAGACGCCGCCGCGCATCACGATTACATCGTCGGTGACCACGCGCTCAATCGCTGACTCAATTGTGGTTGGCTGTTCAAGAGATGTTCCGGGAGAATCCGGTTTTCCGTCAGGTGCAACAAAATAGACATGCCCAGACTTCAGGACCGGGACGGGGTAATTTTGATCAATAGGACCATAAGGCCCACCAGACGGCTGCGCATATCCCGCCATGGACAACCCAATAAAAAGGAAGAATACACAGCTACGTAAGCATGGTGCCGCAGACTGAACCAGACGCATTTTGTGCCCTTCTAAAGCGATTTAGATGGATCACAGCAAAAAGCCAAGGGACACTATACGCAACCAAGGGCGCACTGTCATTCGTGGGTTTCTTGAAAGGATATGGTGGGTGGTACATATCCGGGCCGGGCACTGCGTTTCAAACCCAATTATGTATACAGTCTGCACGGAAAATTATTTTTAAATCAAGGCGAGAAAATATCAAGCGACAATTCTTAATGGAGAGTTATGGTTGAAATTAGTCCTACGCAGGGCCGGAGTTGGTCATTGGCACCGGCCCGCGCAGCCGTTACCTCAGGATCAGACGACACAATTCCTCCATTTCATGCAAAAACAGCCAGAGAAGCAGGCCAACCATTACTAAAAAACCAGTAAGCCTTGCCAGACGGCCTAAGGCATCGCTAATACCGCGTTCATTGCGCAGCCACCGCCACAGTTTACGGTAGCTCTTCCGTGTAAGAATCCACAGACGAGTCAACTTCCTGCAGTGTCTCCTCCGCCGGTGTCTTGCCATTGTTTCCTCCATTCGTTTCGACCGGTGCCTGCTGTAATCATGTAATCAATGCGCTCCAGGTGTGCATGAGGCGCATGTTCGTGCGCGATAGCTCCCTTTTCACTTTGTTTCAGTCGTGTGTGACGGATGTTAGTCAGGAAATTCATTTTTCAACCTCTCTTTTCTTGTCGAAAGCTTCACATAGTAAAAGTTGGTCCAACTATGGCTGATATTTAAGCGTTTACTTGTAGGGGTTGTCAAGTAGAAAGTGAATTTACTAAATTGATTTAGCTATTGTAAAATATCGTTATTCTAGCACTCGCCATAGAGTGCTGATAAATGCCTCGTAATCATTCCATTTTATCTATTCAAGTAATCGTTTTCTCCGCTAATCACCAAAGTCGAATTTGTCTGCGATCTATCGGAATATTGGTTGACATAGAGGTCGAAGGCTATTGCGAGGGAACGTGTTTGCCGCGAAAAGTAGGGAAATTTGTCACGGGAAGGAACCCATCGCCCCCGGCTTGATGCTGCAAATTTGTTTCTTACAAAACCTGTCATTGAACGAAAAGTACCCACGCTGTCCGACTTTGGGCAATGTGGGCACTTTATCAGATTTGAGCGTCGAATACACCATTCATCTATTCGGCGTTGCCTCGCTGTTCCGTGCCCACGACAGTAATTTTCCCAAACAATCCATCATTTTCGTCATTGGGGCCAGAAGTGAAGAAAAGCTCATTAAACAGCCCGGTAGTCCCGCTGCCAAAGCTGAGCGCCCAAACATTTTCGACAAACAACGGAGTGCCGTCAGGGTTCAGAAGCCGTCCCTCATGCCTTCCTGTGATTGTGTTGAAGGCTTGAATGTGTCCGCTGCCAAAGTTCCCGATCAGGATGCGGTGGCTGAAGGCACCAAAGTCCGCTGGGCTTAATGCGATTCCCCATGGTGCGTTCATCCATGGGCCCTGTTCCAGTTCGTTCAAGAAGCGCCCATCGGTATCGAAGATTGCGACACGGCCGAAACCGGCTCCGTGCTCTTCGTCGGTATCTCCCGTCTCTCGCCGCAGGCTCTACTACGCCGAGAAGCGCATATATTCTATTTTGCAGACGAAATGACACTTTTTGCTATAACCCGCCGCGAAATGGCACGCCTTCCACTTACCAATGGTCAGGCACTGGGACTATTGGCGCTGAATATTTTGGACGATAAGGATTCCACTTTGAATAAGGTGAAAAAGGGCTGATTTCCTGAGCCGGCGAGCAGTGCAGGTATCTCCCGGCGATCCCGAGGCCTGGTCAACCCGTTCAATTCTGCTCAATTTGATCGGAAACCTGACCGGCGCGATCGCCGCAGCGGACCGTGTGCTGGAACTGAAGCCCGATAGCCACCGCACCTATAACCGAAAAGGATTGATGCTGCAGAAAATGAATCGAAGCGGCTTTCGGATCCTCCAGGGCCATCGCGTTGGAAAAATTCAAACTCGAAGCATCTCCGCCGAGTTGACTCAATATTTCTTCAATACACTCGAAGTTCTGAAGCCAATCGACACACTGGCCGAAGCTGAAGATAACCTCAAGATCTATGGCATCTCCAAATCTAGGCAACCCGGAATTTGTGACCTTGGCCGTTTTGATGATTCAGTGACTGGAGAAGTGACAGTGTGGCACTGCGGTTAAGGAATTTATCATCTCGCCG
>CAWBXL010000180.1:0-5473 GCA_963792305.1 uncultured Acidobacteriaceae bacterium | reverse complement strand
ATGAGCGTGAGGCCTGTTCGATGTCTCTTCCAGAAAGGAGTGACAACGTCATCCACCGCCACTTCAAAATATCCGGAAAAAGTCCGGAGGCCACGGACAGGGTCACCCAATTGGGATACTTCGCGTTGGCCCATCTCCAGGACATCCGGAAAAATCCACCACCACAAGGACGGCGGCTCCCGCCAACAAAATCGTTTTTCGGCTGACATCAGCCGCCGGCCCAACTTTTTTGTCCGGGTGGGAAATTGCATTGCCATGGCAACTCAGCGCACGCAGTGTCATCTGATACTTGTTGAGTGTGGCCTTGAACGCCGACAGTTCTGGAAGGATTGCTCCAGCAACTGCAATGCGCAGCGCCTAGCAAATCCGTGCCCAGCTCAACGGTGTTAATGCGGAGTGCGTTTAATTTCTGGCACACAGCACTTCGAGCGGCAACTGCGAGAGTAATGGAGTAAATGTGGAACTTTCATTCGAGTTCTCTCGGCATAGGAATGCGCGAGAAATTGTACCTGTTTGAGAGTGTTTTTTTTGGTACTGTAGCAGCGATAAATTTTCAGCGAATGTTTGCATCTAAACCGGTTTAAGGAGATCACCAGCGTGAGGAGAATCGTTTTGGCGAGTACTGCCAAAACGATTCTCCTCACGCTGGTGATCTCCTTGAATCGCTAAACCGGTTTAGATGCAAACATTCGCTGAAAATTTATCGCTGCTACAGTACCAAAAAAAACCTTCAAACAGGTACAATTTCTCGCGCATTCCTATGCCCCGAGGACTCGAATGAAAGTTGGCGTTTTTACTCCATTACTCTCGCAGTTGCCGCTCGATGCTGTGTGCCAGAAATTAAACGCACTCCACATTAACACCGTTGAGCTGGGCACGGGGAACTACCCTGGCGCTGCGCATTGCAAGTTGTCCATGCTGGACAATCCTTCAGAACTGTCGGCGTTCAAGGCCACACTCGACAAGTATCAGATGAGCATCAGTGCGCTGAGTTGCCATGGCAATCCGATTCACCCGGACAAAAAAGTTGGGCCGGCACATCTTGATGTCAGCCGAAAAACGATTTTGTTGGCGGAGAAGCTGGGCGTGCCTGTGGTGGTGGATTTTTCCGGATGTCCTGGAGATGGGCCAAACGCGAAGTATCCCAATTGGGTGACCTGTCCGTGGCCTCCGGACTTTTTGGATATTTTGAAGTGGCAGTGGGATGACGTTGTCACTCCTTTCTGGAAGGAGCATGCGAAGTTTGCTGGCGACCATGGCGTGAAAGTTGCAATTGAGATGCATCCGGGATTTGTGGCCTACAACCCGGAGACGATGTTGCAGCTTCGTTCGATCGCTGGAAAAAATATTGGATGTAACTATGATCCCAGCCACATGTTTTGGCAGGGAATCGATCCCATCGCGGCGATCCGCGTGCTCGGCGATGCGATTTTCCACGTTCACGCCAAAGACACGCAGATTTATTCTGCAAATTTGCCAAAGACGGGCGTGCTCGACACCAAGCCATACACCGATGAGAAAACCGCACCTGGATTTTTCGCACTTGCGGGTATGGTCACGGCGCGGAGTGGTGGAAGGAATTTGTTTCCACGCTGCGCATGTTTGGTTATGACTACGTACTCTCGATTGAGCATGAGGACAGCCTGATGTCTCCCGAGGAGGGATTGACCAAGGCGGCCCAATTCCTAAACGAAAATGTCATCAAAGAGAAACCCGCTGCGGCGTGGTGGGTGTAAATCATCCTAAGGACGGATCATGGCGAAAAGGCTTAAGACAGCAGTAGTGGGTACGGGATTCATGGGGCGCATGCATTTGGAGCAGCTCCGGCGGGTGGAGTTTGTGGACGTGGTGGCGGTGGTTGGGCGCGAGTTAAAGTCCGCGCAAAAACTTGCCATTGGCTATGGAGTCGATGCTACGGACGATTACCACAAACTGTTACAGGATTCATCGCTCGATGCGGTACATATTTGTACTCCCAACGCGATGCACTATCAGATGGTGAAAGACGCATTGCTTGCAGGAAAGAATGTACTTTGTGAGAAACCAGTGACTACATCTGTTGAAGAGGCCCAGGAACTTCTGGCTTTGGCAAAGAAGACGGGATTACGGAATTGCCTGTGCCACAATCTGCGCTACTACCCGATGGTGCAGCAGATGCGGCGCATGCGGGAAGCTGGTGATCTCGGCGAGGTACTGGTCGCGCAAGGCACGTATTCGCAGGACTGGATGCTGTATCCCACCGATTGGAACTGGCGCGTGGATCCAAAAGTCAGCGGGCCTTCGCGTGTCATGGGGGATATTGGATCGCACTGGTTCGATATGATCGAGCATCTGACTGGACTGCGTGTGAAATCTCTGTGTGCCGATTTGCAGACTTTTCATCCCACACGCAAGAAACCCAAGAGAAGCGTGGAAACATTTACTGGAAAACTTCCCAGCGCTGAAGATGTGGATGACCACCCTGTTACCACAGAAGATTTCGGCACGGTCATTTTTCACCTGGGAGATAAAGCCCGAGGTTGTATGACGGCGAGCCAGGTTTCTGCGGGACGGAAGAATGGATTTACTTTTGAAATCTTTGGGGCCAAATCGGGGGTGTCGTGGAACCAGGAGAGACCCGATGAGCTTTGGATCGGGCATCGCAATGATCCCAACCAGATCATCATCAAAGATCCGTCGCTATTGAAAGAGGGGGCGCGTTCTTACGCCGATTTGCCGGGCGGACACAGCGAAGGATACGACGATACTTTCAAGCAGGTCTTCCGTCGATTCTATCAGTCAATTGCTGAGCCCGGATCGGCGGCGGAGTATCCACAGATAGCAGATGGCTTGCGGCAGATGAATATTTTACAGGCGGAATTTGATAGCAATCGAACTCGCGCCTGGGTTGATGTTCCGAAGAGTTAATTTCAATACGTGAGAGACGGGACAAGTCCCGTCTCCACACGACCAGTTTTACTGACTACTACCGTTATCGATTTCAGGCAGCATTTGATAGCTGATAAAGGCGAAGTGCTGGCTGTCTGGCGCCCATGACGGCACGTTGATGCTGCCCGCGCCTCCCACCAGATTGACCAGAGTCCTGATCTTTTTGTCTTCCAGCGACATGATGCGCAACGATACGTCCCGGTTCGCGGGATGGCCGGTCACTCCTTTGCCGTAGGTCAGGAACTCCAACCATTTCCCATCAGGCGAGGGATGCGGCGTCCAGTTGTTGAGATCGTCGAATGTGATTTGTTCTGGTGCGCTGCCATCAGGATGCATGCGCCATATCTGCATGGTGCCGGTGCGGTCTGAGTTGAAGTAAATGTATTTCCCGTCGGGCGAACTATCCGGATCGTCGCTGACACCTTTGCCGGTGGTCAGGGCTACTTCCTCTCCACCATCAACAGAAATGGAGTTCAGGTTGAAGGCGCCGTTGTCCGGGCGAACAAAGATGATCTTCTTTCCGTCGGCGGACCAGCTGTGGAAGTACGAGGCTGGATGCTCAGTGACTAGGCGTGGTGTGCCCCCGGTGGAGGGAATGACGTAGACACGCGCTTGCGGTTTGTCGGGCATGTTGCAACTGATGGCCATCCACTTCCCATCGGGTGAGAGGCCGTGACTGCCATTGCAGTGCGTGGCTGCGCCTATATCCAGGTTCTCTGGTGCGCCTCCGTCGACTGGGATCTTTTTGATCAGCCCGTCTTGATTGAAGAACAGAGTCTTGCCATCACGCGACCAGTTGGGCGCTTCCATGTGTCCCTGCGTGGTATAGACCATTGCGGCGCGTCCGTCGAGAGCGATGGTTTGCAGCGTGCTGAAGAGGGCCATCTTCGCAGGCGTAGCTGGCGGGGTCAGCGGCTGAAGTTCGACATTCGAGAACACAGCTTTTTCGGTGGCGTCCTTGTTGTGTGCACTGACGCCGAGTCCTACGTAGAACGGGCCTTCGAGGTGAAGCGAAACGGATGCTCCTACTTGATGCAGCGGCTCTCCAGACATGCTCAGAAACATGGTCATGACATCGCCGCGTTTTTCGATCCGCACTTTTTTGGGAGCAGAAATATTCAGTTCGATGTCTTGTGTAATTGCGCCCTTTTCACGACGGTATTGCAGGGCTGTCAATCCCGCCCCATGCAAAGCACCGTCGGCATAGACGGAATCGGCGGCCAGGTCCTGGCGAAGCATGAGCACGGCCTTGCGATGGGGATCGTGTTTGCCGTCGGTGACTGGGAAGGTGATATCTGCGGTCAGCGAGAGATCGCCGGATGCTTTTTTCCAGATGAAGTGAAACGCGTCGGTTGTGGCCCATATATTCGCGCCAGCGGAGTTGATGGTGTAGGTGTGCTGAGACGCGTCGTAGTTGGCCACTCCGGAAGGGACAACGGAGCCAACATCAGAGTTGCCCTCGAAAATTCCCATAGCTTCCGATTGTGCCTGTAGCGGCACGTTTAAAGTGCAAAGGATGAGAGCTATAAAAAGAAATAACAGGAATGAGAACCCAGCCTGTTCGTTAACGGCATTGCTCTTCAAGATTGGCATGCTATGTCCTTAGCAGGTTATTTGTTCGGAGAATAACCTATATTTCGGAGCTCCTACTGTCAACCAACAGGGTTGGTGTCTGGCGAAGCAGGCTGTGATGAAATATTTTTTCCCCAGCGAGCTTTTCTAACAAAACTTCTTGACGTTGCCGACGAGCGTACTACCATACGAATGAGTGATTTTGCTTGGTGAGCAGGTGATACATGAAGCTCGCTGATACCGTTGGGCTGGTCCTGACGCGCAAAGCTACCGATACAGTCTGGTACGTCACCCCTGAACAATCCGTGTATGAAGCCATCGAGAAGATGGCGGAGAAGGGAATTGGCGCATTGCTGGTAATGTTTGAGGGCCAGTTGGTTGGCATCCTCTCCGAGCGTGACTATGCGCGCAAGGTCATTCTCAAAGGACGCTCTTCGCAGACAACCCAGGTGCGAGAAATCATGACTAGCCCCGTGATCTTCGCCGCGCCGCGGCAAGCCATTGACGAGTGCATGGAGATCATGACTCAGCACCGCATCCGCCACCTCCCTGTGCTGGAAGGCGCAAAAGTCGTCGGTGTGGTATCCATCGGGGACCTGGTGAAAGCGATTGTCTCCGGCCAGGAACAGACCATTGAGCATTTGGAGAGTTATATCAGCGGCAGATATCCGGCTTAATAGGGTTATAGCAATCCCAAGTGGTCGGGATACTTGGCCTGTAGAGAACTGATTAAAACTTCAAATTCAGGCATGCTTCGCAGGTTCTGAAGGCACAGAACTTTCAGGAAAAAAGGCCAGCAGGCAAATCCTGTACTGACGCTTCGCTCCAGCCATTCGAAAGCATCCTTATTTCGTCCCAAAACTGACAGAATACCGGCCACTTGATAGAAACTG
Source organism: uncultured Acidobacteriaceae bacterium (assembly GCA_963792305.1). Taxonomy (GTDB): domain Bacteria; phylum Acidobacteriota; class Terriglobia; order Terriglobales; family Acidobacteriaceae; genus CAWBXL01. Next base: position 80 of record CAWBXL010000180.1, on the reverse strand, counting down.
CGTGGCGGTGAACTCCCCGCCCACCATGTAGCTCTCCAGCTTGGTCATGTTCACGCCGTTGGTGGCGAAGCCGCCCAGCT
>CAWBXL010000179.1:0-5932 GCA_963792305.1 uncultured Acidobacteriaceae bacterium | reverse complement strand
GGCCTGACATTCCATCTGTCAACCCTGCAGAACGCGCATCTTCGCGGGTGGGATCAGCGTGGAAATCAGTCCAGTAATACCGGTTTCCTGCCGATTGAATAAACGGCAACGTGGTACAGAATTGCCTGTTGACAGATCCTCCCCCGGACAAACATCGTGTTCGCTACAGTTTAGTCCGTTCCTGAGGAGCCGTGACCGCTCCTACAGAAAGGTGAGTCTAAATGTGTACTAGTTTCTCCCATTCGGTTCGCGCCAGTCTGGTGCTGCTGTCGGTAATGCTCTGCGCCAGTCTCGGTTTCGCCCAGTTCAGCGGCAGTATTCGAGGAGTCGTCCGAGGATCCCAGTAACGCCGGAGTGGCAAAGGCCAGAGTTGATCTTGTCAACACTGGCACCAATGTGACGCGCACGACGACTTCGGACGACGCCGGAAACTACACCTTTCCGAGCGTGGCTCCCGGTTCGTACAAGATCGGGGCGGAGGCCGGCGGTTTTAGGAAAGTCGGAAGTCAATGTTACCCTGCTGACCGAGCAGAACCTGAATGTGCCAATAAGCTTGAAGGTTGGTTCGACGAGCGAAGCAATCACTGTCACCACTGAAGCACCGGTAGTAGATACCGCGGACAGCCGCACACAACTAACGCTTGAGAATCAGGCGGTCGCGCAGTTGCCGATTGCAGGCCGCAACCTGGTAACACTGGTGACGCTGGCCCCCGGAGTATCCGGACTAGGAACGGGCGGTTGGCGGGAACTCCCGGATCAGGCGCGGACAACTTCTCCACGGAAGAAGCGGTTGACGCCAGCGCCAACGGCCAGGCTCGGACAACAACCAGTATGTCATTGATGGCCTTGATGTCACCAGCGGAATTCGTCAGGGCGTATTGAACCTGACACCCACGCCTGACTCGATTCAGGAAACCAGTATTCAGGTAAACACATTTTCCAGTGAGCACAGCCGCGCTGCTGGACTGGTTACTGCATTTACAACTAGGTCTGGCACGGACCAATTCCATGGTTCGGCGGCAGATTATTTCAACTATCAGGGAATGTATGCGCGACCAGCATTTCCAGGGATTCCCTTACAAGCCTTTTCACTCCAACGACTTTTCGTTTGCCGTCGGCGGACCGGTGATTCCGCATCATCTTTTCTTCTATTTGCGGCCGAGCCGAGGCGTGGATCAAACGCTGCCGGTGGAAACATCACCTTTGCAGACCCAAGTTCCTGGACTTTATTTCCAATCCCGGAAATGGCCTATCGAATACGGTGGGAACGCACATCCTCACTACCTATCTTGCCGGTCGGTTTGTCTGGCGTAAGCAGTAACCAAACCGCACAACAGATTCTCGGCACCGGCAGCAAATGGCTGCAACACTGCGGCCACAAACTTTATTCCTTGCGCTTTGCCCATGACCGACATCGGAGCTTTCGCCGCCACATCAGTACGCAATGGCACGCAGTACTTTGCGCGCATGGACACCGATTTCAAGAGTGATCGAATTTACGTAAGCCTTTACCGCACTTTATTAACCAGTGGTGCAGCATCGGCCTCACCACAATTTTCCAGCCTCAACCCAACCTGGCAGGTCGCAGGCCAAGTAACTTGGGCGCACACTTTCTCGCCCACAACGTTGAATGAAGCTAGTGCTGGTCAAAGCAGAGTCGAAGGCAACTTGGCCACAGGTGCTGCCGACTACACCGTCCCCAACATCAACGCAGGCATCAGCCAACAACTTGGTGCAGGTTTCGCCCAAGGAGATTTCATCCAGCACAATTATCACTGGCGGGATGTTCTTACTCACATTAAAGGCGCTCATACCTTGAAGTTCGGTTATGAAGGCTGGTATGGAGATGACGTAGAAAACTTCCAGGGACCGTGGTCAACACCAACCTTCAATTTCAATAACATTTTGTCATTGGCGCAGGATGCTCCTACCAATGAAGGCGGAGTCTTTTATGATCCCGCGACTGGCACACAACGATTGGCCAGTTGGGATGCAGCTTCCAAAACTTTCGGAATTTTTGTAGAAGACACATGGAAGGCAAGAAAAAACCTGACCCTGACCTTGGGTCTGCGTTATGACGACAGCGGAAACCCATACTCGAAAAGCCCGACTACAGTATTCGGAAATTTCTACCTGGGTTCGGGTTCCACCAAAGAAGCACAGGTTGCAAGCGGCGTAGCTAAGGCCACTCATAACGCGCTTTTGAGCGCCGTTAATAACCTGTGGAGCCCTCGTGTTGGTTTCGCCTGGGATCCGAAGGGCAACGGCAACTGGGCAATTCGTGGCGGATTTGGCGTCTATAACAATTGGCTGACTTCGGCGAACGTACAGGAAGAGTTCCGTGGCAGCCCTCCGGGATTGGTTTCCCCGTCATTTGTTGCAGGCGGGACAGCAACCGCCCAGGCTCCTATATTCCTGCTAGGAAACTCGGACAAACCGCCGTTTGGATTTACCTTCCCAACCTTCACTGGCGGCCTTAACGCCCAGGGCGGAGTCGTGGGAGCGAACTTCAACATCGGAGCTATTAATCCCAACTTGAAATCTCCGGTGGCGGATATCTGGTCGTTTTCCGCGGAACGGAGACTCTCCAACAACTTTTCCGCTAGTGTTGGATATTCCGGGTCGCATTCCTACAACATCGCTAGCGCTGGTAACAATACTGGCGGCGTCTCTTATGGAGTCAATATCAACGTTCTCAACAATGATTTGATCACCCATCAGAGCACGAATCCAACCCGCCTCAATCCTAGTTTCGGTGCTATTACCTTTGCCGATAACGATCGTTACGGTAATTACGAGGGCATATACACGGAATTCAAAGGACACTTTTCACGTGGGTTTATAGATTTCTCCTACACTCACTCTTCATCCAAGGATGATGCAGGAGCCTATCCGACACCGTTTAACCCTCAGGCATACTATGGACCGTCAGCCTGGGATGTACCCAACCGCATTTCACTCAGTTTCAACTACTCATTGAAAGGCTTGAAGAATGGAGCGGGAGCTATCGGTCATTTGACCGGTGGCTGGGGCGTCAGCGGTACCAGCATCTATCAGTCAGGAGAGCCATTCACAGTCGTCACCGCTAACGGCTATCAGCCGATCTGCGCAAATGCGGGACCTTGCCCGTCACTGGCTAACCCGGCGATTGGATATAGCCCTTCAAGCGGAGATTACAACGCTGACGGAAACAATAATGATTACCCGGATGCGGCCAACTATCATCAGGGAACCTCTAAAAAAGCTTTCCTCACAGGAATTTTCACTCCGGGGCAATTTAGTGCTCCCACAACTCTTGGTGCGAATGGCAATGAGAAGACGGGCCAATTCCGTGAGCCGAACTATGCGGAGACGGACATCAACTTCTACAAGGACACTCGCATTACTGAACGGGTCAATTTCCAATTCAGGTTCGAGTTCTTTAACATCTTCAACCGCGCAAACCTGCTAAACGTTGATGGCGGTGTGGTAGGGGTTGCGCGACAGGCAACTGGACGGACGGGAATTTCGGCAAAGCTACCGCGTCACATCTACCCAGATGGTGGCAAATTGGAGGCAAGATTTCGTTCTAACCCCGGGACAAACAGAACAAAAGAACCGGCCCCTTTCACCTCACGTGAACGGGGCCGGTTTTGCGTGGCCTCTGACAAATGTTTCCGTGAGAGGGTACGACGCTTCTTGAGTACAGTGACTTAAAATATAAAACGATGATGGGAGATACCGTTCGGGGATGAAGAAAACACACTCTATTCGACGAACTTGGTTTTCTTTTGCTCTGATCATCCTCTTTTCACTTTCCAGTTTGCTGGCTCAGAATCCCCAGGACAGATCGGGCCCAATTGCCGCAGCCTTGCAGAACAAGGATTTTCAACAGGCTTTGCAGCTTCTCCACTCTGCACTACAAGCATCCCCTGGAAACGCTCAATTGTGGTCCATGCAAGGCACAGCCTATGAAGGACAGAGCAACACAAAGGAAGCATTGGCCTCATTTCGCCACGCGCTGAAGATTTCTCCAGACTATCTTCCCGCGCTCCAGGGAACGGCACAAATCGGATATACAAATGGGGATCCGGCGGCCATCCCGCTCATTGAACACATACTGCGATTGCGGCCCGAGGATGCAATCAGTCACGGCATGCTGGCCGTGCTCGAATACCAGCAAGGTAAATGGGCTGCCGCGGTTCCCCATTTTGAAAGCGCGGGAGCGTTATTCGATAACCAACCTAGCGCGCTGCATGCTTACGCGACCTGCCTGGTAAAACTCAAACAATATGGCCGTGCGGTAAAGGTCTTCGAGCACACGCTCGCCCTCAATCCCGACGATCCGCGTGAGCGCCGTTTATTGACGGCCCTACAGTTGATAGCCAATCAGCCAGCGGACGCCCTGACAACGCTAGAGCCACTTTTGCAGGCAACTCCGGATGCCGAGACCCTGGAACTGGCGGCAAGAGCTTACGAGGCCAACAAGGACACTTCGCGGGCAGTCAGCACTCTACAACGAGCGATTCTGCTTGATCCGAAAAATGTGGATCCCTACCTGGATTTCGCCAACATCTGCTATACGCACGGCTCATTTCAGGTTGGTATTGACGTGATCAATGATGGTCTGGATCTTCATCCAAATGCCGCGCCGCTCTATTTTGCGCGTGGGGTTCTCTACGTCGAACTAGCTCAATACGACAAAGGAGAAGCAGATTTTGCCAAGGCCAACCAATTGGATCCAACCCAATCTCTCAGCGCTGCCGCGCAAGGGATCGCAGCAGCGCAGCGTAATGATTTCGATCAGGCACTCGCAAAGGTACAAGAATCCTTAGCGAAAAAGCCCGATGATCCTTTGATGCTTTACTTGCAAGCGGACATTCTGGCTGCGAAAAATGGCGATCCGAATACTCCTGATTTTCAACTTGCCATGCGTTCTGCCCGCAAAGCTGTGGCATTGCGTCCCACATTGGGTGCGGCCCACGGTGTGCTGGCGAAGTTATATATGCAGGCGGATAAATATCCCGAGGCGATCGAACAATGCCGGAAAGCGCTGGCTATCGACTCGACGGACCAAACAGTGGTATATCGCCTGATTCAAGCGTTGCGGAAAACCGGAGACAAAAAAGGCGAGATTCCTGAACTGCTGAAACAGCTGGCCCTGCTTCGTGAGCAGGCATTAAAGAAAGACAAGGAACGCTACCGCTATAAGCTGGTCGACTAGCTACTGTGGGGCCAGTCCTTTCTGCTCGTTGGGTCTCCACTTCATAAAGTTTGTATTGATTAGCTGAGCCTTCCTGCTCTGCGTGATTCGCGACGCAAATCCGCCAGACGCTTTACTAAATCCGCCATCTCTGTCTTTGAACCTTTACCGCTTTGCCGCAGTGCCTGAATCAGGTGATAGAGCGACTCCTGATCGGAGGGATTTATCTTCAGCGCCAAACGACACTCGGCAATGGCGAGATCCAATTGGCCTGACTTCAAATAAAGATTGCCAAGAATGTCTCGCGGTAAAACGAAATCAGGATTAAGTTGCGTGGCACGGATGGCGGTCGCAATTGCTTCTTTAAACTCCGGAGTGCCTGCCGGTACACCTTTCTGCGCCAATATTTGGGCTTTCAAATAGTAGAGAAAGGCTTCCCCTGGATGGATTTTTATCTGTGAGTTTACTGTGGTCAATGCCTGATCCAGATTGCTCTGCTGTATTTGCGCCATCCCTTGTGCAATGGCTCCGGATGACTCACGTGGATTAAGGCGGGAGCAGTCTGAAAATCGGCTTCCCCTTCTTCATACTTTGCCATCTGAATGTAAAGAACGCCCCGCGCCACATAGAGCGGCGCCGCATTGGGAGCCTGTTTCAGGCCGACATTCACCATATCAACGCCGACCTGGAACGACTGGTGATTGAACGACAGGGTGGCAAAATCGAGGTAGTACTTGATCTTTTTAGGGT
>CAWBXL010000178.1:0-25320 GCA_963792305.1 uncultured Acidobacteriaceae bacterium | reverse complement strand
CGCCTGCATGTAGCTCATCTTTCCACTGCCGATGCGCTCAAGGCCGTCCGCCGCGGCAAACGCAACAAGACGCGTGTTACTTGTGAAGTTGCTCCCGCACCACTTTACCCTGACCGACGCAGATATCCGCGACTACGACGCCAACTTCAAAATGAATCCGCCTTTGCGCTCGGCGGCAGACCTCGAAGCTCTGATCGTCGCGTTAGGCGACGGCACCGTGGACGCCATTGCCACCGATCACGCGCCGCATGCGCCGCACGAAAAAATTATCGACTTCGAACGCTGAGCATTTGGAATTACCGGTTTCGATACCGCGCTTGGCCTGGCGATTACACGCCTTCATGTAGCAGCCAAAATTCCTCTGGCACGTATTGTGGAACTATTTACCGCCGGACCTGCGCGCGTCCTCTCACTCAGTGGACGAGGCACGTTAACTCGCGGCTCGCATGCCGATGTCACCATCTTTGATCCTGAAAAACGCTGGACCTACGAAGCTGCCAGTCTCGTTCCAAGTCCCACAATACCCCCTTCGATGGATGGCAACTGACCGGAAACGTCACAGCAACAATCGTGGCAGGAAAAATCGTATATCGCAGGGATTAGCCCAACAACCAAGCATGGAACAGTCGAAAATCAAACAATCCCCATGCGTTTGCCGATTGTCTTCAACACGTCGAGCGCTTGAGTGAGTTCGTCTTGAGTGTGCGTGGCCGTCATGATGGTCCGTATGCGTGCTTTGCCTTCGGGAACCGTTGGAAAAGCGATGCCCGTACCGAGCACGCCTTCTTTGAACAACTCGCTTTGAAAATTCCATTGTGAGCTTCCTCGCCAATAATAATGGGCGTGATGGGTGTCTCGCTGGCAGGAGTCGTTTACCCGCCGATGTCGAACCCGAAAAGTCCCAGTTCTTTCTTCCAAAATCGTGTGTTGTCCCACAGCTTCTCAATTCGTTCTGGCTCCCGCTCCAGGACATCAAATGCGGCGATACAGGTGGCCGCCACTGAAGGTGGATGCGATGTCGAAAACAAAAACGGCCGCGCGCGATGATACAGAAAATCAATCAGATCACGCGTGCCGCACACGTATCCGCCCAGCGCGCCGATGGCTTTCGAAAGCGTTCCCACCTGGATATCGACTCGTCCGTGCATCCCGAAATGATCGATCGTCCCGCGTCCGTTTCGTCCCAGAACACCGGAAGAATGCGCATCATCGACCATCATGATGGCGCCGTATTTCTCCGCCACCGCGCACAGGCCCGGCAGCGGGCCGATATCGCCATCCATCGAGAACACGCCGTCACTAATCAACAATTTCTTCCCCGGCTGATCTTTCACGCTCGCAAGTTGCTGCTCCGCATGTCCAACATCTTTGTGATTGAAAACTAGAATCTTGGCCCGTGACAGGCGCGCCCCGTCAATGATGGAAGCATGATTCAGCTGGTCCGAGATGATAAAGTCTTCCTTCCCCAAAATGGCGGAAACCGTACCCGCATTCGCTGCGAACCCGGACTGGAAAACCACGCAAGCCTCCACATTTTTGAAGCGCGCGATTTTCTCTTCAAGATCCATGTGGATCTTCATGGTCCCGGCAATCGTCCGCACCGCGCCTGAGCCCACTCCATATTTGCGCGTCGCTTCCAATGCCGCCTCACGCAATTTAGGATGCGTGGTCAATCCCAGGTAATTGTTCGACGCCAAGTTGATGACTTTTTTTCCATCGAACGTACAAACGGGCTCTTGCTCATCTTCGAGAACGCGCAGACGGAAGTAAGTTCCTTTGGCTTTCAGTTCGTCGAGTTGGCCAGTGAGATAAGACAGGGGACTAATGCGAGTCGGCATCAAGTGTTCCTTATGAACAAGTTTAATACTGGTGGATATCAGTTCCCAGTTCTCGGATGTCAGTTTTCGGAGAGGGCAATCCTAGCCAGTGTTTCAAGACTCGGTACTTGCAAATCTGGTTGCCCGGAAGCTGGCTTGACCGCCCCTATTCCAGCGCGCGGAGAAGGACGTTTGACCCAGACAGTGGACATCCCTAGAGATTGCGCGGGAATGACGTCGTGGTAGACGCTCTGTCCGCAGTGCAATATATACTCAGGGGCAATTCCAATGGTTTTAAGGGCCAGCTTAAAGATGCTTATGCCGGGCTTATAACAACTTGCCTGCTGGGCGGTGATCACGTAATCGAACTCCACTTTCAATTTCTTTGCTGAAGCCGCAAACAAATCATCATCCACATTAGAAATTACGGCGAGCTTGAATTTTGATTTAAGTTGCTCCAGCGCGCGCACAGTATCCGCAAACGGCAGCCAATTGTTTAGCGACTCTGGGAGGGAGCGTTTTTCCTCGTCTGTGGGCTCAAACCCAAGTTGATTTCCAAATCCATTTACAACCAGTTGCAGCACATCCCGGTAACACCGGAACTCTCCCTGTTCAGCCTGCGCTTCCAGTTCGCCATACATCTCCAGCAACAGCGCATCAGAAATCGATTTGCCGTGTGTCGCCAAAATTGGACGCACAGCGGAGAATATTCCCGACTCCCAATCAATGAGTGTGCCGTAACAGTCGAAGGTCAAAATCTTGAAGCGGCTGAAATCAAGATGCGTCATAAAAAATTATCGCGCTTTCAAATAATAAACCCTCGGAGAGTTCGGCCCTCCGAGGGTCACAATCACACTCCAGACACAAATTATTTTTTGATCTCCAACGGCTGCTCTAGTTTGAAGCTGACAGCAGTTTCTGCCGGTAACGTAATTTCTTTGTTGCCGGTATAAGCCGTGCCCGCGGTACCAGCGCCTGCGCCGGCAAGCGCACCAATCGCCGCGCCTTTACCGCCTCCAGCAAGACCTCCGATGATCGCACCCAGTCCAGCGCCTCCGCCGACCATGGTGGCAGTGCGTTTTCCCTTCCCTGTTGCGGTACGGACCACCGATGAAGTCTCCACCGGCAAATCCGATACGGAGTTCAACTTTAATTGCAGTACCGCGCCACCTTTGAAACGTCCGAGCGGCTTGGCATCCACTACCGTGCCCGAAGCCGTCGCGCCCTTGGCAAGTACCGTTTCACCGCCAACGGTTACCGGTTGTGCCAGGGTCGCGGAAAAAGTCTGACCGGGCTGGCTGATCTTCGAACCCAAGGCTTCCCCAAGATTGACAGTCAGCACCGTGCCTACCGGTACTACTACGGGCTTGGATTCTGCCACTTTTTTCGCAGAGCTGGATGTGCTACCACCACTGGCGGCACTACTGCCGCCAGATGCCCCGCTGCCGCTGCTGCTGGGACTAGCCGCATTGCCACTAGCGCTGTTTGCATCGCTAGAATTCGCCGATTTGCCGCTACAACCAAAAAGTACAAAACACAGGCTCAAGGTCACTGCTATCAAGCGTGATCTCATAATTTTCTCCATGGCCAGAATTTTCGGAAGCGAAACAGCGCACGCCCCTAGACATCAGGGCTTGAATAGATTAACAGTGGATACAGGATTGGACTCGGTTTTCTCTTTCGATTCTGACGGCTCGGAAGTACATACTGCCTCGTCTTCTTGCTTCTCCGCCTCAGGTTTGCCCGCTAAAAATTTGGACGTATTTAACAATGGCCTTCCTAAAGATGGGTTATATCCCGCCCAAGCTGCCTCAGAGCCAATTTCCCGCTCGAAATGCGCCCGCATGCTTTCCATCTTCGAATCCAGGTCGTCCAGATAATGCAGCATCAGTGCCTCAGGAAACATGGGCAGCTTAGGCGAACCGAACTCATAGTGTCCGTGATGGCTAATAATGAGGTGTTCAACCAGCGTCTTCAGTGGATCAGGAAATCCGGGAATTTGCGCAACCTTGGCCTGGAGCATTTCCAACTCAATGATCATGTGCCCTAACAGCTGTCCGCGAGTTGTGTAAGTAAAAGCACGGTTGTAGGCCAGTTCGTGGATTTTCCCAATATCGTGAAAAAATGCGCCGGTCAGCAAAAGGTCACGATTGATCTGGGGATAGTTCCTGGACATCAGGTCACAAGAACGGCACAAAGAAACCACATGATCCAGTAATCCGCCGATGTATGCATGATGCAAACTCTTCGCCGCCGGAGCTGTCCTGTAGGCTTCGGCGATTTCCGGATCAGCCATAAAAGCTTCGACCAATGCTTTTAAGTGAGGATCGCGAAAGCTGGCAACAAATCCCGCCAGCGTCTGCCAAAGCTCACCGATATCTTTTGTGGTCTTGGGAAGGTAATCGCCGAAATCCACCTCCGCGTCTCCCAGCTTGCGGATCTTGTGGATCGTAATCTGAAAACGGTTGTTGTACTTGTTGATCAGTCCTTTGATCTTGATGAAGTCTTCCTGCTCAAAGGCCCCGATGGCCTCTTCCACGTTGTCCCACATCTTCGCCTCGATGTGACCGGCACGGTCGCCTAGCGTGAGCGCCAGGTAGGGATCACCGGATTTTTTAGGCTTAACCTGCTTGGAAACGACGACGAAGGTGGAAGTAATGATCTGGTTTTCGTGTTGAGCGCAGTCGCAGAGAAAAAATTCTTTCATATTCGTAGCGCCGCAGTTCCTGCTAAAACAACAACATCTTTTTCTTCTTTTTCAATTTTTTCGCGCCAGCTTCTTTGTCCGCAGTTTCCACCGGCTTGGACTCATTGGGGCTCGCGCCGGTGTCCACATATCCAGGCTTAATATCAATGAAGGCGTCTTCCCGCAAATGGGTCAAATAGGCCCGAAGTGCGGGTTCTATACGTTCCGAGTAAAGCGCATCCTGCACCTTCGGCTCGATATCGGCAAAGGCAGGGATACCGGCTTGATGATGTTCGGCGACCTTTAACAGCACGAACCCCTGTTTGGTCCGTATAGGATCCGATACATCGCCGGGCTTCATGGAAAATGTCTTATCTTCCAGTTCCTTGGCCAGAACGCCGCGTTTGAAATATCCCAGGTCGCCGCCCCGTTTTGCAGTTGGACCCTCTGAACTCTTCTTGGCGATATCTTCAAAGCTAGTGCCCTTACGGATTTCCGCCACTAAGCCTTCCGCCGTGGCTTGGGCGGATGCAATTTGCTGGGCGTCATCACTCTTGGTCGCCACCAGAATTTCGCTTAGCCGTATTTCTTCGGGACGCATCATTTCGCTCTTGTGCGCCTCGTAGTACTTCATCTCATCTTCTTTGGTCAGGTTCATGCGCGAGCCAACTTCGCGGCCTATGACCTGCTGGGTGATGATCTGATTTTTCAGGTTTTGCTTGTACTCTTCGAAGGAGATGCCTTGTTTCGAGGCCTCTTCCGCTAATTCGTCCAGGGTAGCGAGGTTCATCTGTTTACGCATTTCATCAAGGCGCTTGATGACTTCGGTGTCGCCGGTGATCTCCATCTCTTTACCGCGTTCCAGCAGTAATTGCTGATCAATCAAACCGCGCAGAACATCTTTCTCGTGCTCCGCATAGACTTTGTCGCCATTCGCGGCGTCCTGTTGTTGGGCCTCTTGCCGGGTCTGTTCTTTGCTACGCTGAAACTCGCTGCGAGTAATAATCTGGTTGTTGACCCGGGCAATAATTTCCTCAACCACAGTGTCAGCACTGAGAGGGATGGCAATCGCCACCAGGAAGACAAGAACAAAAGAAGCAAGTTTTCGCATAATCACCACAAGTAAGCGGCGCCCGAACCAGGGTGCACGCAGCATCTATATCTTAAGAGATTGTAACTCCCGGAGAGCAACCGTATCCAGTATCCGCCCCTGTTATTATGATCGGTTCCACTCCACCTTGCAGGAGAAGGACGAATGAGGATTTCCGCCTGTCTAGTCAGTCTGTTGATATTGGGGTCCCTGAATATGCCGGCCAAAGCACAAAAAGCCAAAGTGAAGCCGCTCCCCAACCAGTCTCAATTGGAAAAGATGGCCGCCCGCTTCGCACCTACACCGCTGCGAGTAGACACCTCGAAGCTATCTCCGGGGGACCAGAAGGCGCTGGTAAAACTTATCGAGGCTGCGCGGATTTTGGATGACATTTTTCTCCAGCAGTTCTGGAGCGGAAATACCAATCTGTATTCCAAGCTCCAAAAAGACAAGACTGCTCTGGGCAAAGCCCGGCTCAATTATTTTTGGATCAACAAAGGACCATGGTCCGCGCTGGATGATTTTGAGGCCTTTTTGCCTGGAGTTCCGGCGAGAAAACCGCTGGGTGCAAATTTTTACCCGGAAGATATGACCAAAGATGAATTCGAGCACTGGGTGGCTTCGCTTCCGGACAAAGATCAGGAACAGGCAAAAAGTTTTTTCACCGTCATCCGGCGAAATGGGAAGGACTTGCAAACGGTCCCTTACAGCGAAGAATACAAGGATGATCTGACCAAGGCCTCCAATCTGCTGCGCGAAGCCGCTGAACTCACGGATAACCAGTCGCTAAAGAACTTTCTCACGACCCGCGCGGATGCGTTCCTGTCCAACAATTACTACGACAGCGACATGGCCTGGATGGACCTCGATGCGCCTCTGGACATCACCATCGGCCCTTATGAAACTTATAATGACGAGCTGTTCGGATACAAAGCAGCGTTCGAGGCTTACATCAATCTCCGGGATGAAGAAGAAAGCTCCAAGCTCTCGGCATTCACTCAGCATTTGCAGGAAATCGAAAACAATCTCCCCATCGATCCGCAATACCGCAATCCCAAGTTGGGCGCCGCTGCTCCGATTCGCGTCGTTGACCAGATCCTGAGTTCCGGCGATGGCGCACATGGAGTGCAAACCGCCGCATATAACCTGCCCAACGACGACAAAGTCGTGCAGCAAAAAGGCAGTAAGCGGGTGATGCTGAAAAATGTTCAGGAAGCAAAATTCCGCAGCGTGTTACTGCCAATCGCCCGCCGCACCCTAACCAGGCAAGCGATGGTAGATGTAAGTTTTGAACTCTTTTTCACCCACATCCTTGCCCATGAACTCATGCACGGGCTGGGTCCGCACCAGATCAAAGTTCAGGATCGCGACACAACTCCGCGCGAAGAACTAAAAGATGTTTACAGCGCCATTGAGGAGGCCAAGGCCGACGTCACCGGACTGTTTGCCCTGCAATACATGATGGCCCATGCCAAAGAAATGGGGCTGACGAAAATCCTTCCTTCGGATGAGGCCGCACAAAGGCAGCTCTACACCACGTATCTCGCGTCGGCATTTCGCAGTCTGCGCTTCGGTTTGCACGAGGCACACGGTAAGGGTATGGCGATCCAGTTCAACTACCTTATGGACAAGGGGGCCATCGTCGAAGAAAAAGACGGCACGTTCAGCATCAACATGGAGAAGATCAGCCAGGCAATCACCGATCTCGACCACGATCTGCTGACGGTCGAAGCCCTGGGAGATTATGCCGGCGCCAAAAAAATGCTGGATGAACTCGGCGTGGTACGTCCGGCCCTGCGTCAAGCTTTAGATAAATTGCAGGCAATTCCGACGGATATTGAACCTGATTTCGTTACAGCGAATGAATTGGCCCCGGCGGCCAAAGCTGAACCGGTAGCGCCAGTGAGGCCAAGACGGAAGAGAAAGTGAGAAACTTTTAGACCGTGCCGGTTCGGGCCAAAGTCAGAGCAGTTACGTCATTGTGAGTGGGCGGCGTACCCATAAATTTCCGGATGTCTTCAATTACCGCGCGGCACAAATCTTTTGCGGTCGCAGCAGGACGCTGAAGTGCGGCCTTGGCCCGCTCCAGTCCAAATTCCTCACCTCGATGCTTTCCTTCTACTACTCCACGCGATACCAATAACAACGCCCCATCCGGAGAGATGGCGCACATAAGCGCGTCGCAAGCGGCGTGAGAAAACAAACCGAGAGGAAGCCCCGTGGCCTGCAATTCAGCAATGCCAGCACCATCACGAACTAAAGCCGGGGTATGCCCGGCATTGATATAACACAAAATCCCCAGGTCTTCGTTGTAACAGCCGGCAAAGGCGGGGCAGGACCGCACCCCGTCCTCGACTTGCAGAATAGTGTGGTTGAGCCGCAGACCGAGCTCCGTCATAGCGTCTGCTTCATTTACGTTGTCGCCGTTCAACAGCTCAAGCGCTGATTCGCGGAACGTGGTTTGCGCTGCCGCCACAATGGTCCGATTTTGTTCCGAACGCCCGGCTACATCAAGCAATCCAAACACGACCCGGTTGGGGCTGACACGTAGAAAATCATAAAAATCGCCGCCGCGGCGCTCGCCGTAGTACATGGCCGCCAGCTCAGCGCCGTTGAGTTCCGGCACTGGTGCGTTCACCGGCTCTAACGGCAAAACCTTTTCGTGCTTGAAGAAAGTTGGCATGAAAAGCGATGGCAGAAGGTAGCACGAAATTGGATGTCCTGCCAACGCCGTAAGGCGCAGAAAATATCATTTCTTCGGCCCAGGGGTTAACGGTCGTCAATTCGACCATGGGGTTAGTTACCGTACTTGTCTACGAGATATTTGCCCAGCTCGTTTTCAAGCTGGCCATAGTCGGAGTGGATAGTGGAACGGAGCGCGGCCTCCGTGGAACTGCCTTCAGCCAGTCGTTCTAAAATTCGTCTCAGATCAGCCCTGCCATGAACATCATCTATATACAGCACGGCGGCTAAAGATTCGTCGTAAGCCAGCACTGCTTCTCCCGCCGTAAATCGCATAAAGCTGCTTTCCAACATGTTAAAGGGAATTTCCTTCTGTGCTGCGTAAAGCTGCGCCAGCCGATGTCCATTCGATGACAAAGATTTTGGCTCCAGCGCCTGTGCGATTCCTTCATGCAGCCACTGCGGACATCGCCCCGCTGAAAGTTGATTAATAAAGGAGTGCGCCAGTTCGTGTTTTAACACCCGTGCCAGCTCTGGTGTAACCGAGTTCAGTCCAGACACTGGGATGCGCAGTTTCCCATCATTCAATGCCCCACTCCAGGAAGGCGCCTGGGTCACGTCAAAAAATGCCTCGCCGGTGTAAAGAATGACAGGGATGTTTCCCCTCGGCGCACCACCCAGCTCACGTTCCAAATCTTCATATTCGGATTCAAGTGTCCCCAATAGCTGATGGCGGAAAGCTTCCGAGGTCTGGTTCCCCTCATAGCGCAGGGTGAAGTGATAGCTCTCCCTCTCGGAGAACTCGGCCTCGGCCTGCGCTTCCCGTTCGGCTTTTTCTAACAAACCCTGAATGACCGCATCGGGGCGAATCTGCAAAGAGCGCTTCCAGCTCTGGATGGCATCTTTAGTATGATCAGCGGCAAACTGCGCATATCCTAGGACGGCCAAAGTGTCAGCCGAATCCGGCGCCGCCTGCACTGCCCGTTGCGCATACGGAAGTGCTTCGCTGGCATTGCCCGTCCTGACCAGCAAAGCGGCATAAAAATTTAAAATTGTAGGATTCTGGCCATCGAAACGCAGGGCAGCGTCAAAATAGCTGCGTGCCTTGGTGAAATTTCCGCGGTCGAATTCTGATTTCCCCGCGACAAAGTACGCGGCGGCTGAATCCTTGGGATTCCCCTGGTCTTCAATGGAAGACAGTACATCAACATCAATCTTGCCTTCTTTAATTACTTTGCTGGAAATTTCCGCTCCGTTTCTAACGTTGTCCGGAGGCATAAAAGCCGGGACATCGCGTTTGGCAGGAGCACCTGCCGAAGTATATT
Organism: uncultured Acidobacteriaceae bacterium; assembly: GCA_963792305.1. Classification (GTDB taxonomy): domain Bacteria; phylum Acidobacteriota; class Terriglobia; order Terriglobales; family Acidobacteriaceae; genus CAWBXL01. The sequence goes on along the minus strand of CAWBXL010000178.1, from coordinate 15,720 downwards.
CGGGTGGGACACCTCCAACTTCAATCCGCGCCACCGAAGATTTTGGGATCGCGTAGGAGTTGTCTCCTAGGTCATACTCCACCCGCGGCCCGTCCTCCCGGACATGGTCAGCCCAGATGGTGCGGCCATTCTTGAGGTGAATGACCTCCGCCGAGGCACAAGCCCCGGAGAATAACCCTATAAAGAAGATGAAAAGCGTGACAAGCGTGCGCACTATGGCGCATTCTAGCAATGGAACAGTGAGCCTACGTAGGTGACAAAAGTAATCAAACTTACCCGGATTTTGTTTGGCGCCGGGTTTTTATTGGCAATCAATCTGTTACTTGCGACAACCGTTTTGGCGCAAGAAAATGCCTCTGCATCAAAACCAGCCGAGACACTCTATCTACAGTTGCGCAATGTAGGACTGGATAAGTCCCGCGTTTACCACATTCGTGAAGCAGCCATTGATCGCTCGTCCATCCACATCAGCCTGGACGACGGCACCATTGCATTTACCGAAGATGTTGCCGGACACGTCACCGGCGCTTTTTTCGAAGGTGATGCAGAAGTATTGTTGAAACCGCCAGACCGGGCAGAACGCGCCTCGATGGCCCTGTTTACCGGCAGTGCTATCCTCGAAGAAAGATTTTCCACCGCATACTTCCGCTTCGATGACAAGACCTTCGCAGAATTGCAGCCAACACTTCGGCCTACCGAGGACGCCGAAGAGTTCGTAAAGCAGTGGGGTGAAACTGCCCGCAATCTTGCTCCCATGGATGCCCTGCAACTGTTTATGGATCTGAGCAAATTTCTTCCCTCGGAAGAAACATCGCCTTCCCCGGCAAAAACGCCGGGCGATGTGCTTTGGCACGCACGCGTGCAGGGCACCAGGTTGGGGACGTTTGATCTTTACTATGACTCAAGTGAACAAGAGCAAATCTCCGTAGGCCAGAATAAAACCGTGGAAGGAACGGCCTATTTTGATGTCTGGACTTCATTTGCTCCAGCAGAGCAAAAAAAAATTGACGCTAACGATTTCGACATCACTCTTTACAAGATTCGTGCCAACATCAACCTGCCGGCTCAACTCAACGCAGAAGCATGGCTACAGGTAACCGCCCGAACGAATTGTCAGCGCACTCTGCTGTTCGAACTCTCGCGCTTCCTGCAAGTGAAACTGGTTGAGGCTGACGGACATCCGGTTGAATTCATTCACAATCAGGCGCTTGAAGGCACCGAACTTTCCCGCCTGGGGAATGATCAGGTCGCGGTAGTACTGCCAGCAACTTTGCAGTCGGGAAAACAAGTCACACTGCACTTCGTTTATGGCGGGGACGTGCTTTCCGACGCAGGCGGCGGACTGGTGTACGTCGGCGCGCGCGGCACCTGGTATCCCAACCAGCGTCCGGTTATGTCTAACTTTGATTTGGAATTTCATTACCCGGCCGGCTGGACGCTGATTGCCACCGGAAAACGCGTCGAAGAAAAATCTACCAACAACGGTGAAGAACAAGTCACGCGTTGGGTCTCGGAACGCCCGTTCCCGGTCGCGGGATTTAATCTCGGCAAATATGAACGCGCCGTCGCAAACGCGGGTAGCGTGCGGGTAGAAACGTATGCGTCAAAACAAGTGGAGAAGGGCTTTCCCACCCCCAAGGATCAAACCATAGCCATTCCTCTTCTACCGGGGATTCATCCCCAATCCCGCGTTATTGAAGTTGTGCCTTCACCATCGCCTTCCCCCGCCCGAAATGCCCAGGCAGTTGCGGACAATGCCGCCCATGCTATCGACTTCTTTTCCAAAGCTTTTGGGCCCTATCCGTATAGTTCGCTTTCGATGACACAGAAGCCGGGGCCCGTCAGCCAGGGCTGGCCGGGATTGGTCTTTCTCTCGAGCCTCTCTTTCCTGAATGAGGGAGAAAAGAGCCGGCTCGACATGGAAAAAGTGGCGCGAACAATGACGAATGCGGTAGTCGCACATGAAACCGCGCACCAATGGTGGGGCGATCTGATCAACTGGGACGGATATCGCGACCAATGGCTCATCGAGGCGCTGGCCGACTACAGCTCATTAATGCTGTTGGAGACACAAGACCCGGCCCGCTTCCACGCCGTCCTGGAAAGTTACCGCGCCAACCTGCTGCAAAAAAATCAGGACGGTGAGCCGCTAATGACGGCAGGACCTGTGACCCTGGGGAGCCGTCTATCTTCTTCCCATTTCCCCAATGGCTATGAAGTGATCAGTTACGAGCGTGGGGTTTGGCTGCTCCATATGCTGCGAAACATGTTATTGGACGCGGAACGAAAATCGGGACAAGCACCCCGCGCCTCTTTGACCAGCGATCCTTTTATACGCACCCTGCGCAAAGTGCGGACCCAATATGAAGGACGAACCATCAGTACCCAGGAATTTATGCAGGCATTTGAAGAAGATCTTCCCCGTCCACTTTGGCATGAAGGAAAAAAATCACTCAACTGGTTCTATGACAACTGGCTGAGCGGAACTGCCATCCCACGCCTGGACCTGGAAGACATTAAATTTGAAAGCAAAAGCAGCGCAGGAACTATTGTGACGGGGAAAATCACACAAAAAGATGCTCCTGACAATCTGATCACACTCGTGCCCATCTATGCCGTAGTTGCGAACAAGAATGTATTGATCGGGCAGGTCTTTCTAGATGAAGATGAAACTCACTTCCGACTGACCGCGCCCGCTGGCGCACGCAAGGTCGTACTCGATCCGAACCACACGCTGCTGGCACGGGAAAAATGATCTCTTGATGCCAATCTAGGACTGTTTAAATGTTCCCGCTCCCAAAACGGCTGCACACAATCTCTTACTCCTCGACTCACCCCTCGCGCATTTAGTGTCTATCTTTATCTAACCATTCAGTTTCTCTGTCTATAGCCCTTCGGTGCGCGAGCTTATCAAGCGTTGGACGTGCATATGCAATCTGTTCTCGACGAGGCGTACCGTGAGCAACATAATCATTAGGGACGACGCCGTTCAATCATTTCCATCTTTCGGCACAAATATGCCGCGACTACGAGGAAGTATCCTGCTTGTAGAAGATGAAAGCTTTGTGCGTGAAGTAACAGCGGAAATTCTGATGGCAGCCGGTTACAACGTCTTGACAGCCCGCAGTGCGGTTGAGGCACTTCGTGAATTTCGACAGCACAAAGGGGAGGTCGAGCTTCTGGTGGCTGATGTTGTTCTGCCTGGGAAAAATGGCCGCGATATGGCCAGAGAATTAATGAGGGAGAATCCTAACCTCAAGACCCTTTTTATATCCGGTTATCCAGAAAACATAGTGGACGGTAATCGGGACTTCTCCCGTAATACCGTCTATCTTTCCAAACCTTTCTCTCTGGGGTCATTGATGCAGAAAATTCGTGACGTGATCGCAGCCAGCTAAGTTGCGGGAGGAAAACATTTGCTTACCCCGAAGCGCGGGCAGCCTTTTTGTAGTGCGCAATCTGCATGATCTGCTCCGGTATTTGCGAAAGCGGAACTACGCGGTGCAGAACTCCCGCTTCCGCTGCCGAGCGGGGCATGCCATATACGGTGCAACTGGCTTCATCCTGCCCAACGTTGAATCCACCTTCGCGCTTGATGGTTTCCATCCCCTTCGCACCATCTGCGCCCATCCCGGTCATGATCACACCTAAAGTCAAAGATCGGAAAACTTCCGCGACTGAATTCATCATGACATCCACTGACGGCATATGTAACAACCCAGATGGAACCTGTCCCAGACGCAACGCAACTTTGGATGTTCCCCTGCGGTACACCGACATATGCTGTCCCGCGGGAGCGATATAGACTACTCCAGGCTGAATCTCTTCTTCCTGAATGGCCTCACGCACGTTGATCTTGCACAAACCATTAAGGCGCCTCGCGAATGGCCCGGTAAATCCTGGTGGCATATGCTGCACAATAAGTACGGGAACATTCAGGTCTTCAGGCAACAACGGCAACATTTCTTGCAGGGCTTTCGGGCCGCCGGTAGAAGTTCCTAGTGCGACCACTGTTGCTGCATTCTTAGGGGTAGCCGGCGCCGCCTTGCGACCTGGCGCGGCTGACTTGTCAACCTTTGCCATCGGACGCCGTTTTTTGCTTTCCGCCGCAGCCTTTATCTTGTTGATCAGTTCTTCACGGATTTTGACAATGTCTAATGAAACAAACGAGCTCTGCTTCGGCACATAATCGAATGCACCGATATCCAGGGCCTCCAGTGTTACTTCAGCCCCTTCTTGCGTAAGCGAACTCACCATAATCACCGGAGTTGGGCACTCCTTCATGATGTGGCGCAGCGTATCCAATCCATTCATGCCGGGCATCTCGACGTCGAGGGTGATCACGTCCGGCTTAAGCGATTTCACCTTGTCCAGCGCTTCCTGCCCGGTCTGAGCGGTTGCGCCCACACGCAGCGCGGGATCGGATTCAATCATTCGCGTGATAGCAGTACGCATGAAAGCGCTGTCGTCCGCCACAAGTACTCGAATCAATTTCGGATTGTTGACCTCTGGACTCATGATGGACGATAGAGTTGTCTTACTAACTGGTGTACTTCTTCCATATAAGATTCGAGTTCAAAAGTGAACCGCGCCCAGTCCAGGCTTTGCAATTCAGGACATTCCTTGAGCAGCATGGTGAAACCTTCTTCTTCCTGAAAGTTCACTTGCCGGTCTTCGGTGTATCCGTATCCCAGCCCGCTCATGCGGCACAAGAGGTCGCTGAGCGCAACCACTGCCACCAAATCACGATGCGCAGTTGCTTTTTGCAGGTCGTGGTGACACTCAACTACCGCGGTCAGATCAGGCGGCAAGTGCCATTTTTCCGCAACAGTTTTCCCCGTCTGGCAGTGTGTGGCCCCCAGTAGATTGCACTCCACAATATGGAGAGGAATGTGCTGGTTCTGGGCAGATTCCAAAACTTTTTGAAATTCATCTGGCACGACCCAGAGGTGGGCGACAATTCCAATATCGTGAAGCAGTCCGCCCAGATACGCTTTCTCCGGATCGGAATACTTGATCTTGCGGGCAAATTGGCGGCACACCAGGGCGCAGCCCAGCGAATGCTCCCAGAAAACTACCGGATCAACCTTACTGGCAGAAGGAACTAATGTGAGCATGGAACATGACACCGCAATATCGCGCATCCGTTGCAATCCCAGTGAAACGACCGCGTTCTTTATGCTGTCTACACTCTGCCAGCGGCCAAAGACATACACATCCACCACATTGGTGCAGGTATCGAAGGAAAGATTCCACACATGCTCAATGATCATCGCCCGGGTAATGCGCCGCCCGGCATTGCGCATAAGATATTCAAGCAAGGCGAATTCTTTGGAGGTAAGCTCAATCCTCTTTCCCGCCCGTTCCACCTTCCGCTCCACCCGGTCCAGCTTCAAATCATCCACCGCCAGTACTGACTCCACCGGCAAATGACTGCGCCGCAGCAAAGCCCGAATCCGCGCCGAAAGTTCGGTGAATGAAAATGGCTTCACCAAATAGTCGTCCGCACCGAGGTCCAAACATTGCACCCGGTCTTCGACCCGCGTACGCCCGGTCAACACCAGCACCGGCACACTCGGCTTCTTGGTCCGCAAATAGCGAAGCACCGTCACGCCATCCAGCCGCGGCATGTTGAGGTCAAGCACCACCAAGTCGTAGTCGAGTTCAGTCGCCATGGCCCGCGATTGCTCTCCATCGGAAGACACGTCCGCCGCATAGTGCTCGGCTTCCAACCCCTTCTTCACGAAACTGGCTAGTGCCACATCGTCTTCCGCAATCAGAATGCGCATAAGATGGCTCTAATGAACACTTCGATTGTTAGTCACAAAATGCTCAAGGGCAAGATAGAACCGCCTATACGAAGGGTCGTAGCTCCCATCATGGGAAAAAGTTGAAAATCGGCACTACCGGCACCTACCAAACTCCTCTTTCACCGGCTATCACACCTTATTAATAGGATATTGCGACGCGGGAACCCCGCCGGTCACTCAACATCAGCACCGCCAGCGGTGATAATGATTCATTCTCGCTTCCGGACAGGGGCTTTCCAGGCGTGGAGATCTGGGACCGTACAACTCTAAAGTCGCTCCTTATTCCTGGAGCGGTGGTCCTCGCAGCCACTGCACTATTACTGCGCAGCGGTTGGGTGCCCCTTTCCCCTTCAGCCATTAACTTTTATTACTACGCCGTCTTTGGCGGAGGCTTGGTCCTAGCCAGCCGTTTTCATTCCAGTCGCGTCTTCTTCGCATTGCTGGTCTTATTTCTGGGGCAACGCGCGATTGAATTCTTCGCCGCGCCGGGAATAACATCCGGCCCCGGGCACATAGCTGTTGAAGCCGTGGCCTTTCTCTGGCCGGTTAACTTTGCTCTCTTCTCCTTCGTCCGCGAACGTGGGCTGGCTATCAATTCGATCACTTCGCGGCTGGGATTGCTATTTGTAGAGTCGGTTTTCGTGGCCGTAATCTGCCGTCCAGACTCGACCGCTCCATTTTTCCTTCATCCACAGATCTTCAGCGCGCATCTTTTTCTATGGACAAAAGTCCCCCAGTTCGCATGGCTTCTCTTTTTTGCAGCAGCAACCATATTGTTAGTTAGATTTTTCCTGCGCCGCAATCAGGTGGAAAGCGGTCTATTCTGGGCGCTCTCAGCGGCTTTTCTAGGCTTGCAAGCCGGAGCCATCGGCCCGGTCGCGCGCGCCTACGTGGCCAGTGCAGCGTTAATCCTGCTAAGTTCCATCATCGAGAACTCTTACGTTCTCGCTTACCATGACGAACTCACCACGCTTCCGGCGCGACGTTCATTTAATGACGCCATCCTAAGCCTGCAAAATCCCTATACGATTGCAGTGGTTGACATAGACCACTTCAAAAGCTTCAACGACACTTACGGACACGACATCGGCGATCAAGTCTTATGCATGGTGGCCACCCGTCTGGCCCATGTAACCGGAAACGGTCAGGCTTACCGCATCGGTGGAGAAGAATTCTGCATCTTGTTCCAGGGCAAATCGGCCAGCGAAACCGTGAAACATCTGGAGTTGTTGCGCCAGACAATCGAGAACTCTTCCTTCCACGTGCGCCGTCCCAACGACCGCCGCAGTGTCCGTAACGGCCCTGACCGGCGCCGCACTCCCCGTAAGCGTATCTCTCTAAAACGCCCCGAGCCGCCAAAATCTACAGCCTTGGAACTCAGCGTAACGGTAAGCATCGGTGTAGCTGAATCCTCGAACCGTACGACCGATGCCAGCGCAATAATTCGTGCCGCCGACCAGGCCCTCTACCGCGCCAAAGAATCGGGCCGCAATCGCGTGGAAATTTCCACTCCAGCTCGCGCTCGTACCGCCCAACGCAGCGCTTAAATCAATTCTCTGAGAGCCGGAGATGGGGGCAAGCGTGTTAAACTATTGAAAATCAATCGCCGGAGAGGTGGCAGAGTGGCCGAATGCGGCGGTTTGCTAAACCGTTGTACGGGCTAAAACCTGTACCGAGGGTTCGAATCCCTCCCTCTCCGCCACTCACTCATAGAGTGGGACTTACTGGAACTACTGCACCGTGCCCTTCGGCTTATTCCCTTCTTCTGGAGAACAAGTGGAGCACAATAAGGCCTCAGAGAACTGCCTCATTGCGGCAATCGCATCGGGCGATGCGGTTTTGATGTAGTGATTTTGTGGGTAGCTATGTGACTGTGGCGTAGATGCGCTGGATCACTGAATCGTCCATACCTAGACGATTTAGGTTTCGATGCCAAGCCTCTGCGGAATTCATGCCACCTATGCCAGGCAATTCCGGCCCGTTGGGAGCACATCCTTCATAATAGATAACCTACGATGCGGCTTTTATTTCGTAATCACCACGTCCACTCTGTGAGACGAGCCCTCGTTCCGTGGCCGCAGCCAATGCTTCCAGGCGACCACTTACCTTCAGCTTTCCCAGGATATGGGTCATATAAACTTTTACTGTCCCCTCGCTGAGGCAAAGAGCCGTACCAATCTGTTTATTACTCTTGCCTTGTGCCATCTCAAAAAGAACATCCTGTTCCCTCCGGGTAAGTCGAGGTGCAGCCATTCGCTTGGCCAATAGTTCTGCAACTTCCTGTGGAATCCAAGTCTGACCGCGGGTAACCGTGCGGATGCAATCAAGAATCATTCCCAAAGGCGATCTTTTATCCAGATAGGCGCGAGCGCCGGCCTGAATGGCTTGGTAAATGTGCTCTTCACTCTGCCAGTCGGTGAACACAATAATTTTCGCGGAAGGATACTTCTTCGCGATGCCAAACACTGAAGTGTTGGGAGCAAAGTCAAAAAGGATGACGTCAGGATGTGCGCCCTCTTGAGCCGATAAGTCTAATTTCCCATCTTGCAAGGTGTTGACAACTTCCATGTCTACTTGGCTGGACAGTAGCGCCATCACTCCTTCCCGGACGATGGGGCGATCATCTACAACAAAAATGCTGATCTTTTGTTGTTCGTTTGGAGAATTCAGAGAGCGGTTTGTATCACCCGATCTTTCTACGGTCATTAATTTTTCCAACCCTTCTTTCAAAAATAACAAGCACGCCAACGCTTCCGGCCGATCGGTTCAGCGGAAAAGTATAGTGCTGAGATGCACCCTGGAAGCTGGTCGAATTAGACCAAACCCGTCTTGGCGCATATTGGCGTTCCATATAGGACGTCTGTAAAGGTCAGAAGCAGTCGAGATTCTTCAGCCGCATCTAACCAAAAGCAGTAATCAAGCGGAAAACAGGATAGATTTCAGGAAGATCGTCGATTAGCAGACTGCCAAAGCAGGTTGCATTGCACTTTGTCTCACAACTTCTGCCCGATACACAAAAAGGCGAAGAGGTCCACGTTCTGAGAAAAAACCTGGCGGAACTTGGAATTAGTGCCCTGAGTGTGCCCCGGACGCGATGTTACGGAGTTAACTTCCCTGTCATCAAATAATTCTGCGGCGCTATTCCGAAAGAGTCTGCCACACGATTGAAGAAAGCAAACATTGCGGTGACGTAAACCGCCTCGGCAATTTGATTTTCTGTCCAGCCTGCGTCTCGCAGTTTCTGCACGTCTTCCGCAGTAGAACGGTGTGATGCTTCGGTAATTAGTTTTACGTAGTCCATCAGGGTGCGCTCCGCCGCAGTCAGGCCACCGTCGTCCATCCTGCCTTCTAACACCGCGATCATATTTTCATCAGTGGCTCCCTGAGCACGCAGGAAGTAGGCGTGAGAGTCCAGTCAATACGGGCAGCGGTTTAAATAGGAAACGTAGCTGGCGATCATCTCTTTGTATCGCCGGGAGAGGTACCCTTCAGAAAAATGGACGGTGTTGGAAAACTTCATCACATGACGCAAAAAGTCGGGGCGCTGGCCGAAACATTTGAGGATACCCGGCATTTGCTTCCTACCGGAAGCGGTCCGCCATTCGTCATATGCGGCTGCGGTCTCTCCGGTGGCCTCGGCATCCTGGATCTGTTTAATTTTTAATCCAAATTTCGAGACGTCCTGAATGTAATCAGGCATCAAGATCTTTTTGTCTTCCGGATGGTTGTGCTCACTCAAGGAGTCATCCTCCCCATCGCTACATAGTTTTGTACTGGGACGCCAAAAGCATTGGCGATGCGGTTGAACATGGCAAATAACGCGATGGTGTAGACCGCCTCGGCGATCTGCTCTTCCCTCCAACCTGCGTTGCGGAGTGCCTGAACATCTTCGGGAGTGGTGCGGTATGCGGCCTTGGTGACCAGCTCCACATATTTCATTAGGGCGCGTTCCGCATCGTTGATATCAGCTTTTTCCAGATCGCCTTCCATGAAGGCGTCCACGGTCTGATCGCTGACGCCTTGCATCTTCAGGAAGAACACATGGCTATCAAGGCAATATGCGCAGCTGTTCAAATACGATGCATAACTGCCGATCATCTCTTTATGACGGCGAGAAAGGTGCCCGTCAGAAAACTGAATCGTGTTGGAGAAATCTACCGCCTGTTTCAGGAAATCTGGACGCGCGCTTAAAGATTTTAGGACCCCAGGGACTTGCTTGCGCCCAGAGCTGGCGCGCCAGTAGTCGTAGGCTTCGGCGACATCGCCAGTAGCATCAGCATCTTCGATGACTTTAATTTTGGTGTTCGTTGCCACTAGTTAAGCTTTCTCAGCTACAGGAAGATTTTGCCCACGCTTACTTGCGGCATGTGGAGCCAGCTTCCGGCGGAAAATTTCATAGACCGGCAATCCAGCCAGCACCACCAACACTCCCATCAGCGCTCCTACCGGGCTGCGGCCTGCAACCAACACCAACAGCAGCGCAACCAATATTAAGAATATGACAGGGGTCACCGGATATCCCAAAGTAAGAATGACAGATTTTTCTGCCTCGTGCCTGGAGCGCAAGATGAATAGACTAGCAATGGTAAGGCCAAGAAAAAATACCACAATGAAAATTGCGTAGGAGATGATCTGCTCAAACGTCCCGATCATTGCCAAAAATGATCCAATCACAGCCTGAATCACGATCGCGTTTGCCGGAGTTCCAAAGCGAGGATGTGTGTGGGCGATTGCTTTAAGAAAAAGTCCATCCTCAGCCATCGCATAATAAACACGCGGCGCGGACATGATGAGCGCCGTCAGACTTCCTATCAAGCAGATAATTACAATGGCCGCGAAGATGACGCCTCCAATTGGTCCAAACAGCACTTCCCCTGCCTGAGCCACAAAAGTTTCGTTGGAAGTGACTTTATTTAAAGGGACCAAGTACAGGAAGACGGCGCTCACCATGATGTAAACGACAGTCACCACCAGCATGCCAAGCATTAAGGCGCGAGGAAGAGTGCGCCCTGGATCTTTTACTTCACCCGCAATTTTTCCGACATCCCACCACCCGCCGAAGGAGAAGAACGCGCTTACTACCCCTACTGCGAGAGCCGGAAGCAACGGCATCGATCCTGAACGTTGGGCTACGAAGGGCTGAAAATTCGACCAAGATCCCAAGCGGAAAGCGAATGCCCAGATGGTCAAAAAGCCAAGCAGACCGAGCTTCAGCCAGGTAGTCCAGCGCAGGAAGGCAGCGCTGACGCGAATGCTCAGGATATTCATCAGGGCCAATGCGCAAATGACAGTTATAGTGACCAACTTAATGGCGAGTGGCGGCATCGGCACAATGTAGGCAAAGTATCCGGCGAGTCCGGTTGCCAGCGAGGCAGTGATTGCCGGGTCCATGACCAGCAGACACATCCAACCGAACAGAAAGGCCAAGCGAGGACCGTAACCTTCCTTTAAATATACGTAAGCTCCACCGGCACGCGGGAAGCGTGCCGCAAGTTCTCCGTAACACAGCGCGCCGCTCATAGTCATAGCTCCAATCACAAGCCAAACCATTAACAGCAAAAACGGAGAACCTAATGCTTTGGCCATTCCGGCGGGAGTAAGGAAAATGCCAACGGCTATGATTCCGCCGATGACAGCCGCAGTGGTTGAACCCAAACCTAATTGCCGCTTTAGTCCTGGAGATGCAGTTGGCGCGCTCGTATCAATTGCCTCGCAATCAAAATTTAGTAATTAGTTTTTCGCGTCATTTCTAATTTTGCGCACACCAATCCCTATAAACGAATTTGCCAAGTTAATTACAGCCGCGGTCCATCGGCAATAGTAGAAAAGTAGTAGTATCGGCGCCCTGCTAGTACTTTCATACGATTGTCTCCTCTCACACGAAACCTTAATAATCCCCCCACTTTTATTTGTGTCGGTTCGCTGACTTCGGGGGAAGTGTGCCGTCCTCGAGTGTGTCCCGTAACAAGCAAGATCTCTTAAAGAAAACGGTGAGGAAACCTATGGCAAGCTTGAGGAAAGTTCTATGTCTACTGGTGATGTTGCTGGCGGGTTTGAGCGTCAACGCGCAGCAGATCACAGGAAGCATTCGCGGCACGGTGGTTGATCCCAGCGGCGCGGTGGTACAAGGTGCTTCGGTCAGCGCCAAGCAAACCGAAACCGGGTTGACCCGCGCTACCATCTCGGGACATGACGGTGTGTATGTTTTGTTGGAGCTGCCGGTTGGCCATTACCAGCTGCAAGTCGAGGCCAAGAGCTTTCAGAAATACGTTCAGGAAGGAATCACACTAAACGTAAATGAGACGGCGAGCGTCCCGATCCATCTTGTGGTCGGTTCCGAGAGCCAACAGGTACAAGTAACGGCGGATGCGCAGATCATCCAGGAGACCGTAACCAGCCTGGGCAAAGTTGTTTCTGAGCGCGAGATTTTAGATCTGCCGTTGAACGGCCGCAATTTCGCGCAGCTGGGTACGTTACAGCCGGGCGTCGTTCCGCTGACTCCTGGGCTAAAGCAAGCCGGGTCGTCACTACGCGAAGGCCAGTCTTACGCGGTGAACGGGCAGCGTCCGGAGTCAAATAGCTTCCTTATCGATGGCGCGAATAATTTCAATGGCGTAGATGCCGGTTTTGTTCTTAAACCGCCAGTGGATGCGATCACCGAATTCAGGATTCTGACACACAATTCGTCAGCTGAATTCGGCAATAGCCTTGGCTCAACCACCAATATCATTACCAAGTCCGGCACAAACAGAATCCACGGAACGCTCTGGGAATTCTTGCGCAACGATGCATTCGACGCTACCAACTATTTTGCCAGCGAGACCGAGCCTCTAAAGCAGAATCAATTCGGCGCGACTCTGGGCGGGCCCCTTCGCAAAGACAAGACTTTCTTCTTTGCGTTCTATGAAGGCTTCCGCAACCGTCAGGGTGAAACTGCGGGTTCCACCGTGCCTTCTCTAAAACAACGGACCGGAGATTTTTCAGAGATGTGTATTTCCGGCTTCGACGGCAGTGACATTTGCAAAGACAGAGATCCCAGCGATCCTTTGACGCCCATCCATCAACTTGGCATCGGATTCACCAATCCGGCGTTTCCGGTTCCCAACAACCAATTGCCATTCCTGTCACCCTTTGGCCCCTTTGCTCCCAGTTCGTTCTCTCAGAGCCTGTTAAGCCTCTTCCCAAAACCAAACAGCGGGCTCAATACCTTCATATCAACAGAAACCAAACAAGACGACTCCAATCAGGGCGGATTTCGGATCGACCACTACCTTACCGCCAGCGACAGCTTGAACTTCCGCTACATGATCAATGACGGCACGCGCTTCGATCCACTTTCTCCAGCAGGAGCCAGCGTGCCCGGATTTCCAATCGGAGAAACTCATCGGTCCCAGGATTTCGTCGCCCAGGAGACGCACACCTTTTCACCTTCCATGGTCGGCGTCTTACGTTTTTCATTTCTGCGGAATAAATTTCTTTTCGGTGAACGCACCAACCATACTCCGCTTTCCGATCTTGGTTTCGGATTACGAACCCAGTCTGGATTTAGCGATTGGCTCCTCCGTTTATGCAGGTCAACGGTTACACCACGGTCGGCGATCCTATCACTGGCCCGCGCAGCACTTATGAAAATGCTTATGACTACAACGGGTCCTTGAGTTGGGTCCGCGGCCGGCACGAATTCAAATTCGGCGGCGGCTTCCAGCATCAGCATATCAACATGCTGCAAGGCATCGCCACCAATGGTTTCTTTGTCTTCGCGCCTTTTCCTTTCAGCGATGCGTTCGCCAGCTTCATGATCGGCCAGCCGGTTTTCTTCCTTCAGGGCCGGGGTGATTTTGGCCGCGAAATCAACGGCAAATCGCTGAACGGCTATGTGCAGGACAGTTTCAAAGCGACAGCACGCTCTGACCTTGAACCTGGGCCTGCGCTATGACCTGGTTTCACCTTATACCGAAGACAAAAACCGCATGACGCTTTGGATTCCCGGACGTCAATCCACTGTGTTTCCCGACGCTCCCGAAGGATTGCTCTATCCCGGCGATAAGGGTGTGCCGCGAGGGCTGATTCCAACCTTCAAGAAAGCTTTTGCTCCGCGAGTCGGCATCGCCTGGGACCCAACCGGAAGCAGTAACTGGCTGATCACTGCTGCTTACGGACTTTTCTACGAGCCCTACTACACGGGCCAGGGCGGACCGCTGCAATCGCCGATCAGCGCGCCTCCATTTTGCAAACCGAGCAGATCAACCTTCAACCGCTCCGACTCCACCGCTTAACTTTCAAAATCCTCTACAGAGGCAACCCTCCCGCAGCCAGCACCGTTTGCTACGCCTCTGACCAACCTGACGCTGGCGCAAACTTGCCTTTGCCCTATGCGCAGGATTGGGACTTCAACGTTCAAAGATCATTGGGCAAGGATATGTTGCTTGAGGTCGGCTATGTGGGGACCAAGGGGACAAAACTGCCGCGCTTGATCGAAGCAAATCCCACGATCTACATTCCGGGACATACATCACCACACGACAATGTGGACCAGCGACGCATCCATTCCGGATGCACGTTGGCAGACGACCCGAGCACCTGCAAGTTCGCTTCTACCGGCTTGATCGCAGGCATCGCCAATTCTTCCTACAATGCGCTGGAAGCCAGCTTGAAGAAGCGCTTCAGCCATGGCCTTTCTTTCCTGGCTTCTTACACCTACTCGCATGCGATCGACGATGTCTCTTCGTTCAACATTTCTGGCTCTGGATCAGTTCAAGTAGCTGGCGAGAATGATCTGGCACAGAATCCCTTCAACCTTGCGGCTGAACGTGGTCCTTCCTTATTCGACGCGCGTCATCGCTTAGTGTTCAGCTATCAGTGGAGTCTTCCCTTCTGGCAACATCAGCAAGGCTGGTATCAGCACGTGCTGGGCGGATGGCAACTCAACGGAATCGCTACCTGCAATGAGCGGGACGCCGTTCACCGTATTTGATTCGAGAGATGTATCGGAACAAGGCGGAGCACCGGAGATCACCGGCTTCTCGGCAAACCGGCCTAACCTCGTGACCGGACAGAACCCCAACTCCGGACCGCGTAAAGTCGGAGAATGGCTCAATCCAGCAGCTTTTGCGCGAATCACGCCAAATCCGCTCTCGCCCGTGCAGCAATTTGGAACAGCGGGTCGCAACATTGCGTTAGGGCCACGCTACTCAAACTGGGATTTTGCCGCCACCAAGAATATTCGCTTGGCGGAATCCAAAGACCTTCAGTTTCGAGTTGAGTTCTTCAACGTTTTGAACCACACTAACTTCCATCTGCCCAACAGCGACATCAGTTCGCCAACCTTCAATCATATTTTGGCGGCAGAGCCTCCGCGGTTGGTACAGTTTGCGTTGAAGTTCCTGTTCTAAGTGGAGAAACAATATGCGTAGGCCGTCATTAAAACTGAGTGCACGGACAAAGAAAATTCTGCTCAGAATTTTTGTCGGCTTCGCAGTTGTTTATTTTTCGATTGGCGGATTCATCTGGTGGTCCATGCGTCAGCCACCAGAACAGTTCGGTAAAGTCATGATGCATATACCAGGCCCAGTCCCCTTTCTGCTCTTTTCCGTTTGAGACACTTTTTGGTTGCGGGCCCGCGCTGGCCATCTCAACCCTGGCGATGCTGCTCCAGACTTCTCCTTAGCCAAGATCGACAAGAGCGCTCACGTTCAGTTGTCTGAATTAAACAAACAACAACCTGTGGTCCTGGTTTTTGGAAGTTACACTTGACCGCCTTTCCGGCGGGAGGTTCCCGCTCTCAACAAACTCTACGAAGAGTACAAAGACCGTGCAGGATTTTTGGTGGTGTACATCACTGAGGCTCATCCCAGCGATGTCTGGCAGATGCAAAGCAATATTAAGGACAGCGTGGTATTTGCCAGTCCAA
>CAWBXL010000177.1:0-5941 GCA_963792305.1 uncultured Acidobacteriaceae bacterium | reverse complement strand
ATGGGGTCGATGATCGGCTCCGGCATCTTTATTGTGTCGGCGGAAATTGCGCGGGAGACCGAATTCTCCTGCGCTGCTGATTGGGGCCTGGCTGGTCACTGGATTTCTTACCATTGTTGCTGCGCTTAGTTATGGGGAACTGGCGGCCATGATGCCTCGTGCAGGCGGGCAGTACGTTTATTTGCGCGAGGCCCTCGGGCCCATGTGGGGGTTTTTGTATGGCTGGACTTTGTTTTTAGTCATACAGACGGGCACGATTGCGGCTGTGGGTGTGGCCTTCGGTAAATTTCTGGGAGTTTTCTTTCCTTCTATTTCTGCTTCCAATTGGATTGGGCCGCATTGGACTGTTCCTGCTTTTCACCCTTTTGCGCAGATCACGCTTGGCAATATGAATGTCGGGCTGAATACCCAGAACCTGATGGGTATCCTCGTGGTAATTGTGCTTTCGCTGGTGAATATCTTCGGAGTGAAGACTGGGGCAATGATCCAGAATGTTTTTACGATCTCCAAGGCTGCGGCCTTGTTTGGGTTCGTTGCTGTGGCCCTGTTTGTTGGACGTAATGCTGCCGCGCTGGCGGCTAATTTTCAGGGGAATTTCTGGCATAACGCAAGTCTTGGCTCGTTGCACGATATTGGCGGCGGAGTTTTTGTGGGCACATTGACTGTGCTTGCCGTGGCCCAGGTTGGGTCTTTATTTTCAGCCGATGCATGGAACAACGTCACGTTCACAGCGGGAGAGGTAAAAAATCCCAGTCGAAACCTGCCGTTATCTCTGGCGCTGGGAACCGGCATTGTGATCACTCTTTATCTTGGCTGCAATTTGATCTATCTCAATACACTGCCGCTAGCCGGTAATATGCACGGCGCGACCATCCTTGAGCGTGGAATCCAGTATGCCTCTGAAGACCGCGTGGGCACTGCGGTCATGACGCAGATGTTCAGCACGACCGGAGGCAAGTTGATGGCGATTGCCATTTTGCTGTCCACCTTTGGTTGCTGCAATGGCATGCTGCTGGCCGGGGCCCGCGTTTATTACGCGATGGCGAAAGATGGGTTGTTCTTTCGCAGCGTTGCCAAGCTGCATCCGCAGCATAACACTCCGGCAGTTTCGTTGCTCATGCAGATGGTTTGGACTTGTGTGCTTTGCATCTCGGGAAGCTATGGCCAACTGCTCGACTACATTATTTTTGCTGTCCTAGTGTTTTACATTTTGACCATTCTGGCGATATTTGTGTTGCGGCGGACGCATCCTACGGCAGAGCGGCCTTACAAGGCGTTTGGCTATCCGGTGCTTCCCGCGATTTATATTGTGATGGCGTTGTTTATTGATGTCGTACTATTACTCTACAAACCACAGTACACTTGGCCGGGGTTGATCATCGTGTTGCTGGGAATTCCGGTTTATTTCCTTTGGTCGCGCCGTTCAAACACTGCAAGCGCAACCTAAATCTTTAGGAGAACTGAAGCATGGCAAATATATGGGCCAAAAAACCGCTGGACATGTTAATGGCGGAGTGCCAGGAGACCGGTGAGCACACGCTGCGCCGCACATTGGGCGCTTTTCAACTGACGGCGTTGGGGGTGGGCGCTGTCATCGGCGCCGGCATCTTTGTTCTAGCGGGTCTTGGAGCCCATTACGCTGGCCCGGGGCTGATGTTGTCCTTTGTATTGTCCGGATTGGGTTGCGCATTTGCCGGGCTGTGCTACGCCGAATTTGCCGCCATGATTCCACTGGCGGGCAGCGCTTATACCTATGCTTATGCCACGTTGGGTGAACTTTTTGCCTGGATCATCGGTTGGGATTTGACGCTTGAGTATGCGATGGGCGCAAGCACTGTGTCTTCAGGATGGTCGAACCACTTCATTGAGTTGTTGGACATCCTGCATATTCGAATGCCGTTATGGCTTGCCTACGATCATTGGACCGGCGTGCGCATCGCGGAAAAAATGATTGCCAGCGATATGGCGCATGCCACCGATCCATCCTTAGTAATGGGAACGCAGGCGTTTCTGGACAAAATGACCGCGATCCTGACGCTGCATTCGCCGGAGCTGGTGCAGCGGGCGCATGATTTGCTGGCCGCGCCTAAACTTTTTGGATCTGAGATTGGCTTTAACTTGCCGGCCTTTGTGATCGCTCTGGTCATTACTACGGTCCTCGCTATCGGGATTAAAGAGAGCGCACGCTTTAACGCCACTATCGTGGTCATCAAAGTTTCGGTGGTGCTGTTTGTTATCGGGCTGGGCTTCCACTATGTAAATGCTGCTAACTGGGGATCCAGTTCGTCTACTTTTGCTCCGTATGGATTTTCCGGAATAGGCGCTGGGGCGGCGTACATATTTTTTGCTTATATCGGTTTCGATGCGGTTTCGTGTACTGCTCAGGAGGCCAAGAACCCGCAACGTGATTTGCCGATTGGCATTATTGCTTCGCTGACGGCTTGCACTATCTTGTACATTCTGGTGGCAATGGTGCTTACCGGAATGGTGCCGTGGCATGAAGTGAATATTGAAGCTCCGATCGCGCGGGCATTTCTGGATCGAGGGTTAACCGGGGCTTCGCACATTATCACTCTTGGCGCGCTGGCGGGACTGACCAGCGTGATGCTGGTCATGCTTTTGGGGCAGACTCGCGTGCTTTATGCGATGGCCAATGATGGACTGTTACCCAAGAAATTTTTTGCGGCGATCCATCCTAAGTGGCGGACGCCCTGGAAAAATACTTTTCTGGTTGGGATGCTGGCCGCTATCGTTGGCAGCGTAACTCCCATTGATGACATTGGAAAGATGGTGAACATTGGGACACTGCTGGCATTTGTGATTGTTTGCATTGCCGTAGTGGTGTTGCGCCAGACCAATCCCGGTCAAGCTCGTCCTTTCCGTACGCCTTTGGTTCCTCTTGTGCCCTTTCTTGGCGTTATCTTTAACGGCTATATGATGTACAAGCTGGGTTGGGTGAACTGGGCACGGCTTATTATTTGGTTGATTATCGGCTTGGTGGTGTACTTCGGATATAGCCGGCACCACAGCCGTGTGCAGGCAATGCAATCAGGTGCAAAATCTAAGTCGATGGCGGATTAAATTTGTGAAGGTTTATTTGGCCCTCCGCAAGTACGCGGTGGGCCTTTTTGTTTTATAGTCTGTAGCTTCATGAAGATTGTTACTGCTAACGAGATGCGCGAGATTGACCGCGTTACCAGCGAGCGCTTTGGTGTACCTTCCACCACGCTGATGGAGAGCGCCGGGGAAGCGGTAGCGGTGTTTGTAATTTCTCGCTTTCCTTCCATGCAAAGCATTGGGGTGATTTGCGGTAAGGGGAATAATGGCGGGGATGGGTTTGTTACGGCGCGGAAACTTCACGATGCTGGGAAAGATGTTCGCGTGCTGCTGCTGGCTGATCCCGTGGAATTAAAGGGCGATGTGGCGGAGATGTACAAGCAGCTGCCAAGCGCGGTG
Organism: uncultured Acidobacteriaceae bacterium; assembly: GCA_963792305.1. GTDB lineage: Bacteria > Acidobacteriota > Terriglobia > Terriglobales > Acidobacteriaceae > CAWBXL01. Next base: position 2,485 of record CAWBXL010000177.1, on the reverse strand, counting down.
ATTGCGCGAACTCCTGCGGAACTGGACAAGGAACCCGCGCGATCTGTTTTTGAATGCAAACTGCTTGTTGATGCGATTCTTGGTACAGGATTCAAACCGCCAGTAACCGGATTGTATAAATATGCAATTGCCAAGTTGAACGAAAGTCCTTCGCCTGTGATTGCGGTGGATATCCCTTCCGGCGCGGATGCTGATGCCATCGAGCATCATGCAGATACACTTGCGCGCGCGAATGCGATTGTTACTTTTACCGCGCCGCGTCCGGTGCATGTTTTTGCGGAATTAACCCGCGGCCCGATAATTGTCTCTCCCATTGGCTCCCCACCACAGTCGATTATTTCGAAAGAAAAACTTAACCTTATCACCGCGGCTGAAGTTGCTCCTTTGATTGCTCCGCGCGCTGCATCGTCGAACAAAGGGAGTTACGGACACGTGTTGGTTATTGGTGGTTCAGTAGGCAAGGCTGGCTCTGTGGCAATGGCTGGTATGGCGGCTTTACGCGCAGGGGCTGGGCTTTCCACTGTTGCTACGCCAAAATCCGTGCAGCCTACGGTGGCGGGATTTCATCCTGAAGTGATGACAGAGGCCTTGGAAGAAACTGAAATTGGCAGCATTTCCAAACGTGCTTTGAGCTATGGGCATGTGGATGCCATTGTCAAAGGTAAGACCGTGCTGGCCATAGGGCCGGGGATTTCGCGGCACAAAGAGACGGTGGATTTTGTTCGGACTGCGGTGAAGAAGTTTACCGCTCCCATGGTGTTGGATGCCGATGGGTTGAACGCTTTTGAAGGGCAGACTGCTGAGTTAAGTGGTAAAGGCCGTACGCTGGTGATTACTCCGCACCCGGGTGAGATGGCACGCTTGCTGGGTTCTACCGCCGCCGTCGTACAAAAAGACCGAATCAACATCGCACGTAATTTCGCGGTCGACCATCATTTGCTTGTTGTTCTCAAGGGGAACCGCACACTGGTTGCCGCGCCGGATGGGCGAGTCTGGGTCAATGTCACCGGCAATCCTGGAATGGCTACCGGGGGCACGGGTGACATTCTTACTGGAATGGTGTCGGGATTGATGGCGCAAAATCCGCAAAATTCTTTAGAAGCGGTGCTGGCTGCGGTGTATCTCCACGGCCTTGCTGGAGATGTGGCGTGTGAAATTATGGGCGAACATTCATTGACTGCAACCGATCTGTTGCGCACATTGCCAGAGGCTTATCGACGTGCACGCAAGGCGGCGGAAAGCTTGAGTGTTGAATGGACAGGTTAAAACTGTCTAAAAGTCATACAGGTTACCTCAATCTGAATTACCCCTATCTTATTGCTGTGTAACCAGTTACCTAATATGGGACACCCGTCAGACGCGAATATGGACAAAGTGCTTCCGTAACCTGTGCAGGTGGCCGATGAGGTGGGATAGTGGGCTGGTTATGACACACTTCCCCCAACCGCACCCTACGAAACGTGCTCCGCGCGTAAAAGTCAACGGATTGATCCAAGCCGTCGTTATGCTGGAAGACGGGCGACGGGCTAAAGCAAAATTACAGACAGTATCTACCACCGGCGGATTGTTGCGCTTGACCGGAGCTCTAGGGAAAGGCGACTTTGTCGAAGTTGCATTCGCCACCAACACCGGGTCGGTGCGTGGCATGGCGGAGATGCTGACTCCGATTCCCGCGACTGAAGGGTCTTTGCAGTCGTTCCGGTTCATAGCCATGGGTGATGACGAACATCGTGCACTGCGGACGATGGTGGAGTCGGCTGGCGACCAGAGCATGCTGGGGTTGCGCTCTACGTCCTACGCTACGACGCATCGCGCGTAAGTCGCTATACTGGTCTCCACGACCAGCATGAGCGCGCGCGAATACACTACACATTCTCCTGAGGAAACGATTGCGTTAGGGCGCGAGCTGGCTGCCACGCTGACTCCGCCCAAAGTTGTTTTGCTGCGCGGCGACCTTGGGGCGGGGAAGACTACGCTGGTCAAGGGAATCGCCGAGGCCTTCTCTGCGGCTTCGCAGGAAGATGTCACCAGTCCTACCTTTACTTTGATTCACGAATACCGTGGGCCTAAGGTCAGTCTGTTTCATATTGATTTGTACCGGATCGATACGCAGCGGGAGTTGGATACGCTGGCGTTGGATGATCTGATGAGTGAAGACAGTATTTTGCTGATTGAGTGGGGGGAGAAGTTTGCACGGTTTGTGCGGGAGAGGGATGTGGAGATTGCGATTGAGCGGGTGGGAGAGAATGAGCGGAGAGTCACCCTACGTTGCTCGTGAAATGGCGATGTTACACCAACCAATGAAGGGGCTAATATCGTGAACTTGGTGTTACCGTGGGAATATGCGACATTGCTCATTAGCAATGGCACAAGGTCCGCTCAGCGGAAAGTTCTCAGCACTTTGTTCTGTCCCGATTGAGGTGCTCGGCGACGGCTGGCACGATCCCGGCGTGGAGACCATCGCAATCGACACGCCCCACGGAGA
>CAWBXL010000176.1:0-6924 GCA_963792305.1 uncultured Acidobacteriaceae bacterium | reverse complement strand
AAAGCAGTGGAGATGTGCGTAACGGGAAGACTTCTCCGCCGAGGACGCCTTCGAGGCCGGGCTCATTGATGCAATTTTGGAGATCGATTTGCGTGCCGAGGCAGTGGCTTGCGCAAAGCGCGTCGCGGCGTCGAATACCCCACTCCGAAAAACTCGCAAGGAAAACGTCGAGGTCAAGCTGGGCGGTTCCTTAGAAGATGCGTTGCGGAGAGGGGAAGAAATAGCGAGGAAAGTAAGGAAAAACAGACCGCCCCGCTAAAAGCGATTGAGGCTATCCGCGGCGCCGCGACCCTTTCCTTTGAGAAGGTCGCATCCGTGAGCGCGAACTATTTCATGAGTTCGCCACCTCCCACCAGTGTCGGGCACTCATTCATGCTTTCTTTGCGGAGAGAGCTGTCGCCAAACTTCCTGGCGAAGTCTTCCGAGCTGACACGGTGCCAACCGATCAGGTTTTCGTCATCGGCGCAGGAACAATGGGACGAGGAATCGCTATGGCCTGCTCCAATGCAGGACTTCCCGTGACTTTGCGCGATACCAGCCAGGGCGCGATTGATGTTGCGATTGCAGCAATCCGTAAAACCTACGAATCCTCGGTACAGCGGGGACGCCTCACGCCGAAGGTGGCGCAAGAGCGGCAGGAAAGAATCCGCGTCCATTGAACTATGACGGCGTTGAGAGTGCCGATGTGGTGATCGAAGCAGTGTTCGAGGATATGGAGTTAAAGCGCTCTATTTTCCGGGAAGTGGGTCAACTGGCCAAACCGGGCTGCATCCTCGCGTCCAATACCTCGACACTGAATATTGATGAGCTTGCACTCAGTGCAAAGCGTAAGGACAGTGTCCTCGGTTTGCATTTCTTCAGCCCTGCGAATGTGATGCGGCTGCTGGAGATCGTCCGCGGTCAAGCTACTGCACCGCAAATAGTTCGTACAGCGATGGCGTTCGCGAAGAAGCTTTCCAAGGTTGGGGTGGTTGTGGGAAATAGTCCGGGCTTTGTGGGTAACAGACTGATGTTTCCCTATATGTACGAGGCACAGTTCATGGTGGAAGAAGGTGCGACCCCGGAACAAGTGGATGGTGCACTGCGCAACTTCGGCATGGCAATGGGCATTTTCGAAGTTGATGATATGGCCGGTATTGACGTGGCATGGCGAGTACGCCGTGAGTTGAATCAGTTCTCCAACCCCGGAGACCGTAAGCCTATGGCGGCCCAGGCACTCTGTGAGATGGGGCGATTCGGGCAGAAAACGGGTAAGGGATGGTATGTCCATCGTGATGGCCAGGCGTTGCCTGACCCCGAAGTAATCGATATGGTCCGGTCACTGGCCCGTTCATCCGGAATACCACAACGGACATTCACCGACGAGGAAATCGTTGAGCGCGCTTTCTACGGCCTGATCAATGAAGGCGCCAAAGTTTTGCAGGAAGGTCACGCGCTGCGTGCCTCCGATATTGACGTCATCTACACAAACGGCTATGGGTTCCCCGTGTGGCGTGGTGGACCAATGTTCTATGCGGACTCGGTGGGACTGGGGACAATCCTCGAGCGCATCGCAACATTTGAACGCGAATTGGGCCAGCGTTGGAAAGCAAGTTCATTACTCCAACAACTCGGTGAGGCTGGCAAAACATTCCGCATGTTCGACAAAGAACGGGCGAGCCGACTGGATTAAGGGGATCGCGAATGACGTTGTTTGGAGGCAATGCAGCATCGCTCACGGCGATCGACATGCACGTTCATCTTGAGCCGGAGAAGGACAACACCATCGACACTGCTGCCAAAAAATACTTTGGAGATTCCCAGGCCGCGCGCGATAGCAAAGGAATGGCGGAATACTACCGTTCGCGCAAGATCGGGTTCGTGGTGTTCATAGTGGACGAAAGACTGACGGGCAAGCCGTTCGTCGGCAACGATGAAGTCCTACGCTTCACGGCCGAGAACGCGGATATCGCGATTCCCTTCATCAGCATTGACCCGCACCGCGGAACTGAGGGTATAGCAGAAGCAAAGCGCCTGCTGGCAACTGGGCAAGTGCGCGGGCTCAAGCTTCATCCACCGGTGCAACAATTTTTTCCCAATGACCGCATTGCTTATCCGCTGTACGAGATTTTCGCCGAGGCAAGGCTGCCGGTGATCTTTCATACTGGACATAGCGGAATCGGAACTGGCATGCCGGGTGGCGGAGGTGTTCGCCTGAAGTATGGAAACCCCTTGCCCATCGATGATGTTGCCGTAGATTTCCCGGATTTGCCCATCATCATGGCGCATCCTTCGTTTCCCTGGCAGGACGAAGCCATCTCCATCTGCCTTCACAAGCCGAGTGTGTACATCGATCTTTCGGGATGGTCGCCAAAATATTTCGCGCCGCAGTTGGTGCAGTATGCCAACACTCTTTTGAAGCACAAGGTCTTGTTCGGTTCGGATTACCCATTGCTGACGCCGGATCGCTGGATGGCCGATCTGGAAAAAACGGCAATCAAAGAAGAAGTCCGCCCCTTGATTCTCAAAGAGAACGCCTGCAAGCTGCTGGGAATCGGCTGAGGTAAAGGAGAAGAGCCATGTTTCTGCGCGACTGTTGGTATGCAGTGGCCTGGGATGGAGAAATCAAGCACTCGCCGTTTGCACGGACTATTTGCGGCGAGGCGATCGTTCTGTACCGCCATACCAGCGGAGCTTTGTCCGCCTTTGAAGACTGCTGTCCCCACCGGTTGCTTCCGCTTTCCATGGGGTTTCTGAAAGGCGACAACCTGGTGTGCAAGTATCATGGACTTGAGTTTGATCCCTGCGGCAAGTGTGTGTGGATGCCCGGCCAGCAGGGCATTCATGCTGGCACCGACGTCCGCCAGTATCCTGTGGCGGAAAAACACCGTTTCGTGTGGGTGTGGATTGGCGATCCCGCCTTGGCAGACAATAACAGAATTCCGCATCTTCCCTGGTGTTCAGACCCGAAATGGGTCTTTGACGGCGGCACCTACTACAGCAAGTGTAATTATCAGTTGCTGGTGGATAATCTGATGGACCTGTCGCACGAAACCTTCGTCCATCCTTCCAGCATCGGCCAGCATGAAATTCTGGAAGCGCCCATCAAAGCCGCGTCCGAGGAAGACTCTGTGACCGTGACGCGTTGGATGTATGACATTGTTCCCCCGCCATTTTGGTCTGCAAATCTCCGGTCCACGGAAAAGTGCGACCGCTGGCAGATCTGCCATTTCTCTCTCCCTTCGAATGTAACGATTGACGTGGGCGTTGCCCCGGCCGGAACCGGTGCCCCGCAAGGCGATCGTTCACGGGGAATCACGGGTATCGTGGTTAACCTAATGACGCCGGAAACGGAGACGAGCACGTGGTATCACTGGGGCATGGCCCGCAACTTCTCAATTGACGACCGCGGCCTCACGGTCCGCATCCGTGAAGGACAGCAAGCAGTGTTCGCGGAAGATCTTGCAATCCTGGAAGCACAGCAGAAGAGCGTTCTCGAGCACAAAGAACGGGATTTGTTGAATTTGAAAATTGATGCAGGTGGAGTTCAGGCACGCAGGCTGGTAGAGCGTGAGTTTTCTCGTACGGCGACAAAGTAGATCGCGTACTACTATGCGAATCAACACGCAGGTGGGAATCGTTGGAGCAGGACCGGCGGGCTTGTTGCTCGCCCAACTGCTGGCCAAGCGTGGCGTGGAGTCCTGTGTCATTGAACTGCGCACAAGAGACTACTGCGAAACCCGCGTTCGCGCCGGGGTGCTCGAGTGCGGTCCTCAAGGAACTGCCCGATCCACTCCGTAACAACCCTATTGGCCGGGGACGCTGTTGAGGTACTACGGCAAGCCGACTTTGCAACCTGCCAGGGTGACGAAAGCAGAAATGCGCGGCGGATCAATTCTGCCCGGCGCTCGATGGAGTTGATCTGGGCTGTGTAAGCTTCGGCTTCGTCCGTGCATTCCTTACGCAATGCGTCGTACTTCGCGCGGGTGTATTGGCGCAGGCAGCCCACAATTCCCATCAGGCGCACGTAATGGAAAGCACCAGTAACGAAATGGCGGACACAAAGATCGCCGGCGCTGCAAAGGCCTGAAACAAACGAGGAATATCATGCATGAACTTGTTCCGTGCGGTTGGCTGGCATCATCGATGGCTCGGTCAAAGCCATTACAAGCTGAAGGAAGTCCGGCAATTTTCGCTCCACGCTTTCTGACAATTTCTCACCATGCGCGAAACATTCTCCACAGAGTGACACCAGGAAAGCTCTTGGATCACCCCCATAGAGTTCCCGGGCCAGAAAAAGAATGGCCTGAGGAGTGAGATCGTGTGCAAACACGGCTGGTGTGCAGATCGGCTTTATGGGCTGACACTTGATTTCTCCGGGCGTACCGTCCACTGCGGCATCCAGAAATAGCACGGTTTCAGCTTGGCTGACAGAAAATGCCAGCTCGGGTGTCAGTTGGTGAAGCCTTACAATTTTCACATCCTCCGGCAATCCTTGGATCGACAGATCGTCGGCCGCGCGCCACGCCAAACTGTCATCACAACGCAGCGGGTTGCCATATCCGATGATCAGAACACGAGGCATTTTCACGACCGTTTGGCTTCGCTCACGATTTCCCCTGTAGGGCTGACCAGTTGTATCTTTAGGGCCATTTGACCGACAGCGTGAGTCGAGCAACTAAGGCATGGATCGTAGGTTCGTATGACCGCTTCCACGCGGTTTAGCATCCCCGGCAGTAATTCATTGCCGCGCACAAAATGCTTGGCCACCTGGAGAACACTGCGGTTCATTGCTAGATTGTTTTGTCCGGTGGCGATAATCAGATTCCCCCAGCGCACCAGGCCCTGCTCGTCAATCTTGTAGTGGTGAAACAAGGTGCCGCGAGGAGCTTCAGATGAGCCGACACCCTCCTCGGCGTTAGGCTTGGCCTCAGCGCGGACGTGGCGCGACAAGATTTCCGGGTCGGTCAGCAACTGCTCCAACCTCTCGATGCAGTAAAGGATTTCAATCAGCCGGGCCTGATGGTAGTGAAAAGAACTCAGCACTGCGGCACGCTGCAGCTCTTTAAATTCCGCGAGTTCCTGGTCCGCGCGTTCGGTCCCGCAACGGTCCACGATATTGAGTCTTGCCAGGGGTCCAACGCGATACATTCCGTCTGGATAGCCCAGCGGTTTGTAATAGGCCGATTTCAGATAGCTGTAGTTTTCTACCTTTTCACCGAGATAATCGAAGTAACGGGTTGCATCCAGGCCATCGGCGACCAGGTTGCCGCCGGCATCACCAATCCGAATGCCACCATCATAAAAACTGATGCGGCCTTTGTCCCGAACTGTCCCCATAAATAACGATGGAAAGTTGCCGAAGCTGCCGATTTCCTCGCGAAATGATTCGACAATTTTCTTGTACCAGCTGAGCGTACGCACGGCGATCGCCAGGACTTCCGGAATGTCTTTGAGAATGGCGTCACGGTCGGTCTGGCTCAATGGCTCACTGACGCCGCCGGGAACGACCCAGGCGGGATGGATTCTCTTGCCGCCCAGCCGTTCAATGATTTGCTGTCCAAACTGACGCAGCCGGATTCCGTCCCGGGCCAACTGCGGATCCCGTTCGAATACTCCCCACAGATTGCGCTTCGCAGGATCAGAATCCATCCCCAACAACAGGTCGGGCGAGGACAAATGAAACACGCTGAGCGCATGCGATTGCACGATCTGCGCCATATTAAAGATGCGTCGCAGTTTATCGGCAGCCGGCGGAATGCGTACCGCAAGCAGCGCGTCGCAGGCCTTCGCTGAAGCGATGAGATGGCTCACCGGGCATATGCCGCAGATCCTCGCCATTAAGGACGGCATCTCGGTAAACGGCCGCCCTTCACACAATTTCTCGAAACCACGGAACTGTGTGACGTGAAACTGAGCATCTGCAACTTCCCCACCTTCGTCGAGATGCAGGGTAATCTTGGCGTGACCCTCGATGCGTGTGACCGGATCAATAATGATGGTGCGTTTCTCAGCCATGTTCATGCTCCAAAACGTGTGATGGAACTCAACTCAGGCTGACGGCCTGCCAACAGTTCAGAAATTACATAAAAAATAGTGTCCGCGGATGGCGGACATCCTGGCACAAAAACGTCGACCGGAACAAACTCATGGACCGGTCGCGCCAAAGGTAGAAGCCGGGGCACGACCTGATTTGGTATGGAAGGGTCGAGGGTCACGTTCTCACGATAGGCGCGGTCGTAAACATCTTTGGTCGCGAACGGGTTCCTCATGCTGGGGACATTTGCCGTGACCGCGCAGTCCCCCAACGAGACAAGTATTTTGGTCCGCTGACGCACCAACTTAATTTTGTGCAAATCATCTTCGCTGCTTACGGCACCTTCCACGAGCGTTACATCCACGTCTTCAGGAAAAATCTTGGCGTCCACCAGGGGGCTGTAGACCAATTCCGCACTTTCGGCCAGGGTGAGCAATCTTTCATCGATATCGAGGAAGGACATATGACAGCCAGAGCATCCATCCAGCCAGACCGTTGCCATCCGTTTCTTGGTCACTTCTGTTCTCCCCTCATGAGTTGCAGGTAGGGCAGGAAATCACGCCGCTTTTCCATCTCCGCAACCGAACGGCCCTTTTCAAACAGAGCGCCCGTTGGGCACACTTGCACGCATTTACCGCAACCTGTGCAGGTGTCCGACGTGCCCCAGGGCTGATTCAAGTCGGTGATGACCTTGGAATTGATGCCGTGTCCCATGACATCCCACGTGTGCGCTCCCTCAATCTCGTCGCACGCCCTTACGCACCGTGTACACAAGATGCAGCGATTGTGATCAATTACAAATCGATCATGAGAAGCGTCTACCGGTTCCTGGGGATAACTATACGGATAATGAACGTGGTCAATGTCGAGTAGCAATACGTACTCTTGTTTAAGGTGTGAAGAAGATA
>CAWBXL010000175.1:0-13368 GCA_963792305.1 uncultured Acidobacteriaceae bacterium | reverse complement strand
CTATATTGCTGTAGAACCGGCATGCGGATTTGTCCGATCTTCCCCAGCGTATCCAACTTGTTTCGCGACCCCATTAGTTCCAGCGGTAGCCAGCGCATGGTTTTGTCTTGACGTGCGACCGCATACAGATCGGTGAAGGGGCTCAGCAGAACCAGGCCGGCAGCATGAGGATTTTCAAACGCAAGTTGCGCGGCGATTCCCGTCCCAATCGAGTGTCCAATAATTGCCGACGTCCTCAACGCGGACATGGCGCTGCTCAGTCAGATAACGCATGGCGGCGCGAGCGTCCTCGTGGGCACTCCTGCCATTTGCTTGCACTGGACTACTGCCGCCATAGCCGCGATAATCCACCGCGAGGACGTTGGCCCAGTCTCACGGAGACTGCGCACTTCCCCACTCAAGGCATCTTCAATCGTGTAGGCATTGCCATGAAAATATACGATCACTCTGGACGATGGATTTATAGCGGGAATATACCAGGCGTGAATCTGTTCGATGCCATTCACGCGAATGTGGAGGTCCTCGAATGGCCAATGCAGAGCGGCGGGCGTCAGCTTGGGATAATCGGATGGAGCCGGAAAGACAAGCCGATCCTGCTGTAAGGCGATCAAAACAGAGAAACCGATGTAAAGCGCGATGAGGCTGCTGCTTGTGGTTGCGAGGATGATCTTGATCAATCTTCGTAGAGACGGCATAGATCGAGTCGGACAATCTTAGCTCATGGGGAATTTGCGTTCACTGATTTTTATTGTAAAGGAAATTTCTTGACTGGCAGGAATGAGTGAATTCCTCTGTGATAGCTTTTCTCCTCTGGGTGTAAGGTTTGTGCCAGAGGAAAGATCACAGAGGGTAAGCTACACGATCCAGCCGCCGCCAACCACCAAGTCTCCATCATAGAAAACCGCCGACTGACCTGGAGTTACCGCCCGCTGCGGCTCGTCGAATGTCGTCACAATTTCGTCCCCTGCTTTTTCGATGACCGCAGGCGCAGGCTCATGGCGATGGCGAATCTTGATCGACACTCGCATCGGCTCAGTCAACTCTGCGACAGAAATCAAATTATTCTTCTTCGTGCGCATCGACTTCGAATACAAGTCTTCCTGCGCTCCGACCACCACCTGGTGCGCATCTCCCTTGATCTGGATCACATATAAAGGAGAGCCGGTCGCGACGCCCAGTCCCTTGCGCTGTCCGACGGTGAAGTTGTGGATGCCGGTATGCTCACCGACTACTTCCCCGCTCGCGGTGACCAGTTCGCCGGCGGTGTCCGGCAAGGCGTCTCCCTGCTCGGCGAGGTAGGCGTCGATAAAAGTTTTGTAGTCGCCACCGGGGACAAAGCAAATTTCCTGCGAGTCGGGCTTCTCGGCGATCACCAGCGCATGCTGACGCGCCAGCTCGCGCACCTCGGGCTTGGTCATGTTGCCCAGGGGAAACAAAGTCCGGCTGAGCTGCTCCTGCGTCAGGCCAAAGAGAAAATACGTCTGGTCCTTGGCGGTGTCCTTGGGACGACGCAGCACCCAGCGTCCGCGCGCGTCGTCGAACTCCACGCGAGCATAGTGGCCGGTCGCCACCTGCTCGGCGCCAATCTGCTGGGCCACGGTGAGTAGCTGATCGAACTTCAAATGATTGTTGCAGAGCGAGCACGGGATCGGCGTGCGCCCGGAAAGATATTCTTCGACAAAAGGCCGCACCACATCGCGCTCGAAGCGGTCCTCATGATTGACCACATAATAAGGAATTCCGATGGTCTCAGCCACGCGGCGCGCGTCATACACATCATCGAGCGAGCAGCAGCGTCCGGTGACCTGCTCGGGCATACCCTCGCGCCCCGCCAGGCGGCGCTGGTTCCACAGCTGCATGGTCAGGCCGATGAGGTTGTGCCCCTCTGCACGGAGCACGGCCGCGACCACGGAGGAGTCGACTCCTCCGGACATGGCTACCGCGATGGTCTGGGAGGACATCATTCTATTGTAAATGGCCAGCCTGTACATCCCGCCACCCAAAAAGGCGATTCTAAGCTGGCAGACCCCAGATTGAATCAGAGTGGACCGCGCGAAAGCGTGAACGTAATGGCAGGAACACTCAATTGATCCGTCGAACTACCCCACTCAAGCCAAAAGCGGCTTGAATGGGGCACCTTTGCGGATAAATTAAACTACTGCTGCTTAATCTTCACCGGATTCAAAAACGGCATGTGGCTACGCAGTTCCGCCCCCACATTTTCCAGAATCTGGTCTTGTTCTTTTGTACGCATATTTTTGAAGGATGGACGTCCAGTCTTGTTCTCGTTAATCCAGTTCTTGGCAAACGTCCCATCCTGAATTTCTTTCAACAGAGACTTCATGGCTTTCTTGGTCTCATCGGTGACAATGCGCGGGCCCGCAGTGTAGTCGCCATACTCGGCCGTATCGCTGACCGAGTAACGCATATAGTTGAGGCCGCCGCGGTACATTAGGTCCACAATCAGCTTCAGTTCGTGCATGCATTCGAAGTAAGCAATCTCAGGTTGATAGCCGGCATCCACTAGAGTCTGGAAGCCCGCTTTCACCAGCGCGCTAGCGCCACCGCAGAGAACCGCCTGCTCACCGAACAGATCGGTTTCAGTTTCCTCGGTGAAGGTAGTCTCGATGATTCCCGCACGCGAGGTACCTAACCCTTTTCCGTAAGAAAGCGCCAACTCTTTGGCCTTGCCGGAGGCATCTTGATGAATCGCGATCAGTGCCGGAGTTCCACCACCTTCTGTAAACACTTCGCGGACGCGGTGTCCTGGCGCCTTAGGTGCAATCATGCTGACATCAACATCTTTCGGCGGAGTGATCGCGCCGAAGCGAATGTTAAACCCATGAGCAAACATCAACGTCTTCCCTTTTGTCAGGTGCGGCTCGATGTCGCTCTTGTAGACATCGGCTTGCGTGTGGTCTGGGATCAAAACCATGATCACATCCGCCCACTTCGAAGCATCAGAGACGCTGGAAACTTTTAAGCCGGCCGCTTCGGCCTTGGCCTTCGAAGCGCTGCCAGCATGAAGACCAACACGGACATCGACTCCGCTGTCTTTGAGGTTGAGGGCGTGGGCATGGCCTTGCGAGCCATATCCGATGATGGCAACTTTCTTGCCCTGGATTAATGTGATGTCTGCATCTGCGTCGTGGTAAAGCTTCGCCATTGTGGCTCCTTGAAAGTTAGTTCTGAACAAAGAAAGTTAGTCTTAAACAAACCAGCCGCGTAGCGGCGGCATGTGAAAGCCCGGCACGGCAGTGCCGGGTCAACAAAGCATCGAGCCAGTCCCGAAGAGACGGCACAACTACAACTGTTAAACTGAATATGAGACGTTGCCGTCTTCGATAACATCCGGACCGGTCGGCTTAGCTTCCGTAGAAAGCTTGGCGCCGCGGCGCATGGCAACAATCCCCGTGCGGACAACTTCCAGCAGCCCATAAGGCTTCAGCACTTCCAGCAAGCCGTCAATTTTATCCTCGTCGCCGGTAATTTCAACAGTCAGCGATTCGGGCGCAACATCAACCACACGCGCCCGGAAAACATTCGCCAACTCGAGAACGTGCGACCGCTGCTCATGCGGGGCCCCCACTTTAATCAACGCCAGATCGCGGGTGACGGCAGGTTCATTGGTGACGTCGTCGATGCGCAGCACGTTGATCAGCTTATAGACATTAGCCACAACTCGCCGCGCCTGATCATCATCCGCTTCGACAACAATGGTCATGCGAGAGACATCCGGCTTTTCCGTGCGCCCAACCGTGAGTGAGTCGATATTGAAAGAACGGCGTCTGAATAACGACACGACACGATTCAGGACTCCGGGTTTGTTCTCAACGTAAACAACTAATGTATGCAGCATGGTTCCCTCAAATTTTCTCTGCGGTTACAGCTTTTGCATTTGTCTTTGGGGTTCAGCTAACAGCTAAGAGCTAAAAGCTGATTTTTCTACTCGTCGTCCCCAGTTTCCATCAACGGATTCGGACGCCGGATCATCTCATGCAACGATGCCCCAGCAGCCACCATCGGATAAACGGTGTCTTCCTTCTCCACTTGGAAATCAATCAGCACCGGCCCCTTATGCTCGCGAGCAGCCTGCACGGTAGGAATGACTTCGCTCCGCCGTTTCACTGCATAGCTCTTGATCCCATAAGCCTCGCCCAACTTAACAAAATCAGGACTGATGAGAGGCGTAGCCTCGTAATTCTTGTCATAGAAAAATTCCTGCCACTGCCGCACCATGCCAAGAAATCCATTGTTGATGATGGCAATATTCACCTTAATATTTTCTTGAACAAGAGTCGCCAGTTCGCACATAGTCATCTGGAAACCACCATCCCCAGGCATAACCCAAACCTCAGCCTCAGGCCGAGCAACCTTAGCCCCAATCCCAGCCGGAAGCGCAAACCCCATGGTCCCCAACCCACCCGATGTAATCAGCGATCGCGGAGTCTCATGCTTGTAATACTGCGCCTCCCACATTTGATGCTGACCTACGTCTGTTACTACTATCGAGTCGCTGTGGCGGGTTTCGCGCCATAGGTCGTTGATTACGTGGGCGGCGTATAGGTGGCCGCTGTCGGGGAGATTTTGGATGTCACGTACGGCGGAGTCTCCTTTTAGTTCGTTGATTCTGGCGGTCCACTCGCGGCGGTCGATTGCTTCGACGTGCGGCAATAATTCTTGCAGGATTTTGCGGAGGTCTCCGACCAACGGGACATCCACTTTTACGTTTTTGTTGATTTCTGCAGGATCGATTTCAATGTGAATTTTTTTGGAATTTGGCGCGTAAGTTTTTAGATTGCCGGTCACACGATCGTCGAATCGCATGCCGAATGCGAGAAGCAAATCGGCTTCCTGGATTGCAGTATTGACCCAGGCTTCTCCGTGCATTCCCATCATGCCCAGGTTGAGTTGATGCGATGCGGGTAGTGCGCCCAAACCTAGCAATGTCATGGCCACTGGGACGCTGGCGCGCTCGGCGAACATCTGCACTTCCATTTCTGCACCGGAGAGAATAATGCCGTGTCCGGCCAGAATCAGCGGGCGCTTGGCGTTCTTGATGAGATCAAGGGCCTTGACGTATTCCGCTTTCGCCGGCGACAGGTCAGGACGATAGCCGCGCATTTTTGGAGCGGCGGCCTCCCAGTCAAATTCGGCGTTGCTTTGCTGTGCGTCTTTGGTGATGTCGATCAGGACTGGGCCCGGGCGTCCAGATTTTGCTACGTAGAAAGCTTCGCGGACCACGCTCGCGACTTCATCAGCGCGAGTGATTAAATAATTGTGCTTCGTGATGGGCAGTGTGACACCGGTGATATCGGTTTCCTGAAATGCGTCGGAGCCCAGCAATTTACTGCCGACCTGGCCGGTGATGCAGACGATGGGAGAGGAATCCATCATGGCGGTAGCGATGCCTGTCACCATGTTGGTCGCACCGGGGCCTGATGTGGCGACTGCCACACCCACTCCGCCAGTGGCTCGGGCGTAGCCGTCGGCCATGTGGGTGGCTCCCTGCTCGTGGCGCACCAGAATATGGTGGATCTTGCTGTGCTTGAGCGCGTCGTAGGCTGGGAGGATTGCGCCTCCGGGGTAGCCGAAGATGGTGTGGACGCCTTCTCGCTCCAGGCACTCCCACAGGATTCGTGATCCGGTCAGTATTTTCTTTTCTTCTGCCATAAGGCCTCTTTAAGTTTAATTGCGGTCAGTTCATTAAATTTAGCCGGCTAAACACAAGGTCCCTCGACTTCGCTCGGGATGACAGGTGTTTTATTAACTATTCAGTTTACGGTAATTACCTGAACTTAGGCTTACCTCACTGAATTCCTCCCCAACGTAGAAAACCCACCTAGCCAGAGCCTCTGGCAGGTGGGTTTTGGGAGCTTTTTGTTTTCTATTTCAGCTCTTTAGTCCATCCCGACCGAGGCGGCGGAGACACGTACTCGTACGCTTACTACAGGTACTACCAAGCGTACTAGGGTGGTCTCGCTCATCAACTCGCTCTGGATGTATGGCTGAACGGATATAACTCTAGCTGGGACGTTGAATCATGTCAAGGTTTTGACCATTCGTCTTTTTGCTAGTCGTAATCAGAATTATCCCGCTCGAGCGTAAAGCGCGGCTCGAGGTTCATACTTTAGTGGCACGAATGGAAACTCGTGCCCTACCCAAAAACGCTACTATCTACGGACCGGGTAGTGATAGTAGATGTCCTGCTTCGAAGAGATGGCGTCGCCGTCGCGCAGGGCAGGAATAAAGTGCCAATCTTCCAATGCTGCTAATACTTTGTGGTCAATGGTTGGATTTAGGCTTTGCAGGACCGTCTTGTTGATAATGTTTCCCCGTTCATCGATTGTGACTTCCACGATGATGTTGCCTTCCGGGGCGTTACCTAAGTCCCATGGATAAACTGCCGGCTCGGAGCCGGAGACCCGGATGGCTGGGCGTACTTCTGTTCCGTCGGATTGGCCGTAAGATAGCGATCCGTAGAGTGAGCCGGCTGGGGGTTGATTCGCTTGGGCTGACTCGGTTTCATGCAGTTCCTGTGGCGTGCGGGCCAAGTTCGGACGCTTGCGAATTTCTTTTTTTTTGGCTGGGACTGTCGGCAACAAAAGATGACGGTTTTCCTCGGTGTTGAGTTCCTGCGCCACCGTTGTCGTAGCGCTCTGCGATGGGAAAGAAAAGTACACCGTGGAAGTACCGTTTTTCCCTGCCAGGGTTGTGGATGGCCTTACAAAGATGGGAGTGGATGGATACAGCATCCATGCGACCAGCAACAGGTGCATCAGCAGAGAAACATGTAGTCCCCTGCGCTGTGGTTGAGTTACATCCACCGACTTAAAAATTTCCCACTTTGATGCTGGCTTCACAGTGCCCCTACAAATTGGCTGTCCTTAATTTTGACGTACATTTGGAGCGAAGGAAAGCTACTTTTAGACTGCCCATAAACCATAGTATTGCCTAAAGAAATCAACCCTTGAGCCGATTGCCTCAGTACGGCTTATGTCTGCGCCAGACAAAAACCAGGGGACTTCCCAGCAGCATCCGCAAGTGCTGTTAGGCAAAGGGGATTCACCAACTATCAGCCATTTACAATCTCTGTTGTCCAAAATGGGATATCAAATCGTGGTTGCTGATGATGGCTTTGAAGCCCGCAACATCCTGCTAAAAGAAGATGCGCCGCAACTGGCGGTGCTTGACGCGAATATGGCAGGACTACCAGCCATAGATTTGTGTCGCGAGTTACGCGGGTCACGCCGGCATCATTTCACTTACATCATTTTTCTCGCCAGTTGGAGTGAAAAATTAAGCCGGGTTGCTGCCATGGAAGCCGGCGCCGATGATTGCCTGCCCAGCCCGGTGGATGTGCGTGAGCTACAGCTTCGCCTGGAAAAGGGATCTCAGGTCATTCTGGCTCGGGCACTGCAACGCAGTGAATCCTTCCTCCGCGCGATTACCAGCAATGTAAACGATCTGATTTTCGTCTTGGACGACGAAAATAAATGGAAATATGCCAACCCTTCTCACCGGGACTATCTGGGTTATGAACCGACCGAACTTGAAGGCCGCGAAGTGATACCGATGGTCCATCCGGATGATCGCGGATTACTGGAGCGGACGATTGATGATCTGGTGCATCGCGGTCTTCCCACCACCATCAAGCTGCGAATGCAACACAAGAAGGGTGCATGGAAGCATCTGGAAGCCCATCACGCCCTGATGCGTAATCCTGCGGGAGACGTAGATGGAGTTGTAGTGGTTGCACGGCCGATTGATGACCGCATTCTGGCGGAGCAAAAACTGCAAGCCGCATACTCTGAAACGGAATTATTTTTTCAATCAATCCCGTCCATTCTTATTGGTTTGGACAGTGCGGGGACCATTACCCGCTGGAACCAGACTGCCGCTAAAAGCCTGGGGGCATCCGCCCAGAGCGTTGTTGGGCAACCAATTTACAATTGCGGAATTAATTGGTTGCATCCCGACATTCAGAATGAAATAACGCGCTGGCTTCAAGCGGAAAACACTTACCGCTGCGACAACCTTTGTTTTCTGCGCGAGGGAAAAACCCGTTTTTTGGGGTTGAATATACGCCGACTGCCACCGTTGCACGACAACGCGGGCGCCGCGTTTATTGTTACCGGCGCGGATATCACCGAGCGCAAACAGCTCGAGGAACAACTTCGCCAGGCGCAGAAACTGGAGGCGATTGGGCAGCTTTCCGCTGGGGTGGCGCATGAGATCAATACACCTACGCAGTATGTGAGCGACAATGTACGTTTCCTCAAAGATTCATGGCAGGACCTTTCCAATCTGCTTCAATGCAGCATGGAATTAAGACTGGCGGCTGAACGGGAGCCGGTGTCGCAGGAACTTTTGGCTACCTTCGATCGCCTTAGCAAAAAGGCGGATATTGAATTCATGTTGAAAGAAATTCCCAGTGCCATTGATCAATCGCAGGAAGGACTGCAACGGGTGGCAAAAATTGTGCGGGCGATCAAGGAGTTTTCACATCCGGGTTCGGCGGAGAAAAAGGGAGTTGACCTTAATAAGGCAATTGAGACCACCATCACCGTGGCCAAGAATGAATGGAAATATGTGGCCGACCTGGAGGCAGAGCTTGACCCCGAATTGGGGTTGGTTCCCTGCCTGTCCGGCGAATTGAACCAGGTGGTACTCAATTTGATCGTGAATGCCGCGCATGCAATTGCCGACCGGCTGGGGGAGAATTCCGCGGAGAAAGGAAAGATCACGATTGCAACACGAAGAAATAATCCCTGGGCGGAAATTGATATTCAGGACAGCGGGCAAGGCATTCCTGCGGAAATACGCTCACGTATTTTTGAGCCTTTTTTTACTACCAAAGAGGTGGGGAAAGGTACTGGCCAAGGATTGGCCTTGGCCCATTCCGTGGTCGTCAATCTTCATCGTGGTCAGATTTGGTTTGACAGTGAGGTGGGGGTGGGGACAACGTTTCACATAAGGATACCTTTAGAAGCTGCGGTGGGGACGGTTGCCGGAGGGTAGCCGAATTACACGATCGAATTACTTCGCTTTGTCCAACAACCAACTTCGTGGAAAGTCCACATCAGTATTGCCTACCATCCTAGGGTCGAGGGATTTCAATATTCGGCGGTGATCATCGGTGATCGCCGAAAGGCCATCGCACCAGCACTGGATTATTAATTCTCGGTAGAACATTCCACAAATGAATCGGCATTCTTCCCCTTTCACTTTTTCGAGAATTTTCTACTCAGACCTTTTATGATTCGCTCGCCCAGAGTTCCGAAAGGCTGGTCGGTAGTGATGTATGTCCAAGTGGTTCCGCGATCAAACCGCTTTCGGTTCTTGAAATAGATCACGCCATTCTGGATCTCGGCGGTCGCAAACGCTTCGGCAACCTCTTCGGTCAGGCGCCGATGGAAATCCGCATAGATCGACTGTTCGCCGGTCAAGAATTCATAGAGCGGATCACGACCGCCCCACGAAACCCAATGGATGCCACCCTTCAGTTCCGCAACATTCGCGAGGTAGTCGGCCCACAGTTCGTCAAGGATGGCCAGGGCCAGCTGACGCCCGGTTTTTTTCAGCTCCTCTTTACCGACAGCTTGGACTAGTTGCAAATATTGTTCTTCGGGCAGCAACGAACGAAGGCTCCAGCCAGGTGACAGCAGAATCTCGCGGCGCAAGGCGTACGTTTCGCGATGGTGATGTTCAACGGCACAGTCGTATTTCCAGAGCATCTTTCGAATCTCAAGATTCTGGCCTTCCGCCGTGCGCTGTACGCTCTCGATATCCGGGTTCTCTGCAATTCCGAAACGCACCAGCAGGTCATCCTCAAGACTAATGAAAAGGCGGGACGTGCCCGGATCGCCCTGCCGTCCCGCTCGGCCGCGAAGTTGGTTGTCAATTCGCCTCGCCTCGTGGCGAGTGGTGCCCATGACGTACAGGCCGCCGAGTTCAACCACCTGCTCACGATCTTTTGGCGGATTCCCTCCCAGCAGAATGTCGGTGCCCCGCCCCGCCATGTTGGTGGAAACTGTCACTGCCCCGAGCGCGCCGGCTTGGGCGATAATCTCCGCTTCCGCCTCGTCGTTCCTTGCATTCAAAACCGAATGCTGGATGCCGGCCAGTTGCAGGCGATCGCTCAATTCCTCCGACTCCTCCACGCTTGCCGTCCCTACCAGAATAGGACGGCCTGTCTCGTGGACCTTTCGAATTTCTTCTGCGAGCGCTCGACTCCGCGCTTTTTTGTCCGCATAATACGATATCGGGGAGATCCTGACGAATAACGGGCCGATTCGTCGGAATCACCGTTACCGGTAGCTTGTATACGTCCCAGAACTCCTCGGCTTGCGTCGCGGCGGTGCCGGTCATGCCGCAGATTCGCTCATATAATCGGGTCAGGCTCTGTACTGTAATCGAACCGAGAACGCGCCCCTGTGTCTTCAGCCGCAGACGTTCCTTTGCTTCAACGGCGGAGTGCAGCCCGGCGGGCCATCGGCGGTTCTCGGCGATGCGGCCTTTAAACTCGTCTACCAATTCGATAGAGCCGTTCCTGATCACGTAGTCCACATTGCGTCTTAGGAGCACATGGGCATGTAACGCGTCCTGCACGGCTGTCAAAATGTGAAGGTTTGTTTCATCGAACAAGTTTCCGCAGCCTAAAGCCGCCTCCACCTGCTGGATGCCAGCATCGGTCAACTGCACATTGCGCGCGAACTCATCCAGCGAGTAGTGAACGTTGGAGCGAAGCCCGGCCACCACTGAGTCCACGCAGGTATGCAACTGCGGAATCTTCGGGCACTCCGCCCGGCTATGACGAGCGGGATGCGCGCCTCGTCGATCAAGATCGAGTCGGCCTCGTCGATGACCGCGAATGCAAACGGCCGCTGGACCAGTTCTTCCGCGCTTCGCGCCAAACCGTCCCGCAGGTAGTCGAAGCCGACTTCATTTGCAGTCGCATAGGTCACGTCACAGAGGTATGCGGCACGGCGTTGCTCCGGGGGCATATGCTGCGAGATATGGGCGACGGAAAGACCGAACGAGTCGTAAATCTCGCGCATCCACAGTGCGTCGCGGCGAGCGAGATAGTCGTTGGCCGTTAGCACATGAGTGCCGCGGCCCTGAAGCGCGTACCAAATCACGGCAGGCACAGCCGCAAGCGTTTTGCCTTCGCCGGTCTTCATCTCTGCGATGTGTCCGCGTTGCAGTGCCAGCGCGCCCAGGATCTGCACGTCGAACATATGCAGTCCGAGCACACGCTCTGCGATCACCGCCGCCAGCGCGAATGTTTCCACAACGCCAGCGTTCCGGCTTATACCTTTTGCAGCAGATTTGAGTTGATCGTCGGTTAGCTCAGAGAGCTCTTGTCGACGCTGGGCAATCGCGCGCAATTGATCTTCAGACTCGCGATCCCGGAATCCAAAAAGACGCAGTAAGTTTCTAAACACACAGGTCTCCTCCCTTTCGTAGTGATTACGAGAAAAGGGAGGATACGGGAGGGGGGCGTTGAAAGAGAACTGAGGCGTCCGGCTCGGGCTGGGTCCGCGATACGTAGGTTACTGCTGAAGGCCGAACCGGCGCGTCTGCCGGAACGAGCCGCGCTTTGCGAGGGATCTCCTGTTCCGCTTCCGCCTCGGGATGGCAGACTATTTCGATTGTCGCTACGACACGTACGGAAGGAACCACCGCCTGCGCTGAGAGCAATGCAAGCAGTGCGGCGAATACGTATTGCAACGCCAATCGTGCCATTTGCGCGAGCATATCACACCTTTCGGCCGCAAATGGCGCAAAGCCGCCTGCACTACTGAGGCCCCAAACCAGTGACGACAGCGGGGCTGTAACGGGCTAACCGCAAGTTAAGCCTTAGCGACTCTGACAGTCCCGATGTATCCCCGGCAGGGACGACATCTCTTAAAATTGAGCCGGAAAATAAGAAGCGTCCCAAAATCCTTTCGGATCTTGAGACGCCCGAACAGCCCTCCCCCGAAGTCTGCTCACAGACAACATACGAAATAGCAGGAATTCGGACAATGCCACTAAAGTGCCAGTACCCTAGCACCAGGGGGCCACGAGGGTATCAGTAGGGGTATTTGTAATCGAAAGCTGTTTTTCGTCATGGAGTTAGGTGCAAACCGGGTAATCGGGCGGGGTGATTACGCTCGTAACCAACGTAATAGGGATAGCAATTGACCCTACCCGCATTACTCCTTAAATTTCAGTGCAGGGGGTTCGTATGAAGGATATCAATGAGGTTCTGCGCAGCAAACAGGCGCAACAAGCCAAAATTGCCAAGGAAATCGAGCTGTTGCAGCAGGCCGCCGATAAACTTCGTGAAGTCGCGCATTTGATGGGCGATTCCGAAGATGATGGCAGCGTGCTGGGTGAAGACGAAGCCCCTGAAGCAATGGCAGCCAAAGCTTCCGCCCAAGGCGGAGCAAAACCTGGGAAGACAGCTCCCCGCTGGCCCTGATCCCAAAAGAAAGAACTAGTCCCCAGCCCGGGGTTATATGAGTTTTCAGGCACTCTTAGTTGTTACCAGAGACGATGCTACGGTCGCGCCGCTCAAGCAGGTACTGACCGGCTTCGGCCTTAGTGTGCAACTTTGCAGTCATTCGAGCGCACTGGGGCGGCTCAAAGGACAAAAGTTTGACGCGGTAGTGGTGGATTTTGACGACCCGGCGTCGGCCACTTTAATTCTTCAGCAGGCTTACCAGGCTTCTGCCGGTTCCAGTTCCATCACCGCAGCTTTACTCAGCGACAAAACCAAGGTTCGAATTGCCTTTCGTGCAGGGGCAAATTTTGTTTTGTATAAGCCGGTCACCGTGGAGCAGGCGGAAGTCAGCTTGCGTGCGGCTGTAGCCATCATGAAACGTGAGCGGCGGCGGTCTTTGCGGGTGCCGGTACAAGCCCCTGCCTGGTTGAAGAAGGATGATGGTCAAGAAATTGAAGGCATCATGCTCATGCTGAGCGAGAACGGCATGGAGGTAATGGTTTCGCAGCCACAGATCCAGGGAGCACAATTCAACTTTCACTTCAGCTTGCCGGAAGGCGGCTCGGAGATCAGCGGGCGCTGCGAGATTGCTTGGGCGAATACGAATGGCCAGTCCGGTGTGCGATTTATTGATTTAGCGGAAGATTTCCGCGTGGGACTTAAGAAATGGATTGCGGTCAGCGCGGAGACCATGCCGCATGAAGCCTTAGAGCCTGTTTTGCAATGCAAACTGACCGACCTTAGTTTGGGCGGATGTTATGTGGAAACGCGGTCTGCGTTTCCTGAACGCATGGGTGTGGTGTTGTCCCTGAAGCTCTCTAATATGGAAGTGCAGTGCGAGGGCGTGGTGAGGGTCATGCATCCAGCAACCGGGATGG
>CAWBXL010000174.1:0-6899 GCA_963792305.1 uncultured Acidobacteriaceae bacterium | reverse complement strand
CACCCGCCGTTTCCATATGATGAGGATCGCTGCCATAATGCCATTCACGAAGATCGTTCCTAACAGCACCAGGAGAAGGCGCTGCGGGCCAAGAAATGCTCCCAGCGCACCAACCAACTTCCAATCTCCTGCCCCTAAGCTGCGAATTGCTACAAAAGGTAGAAGCAGAAGCAGTCCCAGCCCGGCTCCCATCAAGGCTGTTTTACATCCCGCCCAACCGAAAATGATTAAATTCGCGAGTATTCCAACCACCAGTCCTGGTACTGTCAGCCAGTTGGGAATCCGCCGCGAGCGCCAGTCTGTCCAGCCTGTAATCAGGGAAAACACAGCCGCCAGCACCCAGATTTTTATCATGTTTCAGAAGAGATTGTAGGGGAGAAATGCGCGAAATGGTCTGTAAATTAACGGTTGGCATACACTCGGTAAAAGCTTGACCCTGCGCGATTTGGCGCAGGGTCAAGCAAATCAAAGCGTTGCAAGTTGCACTTACTGGCTCAATGTTGGATGGCCAGTGCGTTCCGCGATTACCTTGCGCGCATTTTCCGCCAATGTTTTGGCTTGCGGCAAGAGTTCAAGAGCCTTCACAATTTGAGGGTCGGTTTCCGCCCGTACCTTGAGGCCTTCCTGCTGCCCGAAGGCATCCACGAAGATTTCGCTCTTGATATTGGCCCGGACCCATTCGTTGTTTTCCAGCATGTCTGCTTCCGAGTATTGGACTTTTTCTTCGTCGATAAATTTGCGGAATTCGTTCATCATGGCATCATCCACTTCGAATTTTCTCCTCGGCAGGATGATGGGTGATTACGTAGCGTTTGGCGAAGTTGAAGAACACATAGTGCTGGAGCATCGAGTCCTGGAACTTGTTGCTCTTTACGGGATCAATCTTGACGTCAGGAGTAATTCCGCCGCCACCGTAAACCGTGCGTCCGCTGTCAGTCAGCTTTACCTCGTGGTCGCCGGCTGCCTGCATCAACTTTGTCGCGGTTGTAGTAGTAATCGTAAAGAGAAACATTCGTGTAGTCGCGCTGAATCAGGCGTCCGCTAGGCGTGTAGTACTTGGCCGTGGTCAGCGCCAGGCCGGTGTTTTCAGACAGTGGATAAACCGTCTGCACCAATCCTTTGCCGAATGTGGTTTCGCCGACGATCAGGCCGCGATCATGGTCCTGAATGGCGCCGGAAACAATCTCAGCCGCCGATGCAGTTCCACGGTTTACCAGCACGACCAGCGGATATTCTTTGCCGCCGTTGCCGTGTGTCGCCACATAACGCTTCTCGGGAAGAACTGCGCCCGTGGTGGGAAACGATCACCTGGCCCTTGCGCAGGAACTTGTCGGCAACTCCGACGCCTTCGCTCAATAACTCCGCCGGGGTTCTGGCGGAGATCGAGAATCAGGCCCTTCAAATCTCCCATTTCATCCAGCGCGGCGGCTACTTCATGCTCGGTGGTTTCGTTGAAACCAGAAACGTGCATGTAGCCGATGCCGGGACGAATCATGAAATGCAGGTCCACGCTGTAGCGTGGAATCTCGTCGCGTACCACGGCAAATTCAATCGGCTTATCAGCGCCTTCGCGCAGAACTGTAATGTGGACCGTGGTCCCCTTGGGTCCCTTGAGCAAATCCGCGACATCGCCGGTAGTCATGTTGTCGGTGGGCTTACCATCAACAGCGATAATGATGTCGCCGGGGCGAATACCTGCGCGGTATGCCGGAGTCCCCACAAACGGCGCGATAACGATGACCTTGTTATTGCGCGGGCCGACGGTCATTCCCACGCCGTAGTACTTGCCGCGCTGATCTTCCTTCAGCAGGGAATAGGACTTGGGGTCAAAGAAATTGGAGTGCGGATCGAGCACATGCAGCATGCCCGGGATGGCGCCGTTATAGATGGCTTTATCCGGATTGACCGGCTCGGCGTAGTTCTCTTCCACCACTTTGTAAACTTCTGCAAACTGGTTCAGGCTGTCGCGGACATCGGCGTCGCCATTGGCGGTTGCTGCCGTTGGAGTCCGCTGTGCAAACAGCAGCCCCAAATATCCGCAAACGGATAGAAACAAAACCAATACTATGACGGTGCGAGAACTACGGGCCATCAGTAAATTCCTTTTTCCGGAGCAGGTTACACCCCTCCAGAACACACTAATTTTACGCAGTATAACACCCCCCACAAGCTCCTCAAATTACCTTTCGGTGCCATCGGTAACTGGGGGCCAAACAGGGCAAACTTCCGGTGAAACCTGCCTTTTAAGATGCGTCGGGCGGGAGCAAAGGTTCTCTTTCCAAGACCTTGTCTCGGAGCAAAGTTCTCATTCACTTTGCCCATATGCCGCAACCGCAGTATGATGAACCCATGAATCTCGGTTTTTCAGAGATGATTTTTTTGTTCCTTTTGGCCCTTCTCATCTTTGGCCCTAAGAAGCTTCCGGAGATTGGCCGTCAGGTGGGGCGTGCGCTTAACGAATTTAAACGTGCTTCCGACGAATTCAAGTCGCAAATCCAATCTGAGATCAACAAGATTGATGTTGAGGAACATGTCCAGACCATCCTCCCTCCTTCTTCTGAGCCTATAGGCTCAGTGGCCGCGGGATCATTACCCACTGCAACCGATTCGGCGGAAGTGCCATCGCAGGTCCACGATGCCTGAAATGGTGGCAGAGCTTCCCCCGGACGAGCAGGAACACCGTCTGCCTGCAATGAGCTTCCTCGAGCACCTTGAGGAACTACGCCGCAGAATTATTTATTCGATTGTTGCGGTCGGAGTGGCCTTTTTCTTCTGCTGGGGATATGCGGAGCGGATTTACGCGCTCATGCAGAAGCCCATCGTGCAGGTACTGCATGAACATAATTTGCCCGAGAAGCTGGTCTTCTTAAGTCCAACTGAGCCTTTTAATTTGTATTTGAAAATTGGCTTCATGGCCGGCATATTTGTGGCTTCTCCCTTCATTCTTTATCAAGTCTGGACGTTTATCTCGCCCGGCTTGTACCGGAATGAAAAGCGTTATGTCATGCCGTTCATGGGATCAACCATCCTTCTATTCGCTTCCGGCGCTGTCTTTGGTTATAAGCTGGTCTATCCCCAGGCGCTGAAGTTCCTCATTGAATACGGCAACCAGTTCCAACCCATGATCACAATCGGGGAGTACACCGATTTGTTTTTGACCATCATTCTGGGTTTGGGAGTGGTGTTTGAACTTCCGATTTTGGTTTTCTTTCTTTCCCTGATGGGTGTGGTGAGCGCGGGATGGATGTGGCGTAATCTGCGCTATTCGATTCTGGGTATTTTTACGATTGCAGCCATTATTACCCCCACCACGGACATTATGAATATGTGCGTCTTTGCTGCGCCCATGGTGCTTCTGTATGTTCTAAGCATTGGCATTGCGTGGTTTGTACACCCCAAACAGCGTAAGGCCCGTCAGGCGCGCAAGGACCAATAATGGACGACCGTAGTTCCACTACGGCAATATCTGACCGCCTGCACCGAAATTTCAGACTTGTAATCCCACTGGTTGCAGCATTGTTTCTTTTCGCCTGCTCACATCAGCAGAATGCGGAGGCTGCATCTACGGCGGCCAGTCCAGCGACTCCAGGTCCCGCTTCCGCGGCAGCTGATTCTGCACCTCCGTCATCTTTTAATTCGACGCGTGCCTGGCGGTACGTTAAGGAAACAATTGCTTTCGGAGCGCGTCCCATTGGGAGCGCCAATCACAAAAAACTTGAGGCTTATATCGTTACGCACCTTAAAGGCGATCAAATCGAGGACGATGCGTTTACTGCGGACACTCCCGCAGGCAAGCTTCCCGTGCGAAACATCATTGCAAAATACCCGGGCACGCGTGATGGAATCATCGTAATCGCCGGGCACTACGATACAAACTATCCCTTACAAAACACCGGTTACGTCGGCGCCAATGACGGCGGTTCTTCAACCGCGATTTTGTTGGAGCTGGCCGACGAACTTCGCGGTAAGAAGCGTGAGGGCTACAGCATCTGGCTGGTTTGGACCGATGGGGAAGAGGCGATAAACAGTTGGACTGCGGCTGACAGTGTGTACGGCACGCGTCATCTCGCCGACAAGTGGCAGAAAGATGGCACGCTGAAAAAGATCAAGGCCCTGATTGTTGCCGACATGCTCGGTGATGCTGACCTGAACATTGATCGCGAACGGAACTCTACTCCCTGGCTCGAAGACCTGGTCCTGCAAGCAGCTACCAAACTGGGCTACCAGTCACATTTTTTTGCGCGGGAAATTGCAACTGAGGATGACCATACGCCGTTCGTCCAGCGTGGAGTACCTTGCGCTGATTTGATTGACTTTGATTACGGATATGGCAATGCGTTGTGGCACACGCCGCAGGACACGATCGATAAGCTCAGCGGGAACAGCCTGCAAATTAGCGGCAGTGTAATTCTGGAGACGGTACGGTTACTCGACACCAAGTAAGCTCTCCGCACAAATTCGAGCAACTTAAATCGGGTCGGTACTGCTGGCGTCTGCTATATGGTCTGGCGCGTCAGAAAAAGTTTTTCCCGGATGAAAGGCCACCTTTTCGTAACGGTTGCCGGCCCTGCGAATTACATCTCGCCAGCCATCATCCCAGGTGATGCGTGCTTCGTCACCCACTACCTTCCATCCTCCGTGGTCATGGCCGAAGGTTTTATAAGCCCTGCCATCACGCTCCAGCGTGATAAAGAAAGTTCCGCCCATTCCGTCGCCGACCTTCCACTTGCCTAAGAAATGTCCGGTACTTGAATCCGTAGTTTCAGCATTGGCGGATTCAAATTCAATCCTGGCGACATCTGCGACCGGGTAACGTTGGCTATGGCCATCTTTGAATGTGATAACCACCGAATCCTGAGCCGGTTTGGAGGCGGCGTCCTTCTTTTGTGCGCTGCCGGAGGCAGCTACAAATACAACCATACCCAGAAGTGACAAAGGCAACAATGTTTTGCGCATAGTTCTCTCCCTGACCCTCAGAGATACGCAAAAGAGTCGAATACGGTTCCATCCCTTTTCCTTTTGCTGTTTCTGGTTTCTAATCAACAGCCTATGCGTAAAACCATACTTTGCTTTGTGCTGCTGGCTATCTCTCTAGCTCCGGCAATCGCTCAGGATGCAGTGAACCGGGTGATAGATGAAGCCCTGAAACCATCGCCTTTGGAAACAAACTTGGCCCACCTGACCGATCAAATCGGCGGCCGGGTTCCGGGAACTCCTGCCATAAAACTGGCCGTGCAATGGGGAGTGGATGCCTTTAAAGCCGCAGGTGCGGACTCCGTGCACACGGAAGACTTTCGCATACAAGCATCGTGGGCAGAGGGCGCGACCGCAATGAATGTGGTGTCCCCTGAACAATTCAAAGTGCGCGCCATTTCGATCGGCTGGGCTCCGGCTTTGGCGGCACAGCATGCGGTGCGCATTGTTGATGTGGGCGAGGGCACAGCCGAAGACTTTGCCAAGGCTGGCAACGTGTCCGGTGTAATCGTGCTGGTCCACTCCAATGAGATGAAGACCTGGGAAGATCTTTTCGACGAGTACACCAGGGCAAGCCAAACCGTGAAAAACGCAATCGCCAATAAGGCCCTGGCTATCGCATTCCAATCGAGCCGTCCGCATGATCTCCTTTATCGTCATACGAACGCCTCTTATGGCGAGATTGACGGTATTCCGCAGGTTTTACTGGCTCGTGAAGACGCTGATCGTATTGCCCGTCTGCTGGCCTCTGGCCAAAAGCTGCAAGCCGATCTTTCCATCCCGAATCAGATTGGTGGGGCAATTACCGCAGCCAATGTCGTGGCTGAGATTCGGGGTAGCGATAAACCTGATGAGTATGTAGTTCTCGGCGCGCACCTCGATTCATGGGAACTGGGTACCGGTGCGCTCGATAACGGTTGCAATGCGGCACTGGTGGTGGATGCTTTGCGCGCAATCAAAGCTTCGGGCGTTCGCCCCAAGCGCAGTATCCGTTTCATTCTTTTTTCAGGAGAAGAAGAAGGTTTGATCGGTTCTCGTGCAGTATGTCACGGCCCATCGTCAAGAGATGGACAAGGTTGCAGGGGCTGTCATCTACGATTCCGGGATCGGCAAGGTCACAGGATTCTCGCTGGGTGGAAGAAAAGATGTTGTGACCAATGTGACAAATCTGGTCGCCACTTTGAAACAGTTGGGCGCGGACACGCTGACCACTGATGCTTTCTGGGTACCGACCACGTGGATTTCCTGCTCGAAGGTGTGCCCACACTGGTTGCAATCAAGACGAAGACAACTATTTGCTCAACTATCACGCGATGTCGGACACTTTCGACAAGGTTGACCTTGCGCGTCTGAAGAAGCATGTTGCCGGCGCAGCCGCCATTACTTTTGCAATTGCCGATTCACCCGAAAGAATAGGGGCCAAGCTGAACGTGGCGCAGATTTCCCAGATTAAGTGGAAACCCATCTCGATGACCAGATGAAAGGTTTTGGCGAGTGGGACGATTGGGCTAAAGGTAAATGCGGCCGGCAAAAATAGAGCTAACCCCAAACTTCATTTAAGATGCTACTTAAATGCTCTGGTCAAATATAGTAAGGTCCTGATTGAACCAACCGCTATTCTGGATTCTCTTCAATGTATTCGTGCTCGCGATGCTGGCCCTCGACCTCGGGGTCTTCCATCGCGGTGGCCATGTGGTGAAAGTTCGCGAGGCCATGTTGTGGAGTCTGGCCTGGATCACCATGGCCGCATCTTTTGCGGTGTTTGTATTTTTCTGGCATGGGCGTACGACTGCTTTGGAGTTTGTCACCGGATACGTGATTGAACTCTCCCTGAGTGTAGACAACCTTTTTGTATTTCTGCTGATCTTCCGTTTTTGGCGATTGGTAACGTTATTATGTACTTGGTAGAATTCTGGTCTTGCTCG
>CAWBXL010000173.1:0-7621 GCA_963792305.1 uncultured Acidobacteriaceae bacterium | reverse complement strand
TGGGGCGCAGGAGTAGTTCCGTCCACCAGATCACCTTTGGTCTCTGATTTCTTGAGTTTACTGAATACTGAATCATCCGCTGCTTTGGTCAGACTTTTGGTTTTCTCGAACTCCGCGTTGGCCTCTTCCTTCCTGCCCATGGATTGATAAAGCCGCGCCAGTCTCCAGTGGACATTCACATCATTTGGATTCAGATGAACAGCTATTTTGAACTCTCGCAAAGCTTCCTCTTTGCGGCCAGCATCTGCATGCAGGATGCCCAGATCAAGATGCGCCAGCTGCATGCGTGGATCGAGTTCGAGCGCTTTTTTAATAAGTGGCAGTGCGGCCTCTGAGTTATTCATCTTTATATGAGTATCACCGAGATAAACCAGCGCCTGCGCGTGATTGGGCACGTTGGCCAACTCCGACTGGAACTCTTTGGCAGCTTCTTCATATTGGTTTTGCGTCCACAACAAATAGCCCAGACCGAAGTGAACGTTAGGCTCTTGAGGGTTTGCTTTGACCGCGGCGCGGAACTGTTGCGTAGCGCCCTCGTGGTCATTCATCTCGTCCAAAGCTTCGCCTGCCAGCATATCGGCCTCGGCTGATTCCGCATTCAAATTCAGGATTTCCCGGTAGACATCAAGCACGCACTGATACTGTTTCGAGCCAAGGCAGCTGTGCGCAAGGAAAAGACGGAAAGGCAGGTTTTGTGGATCACTGGCGGTGGCGTCTTTGAGAAACGGAACAGCCGCTGCATAGTCCTGCTGTCCATAGTAAGCCAGCCCTATTAGCGTCTTAAGACGTTGTGCTTCCGGCGAGGTTGCAGGCTGACTCTTGAGCAGCGGTTTGAATGTTTGAATTGCCTCCTTTAATTCGCCGGCTTTAAACAGCGCCAGGCCGAGATTCATTTTCAAACCTGGCAT
The DNA here is from genome assembly GCA_963792305.1 of uncultured Acidobacteriaceae bacterium. Taxonomy (GTDB): domain Bacteria; phylum Acidobacteriota; class Terriglobia; order Terriglobales; family Acidobacteriaceae; genus CAWBXL01. Next base: position 6,713 of record CAWBXL010000173.1, on the reverse strand, counting down.
CGCGGGATTCAAAGCCAGTGCCTTCTTATAAAGAGGTACAGCCTCGCGGTAATGCTCCTGACGCGCTTCGAGGAATCCCAGGTGGGCATAGGCTTCAGCGTTGGCAGGCTGGGACTTTAGAATGGCGCGCCAAGTATCCGCAGCCTCCGCGCTGTTGCCTGCTTGCTCTAAAGCAGCCGCTTTCTGTCGAAGATCGTCCGCCGTTTGGCCCAGGCACAAGGAACATATGCCGGCCAGTATGAGCAGAACGATCCCCAGCGTGACAACTCCCTTCATACGCTTCTCCACCAAGCATTCTCGCTTGCCCGACATCCCATATGCAACCCGCTGATTCATGCCCAAACAAAAAAGAGCGCGGCGATATTCCGCCGCGCCCTTAACTCGTTCCGGAGTTAACTTTAGAAGCTGAACTTTCCTCCCAATTGCAAGGTGCGAGGATCGTAGGTTGATGTCGGTTTGCCGAAGTGAGCAGCATCGTTTTGCGTTGTGCCCAGATTCAGGAATTGAACATGGTTGAAGGTATTGAAGGATTCGAAGCGTAATTCGAACTTCATCCGTTCAGTCAAGTTAATGCTCTTGAACAAAGCCATGTTGAAATTCAACAGGCCGGGTCCAACAATGGTGTCTTTACGGGCGTTTCCGAACCCGTCGTTAGTTGCGGCAGGGTCCCAAGCAGCTACCGGAGCCGCGAACGAACTGGGATCAAACCACTGAGTAGGTTTCTTGAGGTATTTGATCGGTGCGATCACATCCGGACGGTTGGTCGTACCGCCTCCCAAGCCCAAAGTATCACTACCAGAATAAGTGACCTGTAGTGGCACTCCAGCCTGGAAAACTGTCACTCCCGAGAACTGCCATCCACCCAAGACTCCGTGAGCTGCCTTGCTAGTGCTGTGAGCGAAGAACGGCAGGCTGTAGACATAGTTAACGTTAAAGATGTGACGGCGGTCCAATGCACCTGACCCTTTGCTATAGCTCAGGTCAAATGGATTCTGCACCGCGTTGAGGTCATTGCTTACGAGATCGATTTCGTGGGACCAGGTGTAGGCCGCCTGCATGGTAAGCCCATGACGGTTTTCTATACGGATTCCCATCTGCAACGAATCGTAGCTAAAGTTAGTATTGGCCGCCTCCTGTGTGATACCTGCGAACCCTGGGAAAATTCTGAAAAGGTTTGCGTTTTTGGCCGGCAGAAATTTGCCCGGATTAGCAATATCTGGCACTTTGCCAGCTACTGCCTGCCGGTCTGCCAGGTCGCTGTCCGGCAAAGTATTGATCGGAATATCCGTACTCTGATTCCAACCCCTGGTGCCGACGTACTGCACCTGGGCAATCACGGATTGAGTTACTTGCCGCTGCACCCCCAGGCTGTACATTGCAGTTCCACCTGGTTTGTAGTTGTATGCCAGCGCAGCTTGAATCGACGCCGGGAATACAGACTGCCCTGGCGCTGTACCGTCATTGGCACTGATAGTCGGATTAGAGAAGTAAATGTTGTTCACCGTCGGCTGGAATGCAAACGGCGGAGTTACGGCTGCATTGTAGACGTCGTTACCCTGAACGCGCTCATAGAAGATTCCAGCGCCTCCACGTAACACGGTTTTGTTGTCATTGCCAAGAGCGTAAGCAAACCCGACTCGCGGCTCAGCCGTATGGTAGTAATTCTTGACATTACCGCGAGGAAAGCCGTTAACCCCGGCTAATTCGATTCCGTTCAAATAGAACTGCTTTCCATTGAACGTCGACAGTTGAGTAGGATCAATGGTTCCGTTGGTCAGGACCGGGTTGGTCGCTGGTGTTACGTAAGAGCTGGGGATGAAGTTCGACCACTGGTCATACCGCTCGAATGCGTGCGGCAGAACCTCGTACCTTAGTCCCAAGTTGAGGGTCAGTTTATTGGTAACTCTCCAATTGTCATTCCCATAAAACGCGTAGTTATTGTTGACCCAGTGTTTGCCGGCAAGGAAATCCAGTTGCGTAAAGCTATCAGCGTCACCGAGCAGGTAGTTCAACACGGAATCTTTCGCAAAATTATTATTGCTGAAGGTGAACGATCCATTGGTGTTCGCCTGCAACTCCTGGTTCTTTACCGCATGCAACCAGCTAAAACCGAATTTGAGCTGGTGACGGCCACGCGTCCACGACATGTCATCGCGGGGCTCATAGCCAAAATACGAGTTCTTCCAGGGATAGTAGCTTGGATTCCACGTAATACCGTTGACTGGCGCACCATTCAGGGTTACTCCCGGCAACCGGGCTTGCCTGTTACTGGACAGCGGGAACAAGCTGGTAGCGTCAAATCCATCGGGCTGCGAGAAAGTTGTTTCGCCAGGTCCCGTGATGGGACTAAGGTGGATAGTGTTCCCGCTGAAGAGGAACGAGGTTTCATTGAGCAACGTTGGCGTGAACGTTTGCGTCAGCTTGATAGTGGACGACCATGAGGGATTTTTCATGGCTGTTCCGACCGTTGGATAACTACTGTTGCCCCAGAGCGGCGGGTAGATGCCTTGCGAAACTGCATCGTGCAGATAATGTCCCATCAACTGATACTTGCTGTTGATAGTGTGATCAATACGAGCCACTTCTTCACGAAGGTTGGTCGGTTGAGGCACGGCAAGGAGGAACTGAGCACCGGAGTTCGGTTTCGGGAATGTCCCAGCATTCAGCATCCGAACCACATTTTGATCGATAAGGTTTGCTGGAATCAGTATTGTTCCGGGGGTGCGCCAGCGTGAAATGGGGTATTTTTGACCAAGCCATCTTGCGCGTACAGGGCTAACTTGGCCGGGTCTGTGGTATCAGGAACAACTATGTTCGCATTAGTAGTGACATAGTTCAGGTCCTGGCCGAGTGTTGGGAAGTTCGCGGCAGGGATCGCAGTTGTTGGTGATGGCACGCTTCCCTGAATCTGCCGGCGCGCTTCTTCGTTGAAGAAGAAGAACGTCTTTTTTCCAATCGGGCCACCGATATTCCCGCCGAACACATTCAACCGGAATTCCGGACGTTGCTGCCCAGCTTGTTTTAGGAAGTAGTTGTTGGCTTGATAATCTTCATTGCGGTTAAACTCCCACAAAGATCCATGGAAGCTCTTGGTTCCAGACTTGAGAACCATGGCAATCGTTCCGCCAGAACCGATCCCGTAGTCAGGCCCGTAGTTGCTGTCGAGCGTCTGGAACTCGGCCAGAGCATCGACTGAAGGGAGTGAACTGAAGCAGCCGCCGCAGCCGCGATCATTCAGCTCGCCGCCATCCAGCAGCCAGATGTTGTGGGTGTTGCGCGTCCCGTTGAAGCTGATGCCGTTGGCGCTAGTCAGGGCAACAGCTCCGCTGTAGGAGGGCAGGTTGTTCGACTTGCCCATGCCGAGCGATGCCAGCGACGTCACGTTGCGGCCATTGGTGGCGATCTGCGTGACCTGTTCGCCGCTGATCAGACTGCTGACTTCGCTGGTTTCCGATTGCAACTGCAAAGCGTCCGCTTCCACGGTCACGGACTCTTGCGTGCTACCAACGCTAAGATTAATGGTTGCTTCCTGCGTCTGCGCCACATTCACCACGATTCCCTTTTTGGTGTATTTCTGGAAACCGGTAATGGATGCGGTTAGGGTGTATGTACCAACACCTACGTTTGCGAAGCGATAATCGCCCGCGCTATTGGAAACTGTTTCTCTTACCTGCCCGGTCGCGGTGTTGGTGATTGAGATAGAAACGTTAGCAACCGCGGCTCCGCTCGGATCCAGCACAGACCCGGTAATAGTGGCGTTGTCCTGCGCCCAGGCTACTGTGCCGAGCGCGAGGAGAATGACGATAAAGACGAGCCGAAATGCCGAAGTACCCCACACGGACGTTCCGTTTGAGGAATCCTTCGGAAGACGACGCACCTGGGTCGTTTCACGATTCATAGTTTTCTCCGTTTTTACTGCCCTATTAAGATATCGTTGCGAATCGTTGCCCCATGCTTGATCCGCAAACCCCCACTCAAACCAACGCTTAGAAATCGATTTCAGCCACAAGTAAGCGTTTTCTTGACGAATGAGAATTACTCTGCTTCGTCAATGTTTGTCAAGACTTATATGCGGTTGGCACTAACAATCTGAATGCATTTAGGCTAAACGCTATTAGGTAATCGTTTACTTAACTCGTAAGGGGGGATTCGGTCCGCGCAGATCGGCAGGAATTGAGATCTACACAGTCAATTTTGAAGAGATTTGGACACCGTATCTTGAGGCTTAGAGGTAACCACCCCGGCCCCTTCGCGGATGGAGTAGAAGTGGTCGGCGGCAAGGTTGGTCAGCGTCTCCACCGTGCCATCGGGCCATGTGATTTTTGCTTTATCAACTTGCTGATGCTCGCCCAAGCCAAAATGTAGCCGGAGGTCGCTCTGCGACAAATAACTGCCGCCGCTGAGTACCTCTCCCAACTGTACAAGGTTGCCCGCACTCACTTGTACCCGGGCATTCAATGCCAGCCGATTGCTTTTGACGCCTTCCAACTGAAAGCTAACCCAATGATTTTTCGGGCCGCCCACGGGACGGAGAACCATCGGCTTGCCCACCAGATTTTCGACGACTACCTCGAGTTTGCCGTCATTGAATAAATCTCCAACCGCCATACCGCGGCTCACCTGTGGAGTCTGGATCGCAGGTCCTGCCTGCGCGCTGATGTCTGTGAAAGTCCCATTGCGTTGATTCAAGAAAAGCAACTTCGGTTCAGCGTATCGGACTTTGGATGAAACGCTGTCTACCTGCGGGTATACGTGACCATTCACCAGGAAATAATCCTGCCAGCCAGAGTTGCTGAAATCAACGAAAGCATCCCCCCACCCGACATAACCTCTGGTCCCCCTTTGAATTCTTGAAGCCGTGGAGATGTCGGTAAATCTCATCTCACCGTCATTGCGATAGAAAGCGGCGTATTCATTGTCAAAATGCGAGATCACAACTGACATCCGCCCGGTATGCAAATAATCGCCGACAGCTAAACCCATGTTCGCCTGTGCCGAGCCATTTTCGTTTAAGGCCACACCCGAAGAAAAACCGACGTCTTCAAATTTTCCGGCTCCATTTCCGCGATAGAGGTAGTTAGGCTGGCCGTCGTTGGTAACAAAAAGATCCAGTTTGCCGTCATTGTCAAAATCCGACCAGATCGCGGTCAGCCCATAACGCTTTTCGGGATCACCCACTCCAGATTTCACTGAAACATCAGTAAAGGTTCCATCTCTATTGTTGTGGTAAAGATTATCCGGAGCTGCCTTCAGTCCTCGCGGTCCGCACTGCACATCGATCCCCATATATTTACACGTGTCGCTGGAGCCAAATGCTGCCATGTTGTCGAGATGAAAATCAACGTAGTGAGAAATGAAAAGGTCGTCCCAGCCATCGTTGTCATAATCGCCGAAAGCCGCGCCCGTAGCCCATTGTGTGTCGCCACCCAGCCCGGTCTCTTTGGTTACATCGGTGAAAGTTCCGTCGCGGTTGTTGCGATATAAAACAACGCCACCGAAGCAAGTAACAAGCAGATCAGGGCGCCCGTCGTTGTTGTAATCGCCGACTGTTGCTCCCATCGCCCATCCCGGATAACCGACGCCTGCTTTGTCGGTGACATCAGTAAAAGTTCCATCATGGTTGTTGTGATAGAGCGCGCTACGCGCCTTTTTGCCGTGGAGCGCCATATCAACACTTTGCGCATTGGTGAAATAAATGTCAGGCCAGCCATCGCCGTCATAGTCAATGAGCGCCACGCCTCCACTCATCGACTCGACAATAAATTTTTGTTCCGGGCTGGAAAGATGTTCAAACTGGATTCCGGTAGAAGCCGTAATGTCCACCAGTTCGGGGTAGTTTGCGCTAGCTGCCGGAGAAATTGGCTTTACTTCTTGCGCAGGTTGGCTTTGCGTTCGCCCTTCTTCAGGCATCAAAAATAATATGAGCAAGCCCGCAAAGGCCTTTACCAATATTTTTCGTAAACTAGGCATCGCATTCGTGGACTTGCCAGGCTCGGGTATCATGGTTTCACTGAGATTCTGACCGTTTCCATACTCGCACACGTGACAGGAGAAAATCCGTCATGAACAATGTATTCGCTTTCCTGCTTGCCGCCGCCCTGATTACCTGCTGCGCGCAACCTTTAGCTCAAGCGCAAGAATCACGCCCGTTGCCGGCAGGCACCACGATTCCCGCAATGTTGGATAAGCCGGTAGATGCGCGCAAGAGCAAGGTCGGAGATGACGTACTCGCGCAAACGACGGAACCGATAAAGGAAGATGGGCAGATCATCATTCCTAAGGGTTCGAAAATTATTGGTCATGTAACTGAAGCCAAAGCCCGCACCAATGATGACCCGAACTCCGTCTTGGGAATCACTTTTGAACGTGCGGTCCTGAAAAAAGGCGGGGAACTTCCACTGAAGCTGACCATCCAAGCGGTAGCGCCTGATCGCGTTTCCGCTGAAACACTGCCGGAGATGGGCGCGCTAAAGCCCGCCGACAGCCCCGGCGCAATTGGCCCCATGAATCATCCGAGCACGATGGGAGCTAATGCCGATCCGAATGCGGGAGCGCCGGGAAGGCCCGAAAGCCCCGTCAACCCTGCTTATGATCAGTCCGGCGGCCGCACCGCAAACGGCGGACTCACGCCGCAGTGTCATGGAGTTCTTGGTATCGAAGGCATGTCATTAGCTTACCGGCCGGACGACGCAACCAAGACACCCCTGATTGTT
>CAWBXL010000172.1:0-10103 GCA_963792305.1 uncultured Acidobacteriaceae bacterium | reverse complement strand
TTGTGTAGTCTACTGGTTCCGTTCATTGCTCACTTTCATGGGCAGGATGTTGTAGCTGATGCGCGAGTTGACCGCGGCTTCCAGGTCCTTGAACTTGATGGCGGGCGGCGGCTTGTGCAAGTTTCGCGAACTGTCTCCAGGCGCTTGAACTCGTTCATCTTCTGCGTTTCGCCGCCGAAGGGACGCCGAGGTGGGTGCCGTCGGTGCGGTTGAAGCGGTCGGTCTTGTCGGACATGCCCATCTGCTCCATCAGGGTCAGGCCGGCGCCGGGGACATAGAGCAGGGCGTCCTTTTCGGACGGGTCCATGGTCATGCGGTATTCGCCGGTCATGGTGGGATCGACGAACTCGATGATGATGTCGTTGCCGATATCTTCGATGTAGCGATAGCGCCACGTTTCGAAGGGGAAGGTGGAGGTGGTGCCGCCGCCTTCTTCGGGAGGCCGCTCGTAGGTGCCGCCGGAGGGATGCGATCTCGATTTCGTCGGGCGGGCCGTAGGTGATGTAGATGCGGCCGCGGTCGGTCTTCCAGCCGGGAATACCCGAAGCGTAATGCTCGTTGGCGTAGGCGATGCGGCGGTAGTGCTCTTCTTTGAACTCGTTCTCGACGGTATCCGGGGTGGGATCGCGGCGCAGCCAGAACTGCTCGATGAACTGCTCGCGCTCTTCGTCGGTCTGCAGCCGTTTGAAGGCGGCGCGCTCTTCATCGGTGATGATGTAGGCCACGTCTTCGTTCAGCCACTTGCGATAGGGGGTCTCGAGCTCCTTGCGGAGCTTCGCTTCGCGCTTCTTGCGTTCCTTTTCGGTCAGCGGCTTGGCGACGGTTTCGCGCTGGTCCTGGTTGGCGGTCTTTTTGGGTCGTCCCTTTTTGGTCCGCGGCGAAGACACACGAGCACCGAGACGCGGAAATGACAGGAGATCGAAAGGCGAGAAGCTGTTCATACGGCTCACCGCTTCACCTGGACTGGACTGAATCGGCTGTCAATCCATTTTAGATCCCAGTAATTTGCACGGTCAATCCCGTGAACGGGAGGCACAGGTGTGCGGCGGTTGCGGGAGTTTGACCGGACGCAATCGATTCCAATTTTTGGTTCTGCGTTTTTGGGTTGATTTGCAGCAATTGGCGCAACGTGATTTGGGGTAGCGAGCGCAAATCCCCGCCGGTGGCGGTTTTTGTCCTCTCAGGATCGCGAGATTTTCGCGCCGGAGAAAGGAATTCACGCCGAACCATACCATAACTAAAGTGCAGAAGCCAGCAATAACACCAACCGGACCAGCGCTCCATCCTCCCCTTTCGTGAAGTCAACCGCGAGCCGGGCCGTCTTGAAGCCGAAGACGGTGGCAAAGCTCGAGAAAAGAAACCCGATGACTCGTTCCACAAGGTCCGCGCCGGTTTGACCACGGCGGGCACCACATGCCTGACGAATTGCCGCCCGTGAGGACTGCCTGTCGCTGCCACACATGTTTATCGTAACAAAGTGCGGACACGTGGATTTGCCACTAAGGTTCGGCGTTCAAAATGCCGATAGAAAAGACGGTTCTGCTTGTGAAGCCGGGTTAGGTCCACTACAATCGGAACGGGTGGATGCAAGGCCCAGGGGTGGAACGTCCGTGGCTTACGGCGCATCCACCATGCAAGGGAGTATTCTGTGGAAGAGCCATTGAAGCACCTGATGCAGGAATTGGGAAACGCGATCAACGATTCCCTTTCCGAGTCCGACCGGATCGCGGAAGCGATCGGCGAGATCAAAGCGAGCCGGATATGACGTGTTTCTGGTGCTCGAAGCAACGATCGGGTTCAATCGGCGGGACGAAAAATCGCCGACGAAATGAAGGAAGACGAAGCAACCGAAGTGACGGAAGAGCCTGCAGAAGGATTTTGAAGCCGCCGGCAAGATCAAATTACTTCTCAGGACCGCCGTTTTCTGCGCGCCCTCGAAATCGCTGTGGACGAAGAAAACCGCTGAGCTTGCCGTTATATCAGTCCGGAGCAGCTCCCGTAGAGACGTCCCAGGTTTTCGGACGGCTCTTTTCCAGCTGAATTACTGGCTGTCGCCGTGCCCCTCGTTGGCCAGTTCCTGGCGCAATTACCTGCCGATCCGTAAGTCAGCGTAAAGCTCCGAGCGAGCGCGGCAATTTTCGGGTCGACCAGAAGTGCTGGTCTCGCCGGCAACCTCGGGCAGGGCGGAACGATTGGAAGTCACTGACGGGAACGCCGCCGGCCATCGCCTCCAATAACGGCATCCCGAAGCCCTGATCCAGCGACGGAAAGGCAAAGATCGAGGCAGTCGCGCGTACCAGCGGGCCAGCTCTCTTCAGGGGCGACGTAGCCCGGTACGGTGATGCGGTTGCGGGAAGGACTCGCTCGATTGCGACAGCGATGGATTCGGCGGAGCATAGCCTGCGATCCGGCAAGGACCAACCGCCAGGAAGGTCCACCGGTATCGAAGGCCTCCACGAGGCGGGCCGATATTCTTTCGGGTCTGGACCGCTCCGACATTGAGCACCACTTTTTCGCGCTCCGACTCCCTGGCGGAAGCCCAATTGGCGGACGCCATGGTGGACGACTTTGACTTTGCTGGCTCCGCACCAGCAGGGAAATCACCTGGTGCCTGGTAAATGCCGAAACCGCGATGATGCGGGTGGCGCGGGCGGCGGCATCGCGCGCCTGGGCGGTAAAGCGGCGCGAAATTCGGGTGTGGAGTATTCGCCGGTCATCACGAAGAGGTCGTGGAAGGTGGCTACGGAGCGCGCAGCGGAAGCTCGGCAGCCGCTGATTTAGGCCGTGGAACAGTCCCGCCGAACGGGGTCAGGAGGCTCGCGAGCAGCCTGATGGACTCCGGGCTGCAACTCGAAAGGAACGGAAGTAGCGATGCGGCCGGTAGCAGAAGTCGAAACGGGCCTGGATGCACTTACGCAGGCCCGGAGAATCCTGGCCTCTCTCAGCTAACGAGGCATTCATCGACAGTTTGAAACGCAATTTTCTCTGGCCGACCTGCGGCGCTTTGCTTGTGGGCTTAATCATGGCCGTGGCCGGCGTCCATTTTTGGCAAGATGTGGCTTATTTGTTCTCGCTCCTGGCCGCGATGCTGGCAACGCTGGTCATGCTGACAGTGAGTTCCGAATTTATCCGCGGCGCTCGTGTGATATCACGCCACACCGGGCAGGGATTATTGGGCTCGATGCACCATCTTTGGCACCGCAATACCCGCCGTTATGGCGGCTACATCGTGCACTTCGGCGTGGCGATTGTGATTATTGGTTTTCTCGGTACTCCGTTTAATCAAGACAAAGAGAAGGAACTGGGCTATGGCGATCAGATGACCATTGGTCCATATACACTCGTTTGCCGCTCGTATACGCAGGAAGACAATCCTAACTACGGGAACGAGTGGGCCATCATGGATGTGCTTCGGGATGGAAAGCATATTACGACCCTGTATCCTGAACGACGTTTTTACAAAGCGAGCCAGCAGCCGCAAACCATTCCCCAGATATATCCCACGTGGAAGCAGGATTTTCTGATGGTGCGTGACCTCTATTTGGTTTACGAAGGGCAGAATCCGGATACAGGGCGGCCAATCATTAAGGCGCATTTGAATCCGCTGGTACCGTGGGTTTGGATTGGTTGGCTTGTCATGGTGCTGGGTACGATTTCCTGCATGGTGCCCAATGCGCAGCCGGTACGGGTCACAGCGCCGGCCCGCGTGGAACCTGCGGTTGCGGTGGGAGACTAGTGCCTGGGCTTAAAACAAGCGGGAAACTGGTGTTGCTGTTGTTGACACTTCTGTTATTGATGGGAGCGAGTGACGACTCCGCTCGCTTTAACTTCCTTGGTCATCGTCTGATGTGCGCGTGCGGATGCAACCAGGTTTTGCTGGAGTGCAATCATGTGGGATGTCAGTACTCCGACCGTATGCGTGGAGAGCTGGCCGCGTCCATGGATCGCGGGGAAAATGACAGCCTGGTATTGCAGGACTTTGTACAGAAGTATGGGCCCACGGTGGTGCTGGCCGCAGCTACTACAGGCTTCGGCACGGCGGCGTGGATCATGCCATACGCAGCGTTGCTCCTTGGTATCGTCGCAGTAATATTCGTGATCCGGATATGGAATAAGCGGCCGGCGATTGGGCCGCCATCGAATGGTGGAGGGGTTGCTCATCTCGATGGCCTGGACTCCTATCGGGATCAAGTGCGCAAGGACACGGATTATGACTGAGTATTTCTTTCTCGTGCTTGCGGCGATATTGGCGGTAGGAGCGCCGGTATATATGTTCTATCCGTCACGGGTTGAACACAGCGAGGTCAAAACCCGGCTGATGTATCTGCGCGAGCGCAAGGAAGTTGTCTACGAAAATCTGCGTGATCTGAACTTCGAGTACCGGGCCGGCAAATTGTCTGAGGCAGATTACGAGTCTTTAAAGGCCAATATGGAAGACGAAGCTACGGGCGTGCTGGCGGAAATCGCGCGACTGGAAGTGCCCGGCTATTCCCCGAAAGGAGCGAGAGTTTGAAAACTCTGCTCAGAATTTGGAGTTGCTTCTTGCTGCTCGGCAGTTTTGCTTTTGCTGAAAACCTGACCGGCATTGTGACCAATGCCACCACCAATAAACCCTCCGCCGGAGACGAAGTCATTCTCATCAAGCTGGCGCAGGGCATGGAAGAGGCTGCGCGGGTCAAGTCGGACGGGAAAGGCAAATTCAGTCTCACGCTGGATGACAGCAATGCTCCACATCTGGTGCGCGTCGTCCATCAGGGAGTGACGTACCACCGCATGGCGCCCCCGGGAAGCACTTCGGTCGAGGTGGCGGTTTACGACGTAGCCAGCAAAGTTCAAGGCGTGGCGGTGACGGCTGACGTAATGCGTTTCCAGGCGCAGGGAAATGAGTTGGATGGCATGCGGCTGTTTTATGTGGAAAATAAATCGGAGCCGCCGCGCACGCAGATGAACGACAAAAGTTTTGAGTTTTATTTGCCCGATGGAGCGACGGTGGATTCGGGTGAGGCCCAGACTGAAGGTGGGCAGCCGCTAAACCTGGCCCCCGTGCCGCAGGACGCGAAAAATCGTTATGCGTTTACTTTTCCTTTGCGGCCCGGGGAAACGATGTTTCAAGTCGCTTTTCACATGAACTATTCTGGCGATCTGAATATTGATCCCAAGTTGCTCTATCCAGCTCAGCACTTCGTGGTCATGCTTCCCAAGAGCATGCAGTTTGCCGCCGCGCAGGGAACGTCGTTCAAAAACATCAATAATCCCAAAGAGCCCGACACGAATGCACAAGTAGCGTCGAATACGAAAATAGGGGATGCGCTCGGGTTCAAAATTTCCGGCACAGGTTTGCTGGCAGCTGAAGGTGGAGATGCGGATTCGGGGCAGGCCCCCCAAGGGCGAGACGCACGTCCGGGGGGAGGGCTTGGGCCGCCCATTGAGGCACCGCGTCCGCTGCAAAAATCCATGCCTTGGATTCTTGCAGGCTTCGGTTTAGCGCTCACTCTCGGCGCTGTTATTACTGCTATGACTGCGCGGCGTCCCACGGCAGGAGGGGCGCCTGCTCCACGCGCCGGTCCGGGCCCGGCGGGTTCGATGTTGCTCGATGCTTTGAAAGAAGAACTGTTTCAGTTGGAAATAGAACACAAGCAAGGCAGCATTTCTCAGGAAGAGTACAACAAGGCCAAAGGTGCGCTTGACCAGACCCTGGAACGTGCCTTGAAACGCAAGCCTGTCGCCTAGTTTGGCGGGGTGCATCCGGCAGGTCGTATACCCCATCTAATAGATTGAGTATTTGGAGTATCTATGGGAAACGCATTCAAAACGGCTTTTTTGCTGACGGCTTTGACGTTGTTGCTGATGGCATTGGGCCGCGCCTTCGGCGGGCAGAATGGGATGCTGTTGGCCCTGGGGATTGCCGCGGTGATGAATTTTGTCTCCTATTTTTTCTCCGACAAAATTGCCTTGGCGATGTATCGCGCGCAACCGGTCACGCGCGAGCAATTGCCGCGTGCTTATGATGCGGTGTATCGGCTGACGCAGAAAATTGGATTGCCCATGCCAAAGCTGTATGTGATTCCTACGGAATCCCCGAATGCCTTTGCTACAGGGCGTAATCCTAAACATGCTTCGGTCGCGGTGACGCATGGAATTTTGAGTTTATTGAATGATGAAGAATTGGAAGGCGTGCTGGCGCACGAGTTGGGGCATGTGGGGAACCGCGACATCTTAATCAGTTCAATTGCGGCGACCCTCGCCGGAGCGATTACTTATCTCGCGCACATCGCCCGCTGGGGCATGATTTTCGGCGGCTATGGAAGCCGCGATGACCGTGATCGCGGTGGCGGGCTTGGTGCTTTGTTCATGCTGTTTCTGGCGCCTTTTGCCGCAATGCTGATTCAGCTCGCAGTTTCGCGTTCACGCGAATATCAGGCTGACGCTACTGGAGCCCACTACACTGGCAATCCGTATGCATTGGCAAGCGCGCTGGCCAAGTTAGATGCTTATTCGCGGCGGGTGCCTATGCAGGCTAGTCCCTCTACCGCACACTTGTTCATTATTCAGCCGTTGCTGGGGATCAACTTTGGCGGGTTGTTTTCTACACATCCTCCCATTGCCAAGCGGATTGAGCGTTTGACCGGGCGTCCGGCTGAATTTCAGCAATAACTGAGAACAGGCAACTCAGAACTGATGGATCCCCTGATTTTCGAGGATTTATCAGTTCTCGATTCTTTGTTCCCGGTTCTCAGCCAGAACGTCGGTAATCTTTGCTTTATTTTTCCACATAGTAAAATTCGCATAATGTCTCCCCAACGCAGCGACGGCCGCCTTACAGCGCGCGGCGCAACTGGAAACTGCTCTCCGCAAGGTCATTCGCGGCAAGGACGATGTTCTCCGCCTGGCGCTGGTTTCGATTCTGTCGCGGGGGCATTTGCTGATTGAAGGTGTTCCGGGAGTGGGGAAGACTACGCTTGGCCATGCTTTGGCGCGTGCCCTGGACTGCAGTTTTCAGCGGGTGCAATTCACCAGCGATATGCTGCCCTCCGATGTGTTGGGAATTTCAATTTATTCCACCGCTGAACAGGAATTTGAATTCAAACGTGGGCCGATTTTTACCAACGTGTTGCTGGCCGACGAGATTAACCGCACTACTCCCAAAACCCAGTCGGCGCTGCTGGAGGCCATGAATGAGGGGCAGGTCACGGTTGACGCTCACTCTCACGCATTGCCACAGCCGTTTCTGGTCATTGCTACGCAGAATCCAGTCGAACATCATGGGACGTATCCTTTACCGGAATCACAGCTGGACCGTTTTTTGATGCGGGTCCGCATGGGATATCCGGACCGCAATGCCGAGCGGGAGATTTTGCGGGCGGAGGCTGGGGCGGTCCACCTGGACAGCATGCGGCCAGTGCTTACCGGCGCTGATGTGCTGGAGATGCAGGAAGCAGTTACGCGGGTCCGCGTGGATGATTCTCTGGTCAACTACGCACTGAATATCGTGCAGAAGACACGTGAGTCGGAGAGCTTTCTTTGGAGTGTCGCCGCGTGGCGCGCTGATGCTCTATCGCGCAGCGCAGGCTTCAGCGTTTCTTGAGGGCCGCGATTTTTGTGTGCCGGAAGATTTCAAGCCGCTGGTGGTTCCGGTGTTTGCTCACCGCGTGGTAGTCAATGGGGTTTCGTCTTCCACCCTGAAGAAATCTGAACAAGCGGAACAGGCGATCCGGCAGATTGTGGAAAGCGTGCAGGTGCCAGTCTAGGTGTAGTTGTAAAATCCTTTTCCGCTCTTTTTCCCTAACCAGCCAGCATCCACCATTTTGATCAGCAGCGGGCAGGGCCTATATTTAGGATCCCCAGGCCATCTTGTAATACCCGCATGATGTCGAGGCAGACATCGAGCCCGATGAAATCCGCCAGTGTCAGCGGGCCCATGGGATGGGCCATGCCAAGTTTGAAAACTTCGTCCACTGCTTCTGGAGTGGCCACGCCTTCCATGACTGCGTACATCGCTTCATTCAACAGCGGCATGAGCACGCGGTTGGAAACGAAGCCGGGCGCATCGTTGACTTCGACTGGAGTTTTCCCAAGTTTCAATGAGAGGTCACGGACTGACTGGAATGTTTCCTGAGAGGTTGCCAGACCGCGGATTACTTCCACCAGTTTCATGACTGGGACCGGGTTAAAGAAGTGCATGCCGATTATTTTGTCTGGCCGTTTAGTCAGGGCAGCGAGTTTGGTGATTGAAATAGACGAAGTGTTGGATGCGAGTACTACTTCTGGAAGGCAAACTTTGTCGAGGTCGCGGAAGATTTCAGTTTTGATCTCCAGTTTTTCGGTGGCGGCTTCGATTACGAAATCGCAGGCAGAGAGTCTGGCCCGATCAACGACTCCTGTAATTCGTTTCAGCGCTGCTGTTTTATCTTCTGCGGTGATCTTTCCTTTGGCGGTTTCACGTTCCAGGTTTTTGTTAATGGTATCGAGGCCGCAGTCGAGGAAACGCTGTTCTACATCGCAGAGTGTGACTTCGAATCCGTTGCGGGCGAATACGTGGGCGATGCCATTGCCCATTGTGCCTGCTCCGATTACGCCTACATTTTTGATTGCCATGGCTTGTCTTAAGAAAAAACTTGGCAAGTTTAGCACTTCGACAGATGTGCTCGTAGCCGGGAATACAGATGCGCTTGCGTCAAAAAGAAAAAAGCCCGCTGCTGGCGCAACGGGCCGGAAGTAAGAATCAATCTAGCGATGCGAACGTAGTTCTGTGCCGGTTTGCGGATCAAGGATTAGCTTGTCAGCGCGATCGCGGCTGGTGAAATCGAACATGCTCATGATGCTTCCAGCCTTCTCGTCGGTCGAGCCATTGCCCAGGCGGCCCAGTCTCCAATTGTCTTCGATGAAGCGCAGGATGGAGGACTGATCTGTGATGCGATGGTCAATGTAGTTTTGTTTCGCGTACGACGAAACGATGATCAACGGCTGGCGTGGGCCATAACCGCAACGGCCAACGATGCCGTCGGCGGGTGTGACGCCGCAGGAGCCAGGGCCGGTCAAGTTGTCATCTGCCGCGGCTGACTGGTTGACCACAGGATCCATCACGTGGTCGTACCAGCCATCGGAGTCGTCGTACAGAATTACGACTGCGGTACTCTTCCACTCCGGAGTAGCTTGCAGCTTATTGATGGTGTCAACGAGGAAAGATTGTTCGTCGAGCGGATCAGAGTTGGCCGGGTGTCCATCGCCCAACGCTTTGGCTTTGAGGTAGCTCACGGCCGGCATCTTGCCGTTGGCCACCGCAGTCCAAAAATCTGCCAGGTCGTATTGATGATTGGTCAGTTTGTCTTGTGGTGTGCCAATCACTAAGCCGTTCGCGGGACGCACATGGTGCTGGTTGGCAGTCTGCGGATAATAGAGAAAAGGCTGGTGATGGGAAACGTAATCGGTCACAGCGCCTGGGATGCCGGTGCTCTTCGCTCCGCAGGTAGCCACGCCGTTGGTGACGGCTGTCGGAGCGAAACCACCAGCGAACCATCCCCAGCTCAGGCCCTTGGAATTGAGCAGATCGCCGACATTCTTGTTGCCGTTGGTGATGGTGACGTAAGTCTTGCCGGCGGGATGGCAGTCATCGAGGTCCGGACGCGGGTCGCCGATGATGGTTGCGTTAGCGGTCGCTCCATTGGCGGTGTTTCCCGCAGGATTACCGCTGCTTACGGTTGCGCCGTAGGTGTATCCCGAGATCAAGTTCAGCGCACCTACGGTGGAAGGCCCGAACATGGTGCTGAAGTGGTTGTCGCTCATGGCGAAGTGCTGAGCGTAGTTCCACAACGCGGTGACCGTGTTGCCGTCGTAGTAGCCCATGACGATGCTGCCGTTGATGTGTCCATAGTCAGGGCAGGGGAATGCAGCGGAACTGCTTTGGCCGACTTTCTCTGGAAACAAGTTCATCAATCCGGAGTTGAAAGCTTTTTGTTCATCGCCGTAGTCGTGGTTCTGATCGCAGGTCAAGGCTTCCGAGCGGTCCAGGCGGAATGGCTGGGCTGAGTTCGGGTTTTCCGTCAACAGCCCGCTACTTAAAAGATTGTTGGGGCGCGGTGTGTGCGGGAGCGCATGAAATGACG
>CAWBXL010000171.1:0-6865 GCA_963792305.1 uncultured Acidobacteriaceae bacterium | reverse complement strand
GTACTGTCCTCTACTCGTTCGTTGGTGTTGCTCACCTGAACATTGAACTTGCCACGCGGTTTCGTGGTCAGCATTGAGTAGTAACTGATCACGTTCGCGTACTTCGAGGTCGGTCAGATCAAGCCGGCCGGCAAGCTCTGCGATGACCTCGTCGCTCAGAAATCCGACTTCATCCTGCGCATATAGCAACGTGGGACCAACACCGACCTCTTCGTCGGATAATGGGTCAGCATCTCCGCGAAGCGATGTTCTCGAATTGGTCGGAAAATCTCATCACGATATTTCGAAGTAGTATCACAGAAGTTTTTGGAAAGAATGTCAATTTACCCGTTCCGGGCAAATTGCTCTACCTACCGGTCAATTTCTCCCAGCACGATGTCAATGCTGCCAATCGCCGCCACCACATCCGCGAGCAACCTGCCCTCGCACATCGTTGGCAGCGTCTGCAGATTGGCCAGACACGCCGCCGCATGTGTACGCGATACGGTTTCGCCGTTCCGTCACTGACCATGTAGTAGCCCATCTCGCCGCGCGGCGACTCCACCGCCTGATAAACCTCGCCCGCAGGAACCGCAAAGCCTTCAGTAATAATCTTGAAATGATAGATGAGCGCTTCCATCTGCGTCTTCATCATCTCGCGGTCAGGCAAAACCACCTTTGGCGCAACCGCCTTGATCGGTCCTTCCGGCATTCCGTCCAGCGCCTGCTGCACGATCGCGATGGACTCCCGCATCTCCGCCACCCGGCACAGGTAACGCGCAAACACGTCGCCGTCCTGCGACACCGGCACTTTGAATTTGAATTTCTCGTAGCCGGAATAGGGCATGTCGCGCCGCAGATCGAAATCCACTCCGCTGCCGCGCAACGTCGGCCCGCTGGCTCCCAGAGCGACGGCATCTTCCGCGGTAATCCGCGCCACGCCTTTGGTGCGCATGCCCCAGATGGGGTTTCCGGTCAGCAGATTTTCGTACTCATCCACCTTGGACGGAAAGCGCCTGGCAAAATCCCGCACCTTCTCGAAAAATCCCAGCGGCGGTTCCAGCGCCAGCCCGCCAATGCGGAAGTATGAAGTCATCATGCGCTGTCCGCTCACCATCTCGAACAGCCGCAGGATGTCTTCGCGCTCGCGGAAGCAATACAGAAATACCGTCATCGCGCCGATATCGAGCGCGTGCGTGCCCAGCCAGACCAGGTGCGAGTTGATGCGCGTCAGTTCATTCAGCATCACCCGCATCCACTGCGCTTTGGGCGGAATCTCCAGTCCCAGCAGCTTCTCCACCGCCAGCACGTAACAAAGATTGTTGGTCAGCGGACAGAGATAATCGATGCGGTCGGTCAGCGGCACTACCTGCTGATAAAACTTGGCTTCGCAGGTTTTCTCGATCCCGGTGTGCAGATACCCGATGTCGGGCATGATGCGCACAATATTTTCGCCATCAATTTCGAGGATCAGCCGCAGCACCCCATGAGTCGAGGGATGATGCGGGCCCATGTTCAGGATCATGGTGCGATCCTGACCGGGTTCGAGCGCGGGCGCGGGGGAAAGATGAGCCATGGCGAATCTAGCGGTAGCCCTCCACCGGATAGTCCTTGCGCAACGGATAGCCTTCCCAATCCTCCGGCATCAGAAGCCGCCGCAAATAGGGGTGCCCGGCGAATCGCACTCCAAAAAGGTCGTACACTTCGCGCTCGAAATAATTGGCCGCGGGCCAAACCGGCGTGACCGAATCCAGCGCCGGACTGCTGCCGTCCAGCCGAACTTTCAACCGCACCCGCTCTTTTTTTGGGATCGACAGCAGGTGGTAAATCACTTCAAAACGCGGTTCGGAAGGAAACCAGTCCACGCAGGTCACGTCGGCCAGGTAATTGAAAGGACAATCCGCGTCGTCGCGCAGCAACACGCAAGCTTCGCGGATCAGCGACCGCTCCATATAAATGCTGATCTCGTCGCGATCAAACTTGGCTGCCTTCAACCGCAGCCGGATTCCACGCAATCAGCCTGCGACCGCGGGATGGCTCTTCAGTTGTTCCAGATCGGTGATGGCAGGTTCGAGCGCCATTAAACCTCGCCTCGCCGGGCCGAAGGCTTGCCCCAGTCCAGCGCGCCCTTTTTCCAGACGTAAAAGAAGCCCACCAGCATGATTCCGATATAAACCAGCATCTCCCAGAAGCCGAACATCTTCAGGTCGCGCAGAATCACCGCCCAGGGATAAAGAAACACGGCTTCCATGTCGAAGAGAATGAAGAGCATGGCCACCAGATAGAACTTAACCGAGAAACGTTCTCGGGCGTCCCCCACCGGCGTCATGCCACACTCATAGGGCGACATTTTGGCCCGGGTAGGCCGGCGATACCCGATAAAGTAGGAGAGCAGGACGATTGCCCCTGCCAGCGCCAGCGCGACCAGAAAGTGGATCAGTAATGGCAGGTAGTTGGCGAAGTAATTGTCGGGCATGGGAGAGCTATATATAATTCGCGCCAAGCATTACCTAAACATTCTAGATTAGATTTCGTGCTTGGGAGTGTCAAGGGACGCGGCCCGATTTGTTGGAGCTTTAATAAGGATTGTTTTTGTGATGAATTAAAACGATAGGCGAAATCTTTTTCCGGCTCGGTGAAAGGAAGCGCATGATTTTCGGCTTTAACACAGACATCAAGCAGGGCGACACCGTCTACCACGTGCAAAGCGAGGCACGCGAAAGCGAGCTGCTGCTGCAAACCCAGGTATTTGTGCGCGGCCGGTGCATCGGGAAACACGCCACTCCCTACGGGGACAAGTTGGCCGGAGGTTTTACCGACCAGCAAAAAGAACATGGCCTGCGCGACCAGCACCGCCTGGTGCTCGATGCCATCCGCGAAGGCCGCCTGGACGATGTTCTGGACAAGCGCGAAACCCCGGAAACCCTGGCGGCCATCAAAGAACTGGACCTGCAATGGATGAATGCCAACTCTGTCCACGCCAGCGGCAACCTGACCATGCGCTTGCGAGTCACCGAAGGCGGCGCGGCGTTCCGGGAGCACGCCTCACAGTACGTTTCGCCCGCCCTGACGCCACGCCCCTTTATGCCCAGGTGGTCACCGATCAGGCGGGCGACGCCGAAATGAAAATCGAAATGGACGAATCGCTCTCTTCCCGATTCGTCCGTCCTGGTGCAGGCCAGCTATTCCGGCCGCACCGCCACCCGCAAATTCCAGCTGAGAAGAGTAGAAGCCTGAACCTCACGCGAGAACCGCCGCTCGCGGCTGTCCAACGGAGTCAATGCTCCGGCGGGAAATTCATCCATGAAGCTCACCATCAACGGCCAGCAGCAAGACTTCACCTCATCAACCGTGGCCCAATTGATCGAACATCTGGGCATGAAGCAGGACCGCGTCGCTGTTGAACTGAACCGCAACATCGTTCCTCGTGACCAATGGGCCGCAACCAACCTGTCCGAAGGCGACCAACTGGAAATCGTCCACTTCGTTGGCGGCGGAAAGTTTCGCTAGCCCGGAGTCTCGCCGGCTGCCGTGACGTCAGCCCTCGCGCCTGCAGGAACTCCTCTAGTCACCCCTATCCGCCAAATCCGTCATTGACACCAGCCCTCCGCGCCTAGAATGTCTCAAACATTTTATATTCCCAATGTTTGAAACATTTTCTGTCTGAAATGCAGAAACGCTTCACATCCCGTGAAGTAGTGGCGCTAACCGGCATCAGCCTCGCCAGCTGCAATGGTGGGACGAACGCCGCATCGTCGTCCCCCCCGGGAAGGTCACCGGCGGCTGTATTCAATTGAAGATTTGTCGAGGTGGCCGTCATCTGCGAACTTCGCCGCCGTGGCTTCTCGCTGCAGCGGGTTCGCATGGTAATGCGCTTCCTGCAGCGGGAATTCAGCAAGCGTCTGGCGGAAACCGTCAGCGGCTCGTCCGACTACCACCTGCTTACTGACGGCCGTACTCTTTATCTCGAAACTTCAGCCCGGCAGATCGTGGACATTCTCAAGAATTCCCGTCAGCCGATGCTGACGATTTGTCTCAGCGATACCGTGCGCCAGGTGCGCGGCGATCATTCGCAACGCCGAAAAAAAAGCTAGCGCAGCCGCGTGACGTCGCATCCGCACGCTCCGCCAGAAAAGTTTCGTAAGCAGGAAAGTTTAGCTCCCGCAGGGAGGAGAGATGGTTGCAGAACTGAACGTTCTGAACGAATGGATCCCGGAACAAATGCAGCCCGGCACAATTTTCGTGCTCGAAAACGCAGGCCGGGTGGGCGAAAAAGAAGATCCCTACTGGGCCGTACTCTCCTGCCCCGACTGCGGCACCCTGGGCCTGATCACGCGCAAACAACTCGCCGGCCTGCTGCCCGTGATCTGCGGCTCCGATCAGTGCTCGGTGCAGTTCTTCATCAACGACAACGACATCGTGATTCGCAAGCCCAGTTAGCCGGAACAGCTGGCGTTCATGTTTCACTCAATAAGCTACTCCAAACTCATCTGATAAAGCTGATTCACCGTCTTCCAGTTTCGCGTTGTCGTTCCGACTCCCAGCATTTTTCCCAAAGTGTTATTGGACAACTTGGTCTGGTGATAGCCATTGGGGCAGCAAAGGTAAACGGCCTGCGTCGAACAACAAAATCGATCTGAACCGGCCGCAAACCCTTCCAGCATTTTCAGCGCGCTCTCTCCGGGCCGCAAGAGAGAAAAGTAACGTGCAGCTGGGAGAGATCAATGCCTTTCTCTTTGAGCAGCAGATTGCCTTTTATGACTTCACCCATCTCATCCGAAGTCTTTACGACAACGGGAACCGGGAAGCCGAATTGGCGCATTACTTCTGCTTCGATCCGTTTTGCCAAACTCGCGGTAGCCGCCGCCGGAGCCTTGAAGATGACGTTTCCACTTTGAATGTAGGTTTTTACATCGCGAAATCCCAACTTCTCAAATGTCTTCCGAAGTTGATCCATCTTTACGAGCTTGTGTCCACCAAGATTGATCCCGCGCAGTAAAGCGATATACGTCGATTTGCCTGATCCAGCGGAAGCTCTTGTCATGCAAGAAGTAATTAGCGGATAGAAGTACAGTACAAGTCCGGGTAAAACAGTCTTTGTCAGCGTTGTTTTTTAGTATTCCACAGCGCCACGGAACCTAACGCCGCGGCTTGATTTCGCTCTGCAGCGGAACCGGAATCTGCTCCACAATCTCGATATCAAACCCTTCCAATCCAGCGACTTTTCGCGGATGGTTGGTCAGCAACCGAATCCGCCGCAGTTTCAAGTCGGATAGAATCTGTGCTCCAATGCCAACCTCGCGCTGTGTTTTGCGCTCGCTCTCGGGCAACGCCGGCAGTCTCTTTTCACGATGAAAGGTTAAGGCCGTACGCTCCGCCAGCTTCTCGACCGAAAACCCCTTGGACGTCTGATGTAGATAGATAACCGCCCCCCGGCCCTCCTGGGCGATTCTCTGCATCGCGCCTTCGAGCGTGGCATGACAGTCGCAGCCAGTCGATCCAAACACGTCGCCCATGAGGCAATGCGAATGCATCCTCACTAGGACCGGTTCATTTCCTTCCCCGATATCGCCACGAAGCAATGCCATGTGAGACTCGCCGCCGTCTACTTCACTTTCGTACGCGATCAGACGAAATTCTCCGTGCTGAGTATCGATCAACGCCTCGCCTACGCGATGCACATGCCGTTCATGCTGCATGCGATAGCGGATGAGTTCCGCTACGGTTAAAAGCTTTAGCTCGTGAGTCGCGCAAAATTCGACCAGGTCGGGAACCCGAGCCATGGTTCCGTCGTCCCGCATGATTTCGCAAATCACTCCCGCAGGAACCAGCCCCGCGAGTCGCGCCAGGTCCACGGAAGCTTCGGTCTGCCCGGCTCGCACCAGCACTCCACCCTTGCGCGCTCGGAGCGGAAACACATGGCCGGGTCGCGCCAGGTCAGCAGGGCGCGTGCTGGGATCGATCGCCACCTTGATCGTGCGAGCGCGATCATAAGCCGAGATCCCCGTGGTCACGCCCTCCCGGGCATCGATGGCCTCACAAAATGCCGTGCCGTAGTTCGACGTATTTTCAATCGACATCGGACCGAGCCGCAAATGGTCCAGGCGTTCCTCAGTCATTGCCAGACAGACCAATCCGCGGCCGTATTTCGCCATGAAATTGATAGCTTCCGGAGTGACTTTCTCGGCCGCTAGAGTTAGGTCGCCTTCGTTCTCACGGTCTTCGTCATCGACCACCACAACCATCCGGCCAGCGCGGATTTCTTCGATCGCGGTAGGAACATCTGTAAACGGCGAATGCGACATCATGATCAGCCGATTTTAGCAAATGAAGGTGCGAGCGTCCCGCTCGTGGCGGCTGCCGGCTAGCAGCCGTAGCCGGCAGTCCTGACTTCCTTTACCGCACGACCGCTTCCTCCGCCCCTCGAAAAAGCGACCGCAACGAACGTAGAACCCAGCGCGCTAGCAATATGATAATCACCAGAAGAATCGCGACAATGGCCGCCGCTGAGTAAGGGTGCTGGGTAGCGAACCAGGTCAGAAAGATTGCGAATCCGTCCTCTCCTAAGCTCAACGCGGTATTGGAAAAGGGCTCCGGAGACGCGGTGACCGCGGTTCGTGCTGCCGTCTTACCGCCATGCGCTGCGAATGCAATGGCTGCGCCAGCTGCGGTCGCTGCCAGTTGCTCCAACGGAGAGAGTGTGGCGGTGGCGCGATAAGCCAGCAAGGCGGCCACTGGAACACGAATGAAGGTGTGTAAGGCATTCCAGATAAGGTCGAAAGCAGGAATTTTGTCGGCAAAAAACTCGACCCCGAATAGCGCAGCGCTGATACCAATAACCCACCAACTAGCCAATATTCCCAAGGCGGGAGGAAGAGTCAGCAAA
>CAWBXL010000170.1:0-25721 GCA_963792305.1 uncultured Acidobacteriaceae bacterium | reverse complement strand
GGAGGACGAGGCTCGGGCGCTGCTCGGCGATCGGCGCGGCGAGGCAGTCGGAGCCGAGAAACGCCCAGATCTCGCGCGGCTCGCCCTCGAGCGTCGTCGTCGTCGGCGCGTAGTGGAGGAGCACGATCCGTAGGTCGCAGTCGGCGATCGCCCCCAGCCCGCGGTCGAGCGCCTCGACGTCCTCGGTCGTCACGGCGTAGACCTGCCGCAGAGCGGCTCGCCGAAGTCGGGCAGCGGGGGCCGGGGAAGCCGCCGACGAAGCCCTTGAGGCCGACGATGCCGATCTCGTGCCCCGATCGAGACCGTGCCGAGCTGCGCTCGAGCACGCGTGATTGCCGGCCTCGCCAGCACCGCAGATGAGCTCGTGCGTGCGGTCAGCGTGCCAGTCGTGGTTGCCGAGCACCGCGAAGACCGGGACGTCAGCCCGCGGCACGCGTCGGCCAGCACCGCCGCCTCGCCGGGTCGCCGCACGTCGTCAGGTCGCCGGCGAGGAGGACGAGGTCGCAGGCATCGACCGCCGCGAACGCAGCGTACGACTTGCTCCGTGTCGCCTCGCGAAGGCATGAATGTCACCGGAGGCAGCGATCGGATGGGCTATCCCATTACATCATGCCTCGGTGTACTTCCCCGGGCCGCCGCTCAGGGTACGAACACCACAACGTGGCCTCCGGACAGAGCCGCTTGAACGGCATGGTCCCGACCCTCAAGC
This sequence comes from uncultured Acidobacteriaceae bacterium, assembly GCA_963792305.1. Classification (GTDB taxonomy): domain Bacteria; phylum Acidobacteriota; class Terriglobia; order Terriglobales; family Acidobacteriaceae; genus CAWBXL01. The sequence goes on along the minus strand of CAWBXL010000170.1, from coordinate 25,012 downwards.
GCTCGGCCGCCGCCCTGCGCGACGCAGGCATCCCGTTTCTCGTCGCGGGCGGGGTCGCCTCGTGGGTGCGCGGCGGGCCTGATACCGACCACGACCTCGACTTCCTGATCAAGCCCGACGACGCCGAGCGCGCGCTCGCCCGCTCGAGGACGCCGGGCTTCGCCCGGAGAAGCCGCCCGAGGAATGGCTGTACAAAGCCTGGGACGGCGACGTGATGGTCGACCTGATCTTCCACCCCGCCGGGCTCGAGATCACCGACGAGGTGATCGAGCGCGGCGAGGAGCGCGAGGTCGAGGCGATGACGATGCGCGTGACGACCTCGGAAGACCTGCTCGTCAGCAAGCTGATGGCGATGACCGAGCACTCGATCAACTACCGCAGCTGCCTGGAGATCGCCCGCGCGCTCAGGGAGCAGATCGACTTCGCGGACGTTCGCAAGCGCACGAAGGGCTCCCCCTTCGGCCGCGCCTTCTTCGTGATCGCCGAGGGCTCTCGGGATCGTCTAGGCAGCTTCTCGGAGCCCCGCGACCTCGCGGAGCATCGAGAGCGTCTCGAGCGCGTCCGCCTCGATCTGCCGGACCCGCTCGCGCGTGAGGCCGAGCTCCTTGCCGATCGCCTCGAGCGACATCGGCTCGTGCTCCCCGTCGAGCCCGTAGCGAAGCTCGAGCACCCGGCGCTCACGCTCGGGGAGCTCGTCGAGCGCCTTGCGCAGCGTCTCCTCGCGCAGCCAGACCTCGACCTCCTCCTCGGTGTGCCCCGTCTCGGAGGCGAAGAGGTCGCCGAAGCGAGCCGGAGTCGTCGTCGCCGATCGGCTTGTCGAGGCTCGTCACCGCGCGGGCCGCCTCCTTGACCTCCTTGACCTGCTTGAGCGGCAGCTTCGCCGCCTTCGCGAGCTCGGCGTCGGTCGGCTGGCGGCCGAGCTTCGCCGACGAGCTCGCGCTCGGCGCGGGCGATCTTCTGCTCGCGCTCGACGATGTGCACCGGGATGCGGATCGTCCGCGACTTGTTCGCGACCCCGCGCTGCACCGCCTGGCGGATCCACCACGTCGCATAGGTCGAGAACTTGAATCCCTTGCGGTAGTCGAACTTCTCGACCGCGCGGATCAGCCCGATGATCCCCTCCTGGATCAGGTCGAGGAGCGACAGCCCGTGCCCCTGGTAGCGCTTCGCGATCGAGACGACGAGGCGCAGGTTCGAGTTGATCATCAGATCCTTCGCCTGCCTTGTCGCCGCGCTCGATGCGCTTGGCGAGCTCGACCTCCTCCTCGGCGGTCAGCAGCTTGTAGCGGCCGGCCTCGTTCAGGAAGAGCTGGAGCGCGTCGGTGGTCGCGTGGTTGAGGTCGCCGTTGACGAAGACGGTGTCGTCGTCCTTGCGTGCCCGCAGTCGTCGGTGAGCTCGATCCCGCGCTCCTCGAGCTCCTCGTAGACGCGCGCGAGCTCGTCCTCGTCAGCTCGAGCTCCTGCAGGAGCTCGCTGAACTGCGAGAGATTCACGCAGCCGCGTTCCTCTGCCTGGTCGATGAGTGCTGTCAGCCGGTCCATGAAGTCTCCAACCTCCGACTGCCCGTTTCCCGAGTGACCTTAACCCCGGTGGCTAGATCAAGCCACAGTAGTGAGCCGTATGGGCCATCGCCCCAACCGCATTCTTCAGAATGCGTAAAGCTTCGTCGAGCGTGGTCACCATGAAATCGCAATATCCGGTCTTCAAACGTTTCTTAATGCGCTCAGCATCCACATCAATCCCGAGAAACGCCGCCCCAGTCATGGTTGCAGCCAGAGGCTGAGCTCCCCCCATGCCCCCCATGCCGCCGGAGACGATCAGCTTGCCACTCAAATCACCGCCAAAATGTTTTTCCCCGGCCGCAGCGAAAGTTTCAAATGTTCCCTGCACAATTCCCTGCGAACCGATGTAAATCCACGAGCCGGCCGTCATCTGCCCGTACATCATTAGTCCGGCACGTTCCAATTCGTTGAACTTTTCCCAGTTCGACCAATGTCCAACCAGGTTGGAGTTGGCAATCAGCACACGCGGGGCGTAGTCATGAGTTTTGAAAACTCCCACGGGTTTTCCCGACTGCACCAGTAAAGTCTCATCGTTATCCAGTTCTTTCAGTGAGCGAACGATTGCGTGGTAGGCCTCCCAGCTTCGGGCGGCACGGCCGGTGCCCCCATAGACGACCAAATCCCGTGGTCGTTCCGCGACCTCTTCATCGAGATTGTTCATCAACATGCGTAATGCCGCTTCCTGCTGCCAGCCTTTGCAGGAAATAGTGGCGCCTCGCGGAGCGCGAACGGGAGTGTAGTTGCTTGAGGTGATCTCGGTTTCTACCGGCATAATAAAGATGGTAGTGCTTAAGGCTGTATGGTTCAAATCGGTTGACTTTATAAAGGTTGTGCTGCCAGCCCTTCCTATTAACCAAGTATTTATGAAAGGTTGCCTTGCCCCGGCAAGATGGCGGATATTATTTGTTGTGCAGGCCCAACAGGTCCAGTCGATTACGCAACTAATAAGCTGGAGAGCGGTTTATAAGAATGAGGAAACTAAACATGATTCGCTACCTACGTGCGCTGTTTTTCTCGGTAGTAATTCTTTCTGCGTGTGCGTCGTTCGCACAAGTCCGTGTAGCTATCACTTTCGGCCCGCCTGCATTGCCGGTTTATGAACAACCGGCCTGCCCTGGGGAAGACTACATCTGGACCCCGGGTTACTGGGCCTACGACTATGACTATAACGACTACTACTGGGTACCCGGCACATGGGTGCAGGCTCCGGAACCGGGATTTTTCTGGACTCCCGGCTATTGGGGGTGGGAACGAGAGGCTTTTGTTTTCCACGAAGGCTACTGGGGACCGCACGTAGGTTTCTATGGCGGGATCAACTACGGATACGGATATTTTGGCGATGGCTATGAAGGCGGACGCTGGGACCGCGGGCACTTTTTCTATAACCGTTCTGTGAACAATGTGAATGTCACGATCATCCACAACGTTTACAACACCACGGTGATTAACAAAACTACAGTCATCAATCGCGTGAGTTATAACGGCGGCAATGGCGGAATCAACGTGCGGCCAAGGCCCAACGAAGAAATTGCCGAACATGACCGTCATATCGCTGCCGTCGCAGCTCAAACCCAGCACAGGCAGGAAGCCCGCTCCGATCCACGGCAGCGCGCGGCCACAAACCATGGCAGACCTGACATTGCTGCCACCCCCAGGCCAGCGGACTTCAAAGATCGTGCGGTGGTGCACGCTTCACAAGCCGGCGGAACATACAATCCGCCGAATCGAAACAATGGCCCGAACAATCGTGCGGAAAATAACAACAATGTTCCGCGGCCTGGGAACATAGTGCATCCGAAAGACCTTCCGCAAAGAGAACGCCCTGCTCCTCCGAATACCGGGGATGTGAAGCGCGACCAGAAATATCAGCAACAGCAGCAAAAGATGTATACCAAGCAAGACCAGCGACGGCAGAAGCTGGAGCAAAAGCAAGACCAGGAACATCAGCGGATGCAGCAGCAAAAAGCTAATGAACAAAAGCAGCAACAAATAGAACAACACCATCAACAGCAGACGCAGAAATTGCAGCAACGGCAGGACCAGCAGATACAGAAAATGCAAAGTAAGCAACAACCTCGGGGTCCCAAGCACTAGCGGATCGGATCCCAGGCATCTTAACCGGCCCATCTTTGCCACACATGTAAAGGTGGGCCGCATTTTCATCTCGGAGCATTACGAAAGTTACATTCCTTCATTGTGTAAGAAAAATTATTCTCCGCCAACCAAGCTAAAATTCTGTTGTGAAGCTCCGCCTGACGTTAACTGCTCTGGGCATTGCCGCTGTGTCCCTGTCTATATTTCTTTTCAGGCTCAGCAGTCCCCCGGTCTTTCTCTATGACGAAATGGGATACGTGCAGGCGGCGAAATCCTTTCTGGATGGACAGCAAGATGCAAGCCCGCAACATCCTCCCCTGGCCAAGATCATGATCGCAGCAGGGGTCGGCCTTTTCGGAGATAATCCCGTCGGATGGAGATTTGTGAGTGCCCTCTGCGGCTCGACTACGCTGGTTGCCATCTTTCTGTGGGTTTATTTACTAAAGCGTGATTATTATCTGGCTCTGGTGGCAGTCAGTTTGTCGCTATTCAATAATTTTTCCTACGTCATGTCGCGGGTTGCGATGCTGGACGTGTTTTATTTTGTCTTTGTAATGCTGGGAATTTTGGCATTCACAGCAGCGATTCTGATTCCCGATCTGACAAGATTACGCAGACAACTGCTTATTGTGTTCACCGGCCTCATGTTCGGAGCGGGAGCCGCGTGCAAATGGAACAGCTTGTTCACACTGGGAGCGATTGGATTGGTTTCCGGCTATTTGTATATTGTGGACCGCCATCATCTGCGTGACATCGGCGCCTTTTCTCTCTTCGCAGGTTTGGTAGTTGCTCCCGTTACGGCTTATTGCCTTGCTTTCCTGCCACTGTGTTTGGAAACTCATCGTTCCTTTAACATTCATGAATTGGTGGCAATGAATGTTTACATATATCGTTGGCACAAAACTGCTCCCGGCAACCCGATGCTGAGCGTTCCCTGGTACGACTGGTTCTTTCGCACTACGCCAGAGCGTGCTTTTGCTTATTTGATGGGAAACTTTGTTGTGCTCTGGGGAGGGCTTCTCGCTTTGTTGCCGTGTGCATGGCGGGTCTGGAAAAGCCGTGGTGAAGCGATTCCGGAAGCGTTTGTATTTTTGTTTTATTGGATCAATGTACTGCCATGGATCATAATTCCGCAGACCATGACTAATTATTACTACTACTATGGACCGGCAATGTTCCTTGGTGTTGCCCTCGCGCTCACTCTTAACAAGGGGAAGCTTAGCTCCATAGCCGGAGTACGCACCAGTTTGCTGGTTGTGGTGGCGACTTTTATATTCTTCCTGTATTGCTATCCCAAAATGGCCGATCTTCAAGCGCCATGGGATTGCGCATTGGGATGCTGGTCATAGGTTTAGCTGGATTTGTAACCTAGTTCTTCGCATTCAGATATTTCCCAAACCAGTCTACATACCGTTCCAACCGATCATGGATATAACTCGGCCTCGTGAACAAATGAAATTGTCCGGGATAAATCACAAGTTCAGTCGGAACCCCCAAAGTGCGCAGCGATTGATACATTTGCTCGCTGCCGATGATTGGCACATTGAAGTCGCTCTGGCCGCCCATGAATAGCGTCGGAGTATGAATGCGGTCTGCATGGAAAAATGGATATGACACCTTTATCCAGGTGTCCTGACTCTTCCACGGCGGTCCTAATTCATTATTGTATTGAAGTACGTATTGGTCGCTTCCGTACATCGAAAGTTGGTTCGCGCTGCCCGCGCCGCTGATCGCCACTTTGAAACGCTGGTCGGACGCAATCATGTAATCGGTGAGAATTCCGCCATAACTCCATCCCCCAATGGCCAGCCTGTTGGGGTCTGCAATTCCTTTCGCTATGGCCCAATCGACCCCCGCCTGCAAGTCTGCGACTTCCTTATTCCCCCAATCAGCAAAAATGCTACGGGTAAATTCCGAGCCTCGCCCATTGCTAGCTCGGTAGTTAATGGCCAGCACGACGTATCCTTGCGCTGCAAATATCTGCCGCTCCATTTGCAAAGCATAGGTGCTGAAGGTTAATCCATGATCATCCTGCCCGTTTGGGCCGCCGTGAATCCACAGGATCAGAGGATATTTCTTCGCAGCATCATATGCCGGAGGTTTCACCATCAGACCATGAATTTCTGTCCCATCTTTGCTCTTGAAGCTGATGTTTTCCACTGCGCCAAGCTGCCACTCTGCTGTCAACGCATCATTATGTGAGGTCAGTTTCCGAAGCTTGCCGTTTTCGAAAGCATAAATCTCTTCGGGCGAAGTATCGTTCGAAACATCCACCGCAGTGTGTCCGGCTGCACTCGATCTGGCATATACAACAAGGTCTCCGTTCACCAGCCGTTCGACCGAACCGCCGTTCGGCGAAACTTTTGCAAGATACTGCGACCGGTCATCAGGCACGAGAAATTCAATGGCTGCCCCGTCTGCTGTAAATTTTGGTGAGGATACTCCGCGGTCAAATTTTCCCGTCAGGACTCGCGATGTGCCGTCTGCCACCGACACTACTGCAAGATGGTTCATGCTGTAGGCGTTGTACTTCGCATCATCTCCGACCACATAAGCGATGAGCTTGCCATCCGGGCTCCATGACAGCCGCTGGCCACTTCCGGAATAAGAGCCAATCACCTTTCGCGGAGTCGCTCCCGCCTGGGCATCAATCACATAGATTTCATCATTCGGCGACTGGTCTGGATCTTTTTCATGATTGCTGACATAGGCGATCTGTTTGCCGTTCGGCGACCACTCAGCATCGCTGTCCTCGAAATTCTTATCACTGGTCAGCGTATCGAGCTTTTTTGCATTTACGTCGAACAGGTACAAATGCGTGCGCGAAGCCGCGGTAAGGTATCCGCCCACATCATGCTTGAAGTGATAACGGTCGAGCACGATCGGCTTGGGCGCCTTCGCAGTTTCTCCATCTTTCTTGTCCCCGGCATCCGCGTCCTCGTCTTCACTCATCTCCAACAAAATTCTTTTTCCATCCGGGGACCACTCGAAATCGTCGATATCTTCCTTGACGCTGGTCAATTGCTGAGGTGCTCCTCCCCGACGGTCGAGCAGCCAGATCTGCGTCTTTCCTTTTTCTCCATCCGAAGAAAGAAATGAAAGATACTTCCCATCAGGGCTCCACTTGGGTGAACTGCCGGATTGCTTGCCGAAGGTAAGCCGGACATCCTCAGTGCCTTCCCAATTCACCATCCACAACGCCGTCCGCCGCCGGTCTGCATTCTTGTCAACCGTCGTCACGGTGTAAGCGACCCATTTTCCGTCCGGAGACACCTGTGGATTACCAACTTTTTCCATCCGATAAATGTCATCGATTGCTATTGAGCGCTTTGAGGAGTTCTGTGGAAACAGAAAACCGGAGGTCACAAGAAAAAAGAAAATATAAAGGAGGAATTTTTGCATCCGCAGATGCTCTACGAAACAGAAATATTCGTCAAGTTTGTGGTGCGCAGCGTGGCACGATGGCGACTACCCGTGTCACGAACAAATCAAAACGAAGATGCCCCGCGTCCGCTATTTTTAGCGACTTAGGGCATATGTAATTTCCAAACGGACTTTGCAGCAATGACTTTGCTGCCAGGCTACTCGGCGGCTTTCTTAGGCGCTGCCGCAGCTTTGGGTTTCCAAAAATCCGGGTCGGCTTTCACCCACGCATCAGGTGGATAGCTCATTTTTGGGTTAAACAAGAACAAGTTACTCTGCCGCGATTCAATCGCCGCTGCCTCCAACTCGGCCAGCTTTTTCATTCCATCTTCACCCATAGCGGCCACGAAATCCTTGTCCTGAGCAAATTCATGGTCAATGTCAGCTGCTGCTTTTAGCGGAGTGAAGACTACATAGGTGCTGTTCGGTTGCTGTCCGTAAGCAACTTCATAGGTAGCCCAGTGGGAGTCGGGTACTTTTTCGTAAGCGGCAGTTACCAATTTCACCAGAGCGTCCCAATCTTTTCCATGACCGGGGCGGACCTGAAACAAGGAAATCTCGAATAAGCGCATGTGAGCAATGTCCACAGGCGCACGCAAACTCTGGTCTTCACGATAGTTCAATATGGTGGCATCCATATCGCTCAGCAGTTCGCCATCGGCAACGCTGGCGCGATCAAGGGCTGCCGACAAAGCAGCGTTTTTCTGAGTTGCCATAGCGTCCTTCTCCATGGCGTCAAATGAATCATAGGCAAAGAGAAACAAAGAGCGCGGCCTGCCAGAGAGAGAGTCTACTGCGAAATAGTGTTGCGCGGATTTGGCCTTGGTCACTGCCTGTACAAACGCGCTCTCGGTCTTTTCATGAGTAGAACCATTCTTTCCCGGTTTCAGGAACTCGCGGTAAATTACCAATACCTTGGGCGGTGGGGTTGCGTCTGATTTTTCCTGTGCTGCCGCAATACAGATTCCCCCAACAAAAAACGACAACCCAAGCAAAACCCCTGTGAGTTTTTTCATGGATGGTGACCTCCTCGGTCGCAATTTGATTGACTTGGAAAGGAAAATCTACAAAGGCGTTCGAGAATGCGCCTTCTCAAGACGGGGGGAGCGTATCGCAGAGCACACAGCAAGTCAAGGGTGCTCCGCATCTTACAGATGGCGAGCACCCATGCCAACTATTTCTTCATCAGCGCATCAATCGCAGCCTGCGAAATTGCTTCATCAATCTCAGACTTAGCGCCGCTGCAAGCAATCGCACCGATTGTGTCTCCATCCACCTGAATTGGAAGTCCCCCCTGGTTGGGGAAGTAGTCGGGGAAACTCATCACACTCATGTTTCCCTTTTTCAGCTCATCAGCACCCATGCGGGAAGGGCTGCGATAAAAAGCCGCATGCCGCGCTTTCTTGCGGGCAAATTCCAAAGTATTGAGTGAGGCCTTGTCGGCCTTCTGCAAAAAAATCACATTGCCACTTTCATCCACGATGCAGATGGTGACTTCTACATTCTGCTTTTGCGCTTCTACTTCGGCGGCAGCTACCATAATTTTGATCGCCGCCAGGTTCAAATGTTTTTTACTTGGGAGGTCCACCGCAGAGGCGAACGCGGCCAGACTGAGCATCACTGCAAGTAGTTTGATCATGCGCGGGATGCTATCAATTGTCCGCGAAATTTTCTAGATGAATGTCTGGCCAGGGGGGCCAGTTGCGCTGCCCGCCATAGCCCATTAGAATTTAAAAGCAAGTTCAAAGCTTCCCGACACGCTTCCTGCCAAAAAACGTGTTTTCGGAGAGATGGCCGAGTGGCTGAAGGCGCACGCTTGGAAAGCGTGTTTAGGGGAAACTCTAACGTGGGTTCGAATCCCACTCTCTCCGCCAGTTTTAAAAGACTTAGCTACAACCTGAAATCACAATCCACAAATTTATTTAGCCCAAAACTAAAATGCGGTAGTGGACACGACTCTCACCATTCTTTGCGAAATGTGGTTTCAAAGGAAAACCCGCCGTTCTGGTCCCGAGCTGCGGTAAATGAAGTACGACGGCTCTTCTGATATTCAAATTTTACCGTTTGGCTCTGAGTTGCTGTGACGTCTGTAGCGAAGGTAACGAAGATTTTGCTGGTCACCCGCTGCTGTATGGCGATTCTTGCTCCAGGGCTTTGCTGACTGTTGCCCAGCACAGGATCGATGGACAATTGAGAAATACCTGCTACCTTTTCCAACCGGCTTGTCACTTGACTGCTCACCTGGGAAGCGATCAGCGATTGCGCTCCTAAAGCTCCGGGTGGAGTGGGGTTTACCGCGGCAGCCTCCGATGTTTTTCCAAATGCGATCAGATTAATGATGTCTGACGGAGGTAGTGAAGGATCGGACGCGTAGTTCGTATGCAGATGATCGGCCGGCCCCCAGAAACGCATTTGGATGTCGTACTGTTGGATTGTCGTGTTCACTGACATGTCTACGACAGGCTCTGTGCGGGATGGATTGCGAAAATCTACCGTCCCACCCTGGACCACATAGCGGTTGCCAGAAAAAATCAGATCTCCGCCACTAAGGTTCATGCGGCCAAGAATCACTGGTTGGGCGGCAGTGCCTTGAACGCGTAGATTTGCGGAACCGGCCAAACTCAAAGTGCGGCTTGTGGGATTCAGTCCCCCTGGGGTATCTATACTGACTTGCAGGCGCAGGTTCTGGCTGAAGCCTTGCGTAGGAGGTGGCGTTGCTTCTCCTCCTAACTGGCCTGCGAATTCAGTCAAATCAAAATCCGATGTGAACGACAATTGCTCGATTCCCACCTGCCCCCGAAACAATGCGTCATCGTAATTCCCGGTCAACGCAAGCTTCGATCCGATAGTTGTGCGCACACTTTGCGCATACAAAACACGTACGCCCTCGGCGGCCATTGCCAGATCGAACTGCAACGATGGCCGGTATACAATCCCACCACTGGCGGTAACAGTACCGCCGCCCACCCTTCCCTGGAACTGCGTGACATCCAGGCGATCGCGGGTGAGGGTCAATACACCATTCCCACCTTGCAGTCCTACCGGCAATCCAGCGCTCGCAAAGCTTGCGTTCACGATGCGTATTTGTCCCTGAACATTTTGATCGGAGCGGCTGCCGAACGAATCAATGTCGAACTGTACTTGACCGCCGCTGGTGATGTCTGGGCTCATGAGCTGCGCCAATTGCAGATCAATATTTCCGCGTACCAACATGGATGCCTTCGCATCCTTCGCAGTCGGGATGTTGGCCTGAAATGTGACCTCGGTCCCGGTTCCCCGAATCACGGACTTCTGAACATTGAGAACACCATTCGCAAAGTCAGCACGAATCGGCCCGGCGGCTGCAAGCTGTATGGTGTTCTTGTAATGGACCGAGAGCTGTGGAACCTGGAGATGCGCCTCGATTCTGGTCTTATCTTTTAGCGGACCACGCAGCGTCGCATGTACTTCAGTTTGCCCATTCACGTTTGCTGCCTGGCTCGGCGCATATGCGGCGAGAATAGGTTGCAGCGGAATCACTTGCGTGTCGAAAGTTATATCGGCCGGAAAATCACCGATGAGTTGGATGGTCCCATGGCCGCGGGCCTGTGTCTGTAAGAGCTGCGAATTTAGATCGAAACTGGCAAGGTGATTTTGTACTATCGCCTGTAACTTCAATCCATTGATGACTTGATCTCGTACCTTTAGTTGCGGAACTTCAACCAGCGCCTGCATCTGCGGATTGTTTACGGTTCCCTGCCCATCGACAGTAATATTTAACACGCCCTCAATTTGCAAATTGCGCGCTTTGATGGTTTCGAGTTCCTGCAGCTTTATATTCAACGCCCGGACTTTCGCTTGATAAGACTGAGTCTTGGGCGCAAAAGTAACGTCGGCTGTAGCATTGCCGGCCGCAGGAAGATCGACATTCAACGTGGCGTGCACCTGATCACCTGTGCCGTCAAAGCTTATGTTTGCCGACTTGACCGGCTCCTCCACGATCCTTGCTTGGTCAAGCTGGATGGTTCCCTGACCTTTCGGGGCTAACTGCGTACCGTTCGCAGTGACGTCGACCGTGAGAGTTCCCGCAATCGGCACATTCGCCCCTGTAGCTTTGGCCAGATCTCCCGCTCTTATTTTTGCGGCCTTCAGGCGCATGTCGAATGGGCTCGTTTTTGTGAAGGCCCATTTTTCGAGATTAGCGTTGGCCTGAAAACTAATCCGCCCTTCCTTCTCGGCATCGAGCTCACCGTTTTCCACGTGAACGGACGATGGATCAGCGGCAACGTTGGCACGAAAAACCTTCCATGAACTTCCATGGACTCGAAAATTGCTGGCCTCAAGCTGTCCCCTTAATCTGAGGAGCCTGCGTCGAACCAGTGACCGTCGCAGTCAGTGTGGCTCTACCGTACAGGCCAAGAGGTGCGGCATCTGGCGGACGAAACGCCGAAGCAAACCCTTCGAGCTCGTGCAGTTCATTGCTGTCAACGTGGACCTGCAAGGCCGAGTTCTTGCTGATGGCACCATTCAAAGTGATCGAGGTCTGCGGAGTCTTAATGTAAGCTCTGATTGAATGTCAGTTGCTGGCGTGGCGCACTATAAGCCGCGTGAATCAAACCATTGAGCGGTGCGCCAGCCCCACCATGCTGCGCTTTCAATGTGGCTTGTAGCGTAGCGTCGGCGCGAGCAATTAAGTTGTCGAGTGTTTTACCCCAGGTAGCATCCGCATTCACATTCAGAGAGCCGTCAACCGTTGCCTGATTTGCTGTGTCCGGCCCAGCCAACTTTTGTAACGCTGCCAACGAAATCCCGCGTGCTGTCGCAGCCAGATGAGATTTGGTCTGACCCACAAGATCACGCAATGTGGCCGTGCCCGAAATCGTCCCACCCAATACTTCCGCCTGAAATCGTTGGATCTCGGCGTTTGCATTTGCAAGCGAGTAGTTCGCTACGACGTTGCGGACTTGAACTTGCCGTCCCTGATTTGTGATGTTTAGAGCCGAGCTGCGCAAATTGCCTGTCAGCTTTGTGGTCGCCAGCAGAGGACGATTGGGATCGTTTTGATAAACTACGCGCCCGGAAAGCTGAATCAACCCAGAAGGCAACGAGGGATTTCTAAGAACGTCGCGGAATTCTCCCCCATCCACAACCGCGTCATAGTTCGCTTGCACCGTGGGAGACGCATAGTTCGTAACATTGGCCGTCAATGAGACGCGGGAGCTCTTTGTTTTTAAAGTCACATTCTCGAGGTTCAGCGCCTGCGCAGTCGCCGAGAAGCGCGCTTCCAGGCTGTGCATGATGGGGTTGGCATTTTCCATCACGAGGTGGCCGTCACGATAAGACAGAGATCCCGAATATTTCTTGGTTAATAACTCATATCCAGACTGAAAATTGAGCCCATGCAAGTCCGCGCTGAGATCGATCTTTTGGTTGTTGTAGTAGGCTTCACCACGCTCCAATAGCAGGTGACGAATTCCAAGGTCAAAGATGTTGGTCTGACTCTGTTGGCTCGAACCACTGGGCTTGGGTGAGGGAATATTCGTATGGCCTTGATTGTCGGCGAATACCCGCACCACCGGTTGCTCAATACGAATGTCGTCCACATACCAACTACGGTGAAGGAAAGAGGTGATGGCCACTTGCAAACGCAAAGATTCGGCCGTCAGCAGCGGAGGATTTTCATAGGGCGCGGCGCTATGAATTACGATGTCGTAAAGTTCGACACTTGGTCCAAGCCCATACCAGTGGAAGGCAAAGTCACGCATTTGGATCTGACTTCCCAGCGCCTCCGTCGCTTTCTCCTGTGCGGTGCGTAAAAGATAAGCATGGAATTTGTCGCTATGCAGAAGCACCGCGACAGCAAAAACAATGAGTAAAACTATGGTACCCATGCTCGCCAAAACCCAGGTAAGGATCTTTTTCCAACTCGCCTTTTTAGGTTTCTCCGGCACTCTTCGCACTTCGCGCGGAGATTGATAATCGGGAAACGAAGATTGTGGTAATGCGCTCAAAATGCCTGCCCTAGAGTAATGAAAATCTGTGTAGATTTGATTCCTGGCAACCCGTTGAGGTTGTGGCCCAAGTCAATACGAACCGGTCCTACCGGTGTCGAATAGCGCAGTCCGATTCCGACCGTACTGGTGTAATTTTTCCGGAAATCGCCGAAGCCGACATGCTGGAAGACATTTCCCCCATCATAAAAAGCTGCGACCCCGAGACCTTTTTTCAAAGGAACCGGTATTCGAATTTCGGAATTGACGATAAATAGTTCTTTTCCACCTTCGGGGACCGTAATTTGCGTGCATGTTGTGGTGTCAGTTGGATTGCCACAAACCGGAATAGTGCGTTGTGGCCCGGCGCCATTTAGAGGGAAGCCACGCAATGTGCTGCCACCACCGGAAAAGAACAATTCGCTGACTGGCACATGGCTCCCGGCTAAGGGCTGCGCTACTCCCAATCGAACGCTGTTTGCCCAAATGATCCCTGCTTTGATTGGCTTGTAATAAGCGGCTTGCATCCGCAATCTGGCAAAGTCGACGGTCGAACCGAGCGCACTCGGATCAAGATCAAATTCGGCAGTCTGGTAAGTGCCGCGATGTGCATCGAGAACATTGTCGCGCGTGTCGTAAGTGTAAGTTCCCTCGATGTAGGAAAGGCGCACTCGCCGGTCATCAGGGGAAACGAGGTCCGGAATTAAAAGATTTGTCAGCACGGCCTGCCGATAACCATAACGGGCGGAGAAAGTGCGCGTACCCGCGGCATTCAATAATCGTTCCACTTGAAAGCCAAAGTCTCCTGTACGGGAGGTAAAAATGGGGTTTTCTGTATTCCGTTCAACCGTGAGAAGCGTATTGGAACTCCAATTCGCCCCTAAGAAGAATGGGTCTGTGTAGGACGCTGAGGCCCTTTGCACTAATCGCGCAGCCAGGAAGGAGAAGCCAATCGACTCACCAAGTCCACGGAAGTTGCGGTGCGTATATTGAAAAGTTCCGCGCGGTCCCCAAAAAGTTTTCTCGCTGGTTTTAAAAGTCGAAGGCAGACCTACCGGCGGCAATCCGGGAAGTGCAACTGTTCCACTGGGGATGCTTCCACCGCGATTAATCACTTCAAACCCGAATCCATATTTAATCTCGTTTTCTTTGGACTCGTGCACTTTTACCAGGACGTCTTCCTCGGTCTGGGTTGTGATCTGACGGCGTGGGTCAATTTGCGCCCAATCGAAAATGCCGAGCGTGTAAAGTCTGCTCTCGGCGGCAAGCAATTCATCTTCGCGCAGTGGCTTTTCAGTCTCTAGCCTGACCGTCTGGTCAATCAAAGACTGCTTCGTAGCCCGGGCGCCGAGAGTGAGTACCGATTTAGTAATGACTCGTGGCCCTTCTGTGATCGCATAGGTCACTGTTAGCCGATGAGGATCTTTTCCAACTGGACGCGCAGTGGCGCGGAAGCTCGCATTGAGGTATCCCATCCGCAGGTATTGGGCGAGAATCTGGTTGCGGTCTTCATCCACTTTCTTTGTGGAATAGGGCTGCCCCTCGCTGACCTTCAAACCTTCCGGCGCAAGTTTTGACTCAGTAACTGCGTTATTGCCAGTTAGGTTTAACGATTCAACTGTGTCCTGCGGCCCTTCGACGATGCGGAACTTGATCACGATATTTCCATTGTTCTCCGCGATCTCCGGCGTGACTTCCACACTGCTAAATCCCTCCGACTCATAGACCTTCTTCAGACTGTCCGCACTCTTGCGCGCGAGTTGCTGGCTGAATTTTCCATGCGAAAAGAAACGCGCCTTCTGTACGGCCACGTGCCCGCGCAAGTCACCTTCCGGAACTTTGTGGTTGCCGACAATTTGTACGTCCTTAACTTTGTGGCGCGGACCTTTGTTGACCTTGTAGAGGATCGTCTGTTCATTCTGTGCGGGGTTTAACTCTGACGTAACCTGCACATTGAAATATCCCTTGGATTGGAAGTACGAGATCAAATTCTGTCGCCCTTCCTGTAGCAGTTCGGGATCAAGTCCGGCCTGCTGATACATGGGAATCAACTTGTGCTGGGTCCAACTCCAAACGTGTGCACCTTCGATCTTCACATGTGCGCGCGGGCCCGGTGTCACATTGAAGTGAACATCGGCGCGCTGGGTCTGCGAATCATATTCCGCCCCGGCAAGCTGTACGCGCGTGCCGAGATAGTCCTGCTTAATAAGCTGTGATTCCAGATATTGCGTGGCATTCTGTACAGTTTTTAAGGAATAAGCTTTGCCTGGACGGATCGCGGCGCCTCGCAGGCGCGCAAAGTAGGAACGCAGCACACGCTGCAATTTTTGCTCTTGTTCGGGTGGCGCTCCAGCGAAAACCACTTTGCCGAATTTCGCGCGGCGGTGCAACGTAGTGCGAAAAGTAACGTTCACGAGCTGATGGGTTGAATCAACTTGAATATCGGGCTTGATCTCAGCCTGGAAGTAACCGTTCTGCTGAAAGAATTTAACGAGAGTGTCCTGCGTATCCTGAACGTCGCCAGGGGAATAAGCTCCGCGCGGAGGATAGTTCGCAACCTGAAGCAATCTGGAGTAACCGAATCGTTCCGCTCCAGGAAACAGAAAAATTCCAAAGTAATACGCTGGCTGAAGAATAAATAACAATCGGATGCCATCCGGTTGTGGACGGATCTCCAGTTCAATTTCCTTTGCTGCTCCGCTTTTCTTTAAAGCCGCTATGGTTTCATCCACCTTGGCCTTCTCGAATGGTTGCCCCGGTTTCTGCACGAAAAGCGATTGCAGTTTGTCTTCGTCCAACCCCGGCTGTCCGGCAACTTCCATCGCCGAAACTTTTTGCCCTTCATACGAGGGCAGCACCTCTTGCACCTGCGGCGCGGTAGCCGGAGCCTGCTTTTGCGCCGAGCTTTGACCGTACAGAGACTTTGAGCCTAAGGAAAAAACCGTACAAAGCGCGATTAACGCGATTACATATTCCGGGAAAAAGGGTCGTTTGGGCATGGAACCGCGTTTTTTAAACCAGCCAACGTTAGATGGCGACTAAGAGGTGGGAGTTTGTTGATTTGAAATTAGAAATAAAGCAGCGAACCTGGACGTAGGCAGCGGGAGTCAAGCATACCGGGCAGCGGATCGGACATAATTCCACGTGTCGAGCTTACAGACAAGGGAAATAGGCAATTCAACCCCAAAATAAAAAATGATGAAATTTCCCTCGTAACGGTAGAGACAACTTTTACACCATAGTATAGTCAGCAAAATTTATTATCTTTGGCGGAAAATTTCATGTCCGATGAATTACAGAATCTCCGCAATATCCTGAAACATGTTAACGATCGCCCGAAGAAGAGCGCTTTGCGGTAGAGTTATAGAACAGATTTGGAAGAAATTTTCAAACCCTGTCCGGGAAAAACAAACACGCGCAGTTTTAGGCTTGCATTACTCAAATCCTAAACCGATTGCAAACATAAGGGGAACCGTCTGCGGGTTCTCCTGGAATTGTTTGAATATACGGCTTCTACAACGTGACCCGCATGTCGCTGGACTTTCCGCCAGCCGCCGGAATATAACACTTCAGCGTGTAGTCCATCACCATGCGGTCGGCGTTGAAGCGCCAGCCGAGAGTGCGGATGGTCCGCTTCATGCGTTTGATCCAGCCGCGCGGCAGGCCGTCGCGGTCGCGCTGGTAGTAAAGAGGAATCACTTCTTCGCGAAGCACCCGGTAGAGATCGTCGCCGTCGCGGCGATCGTGCACGTCCATGTTGGAGTGCGTCCTGCCGGTGCCGATGGCAAAGCCGTTCAGGCCGTCGTAGGCCTCCGCCCACCAGCCATCCAGCACGGAGAAATTAAGGCCGCCGTTCAACACCACTTTCTGGCCGCTGGTGCCCGAAGCTTCCAGCGGACGGCGCGGGTTGTTCAGCCACACGTCCACGCCCTGGACGAAGTGACGCCCGACGTTGATGTCGTAGTCTTCGACGAACACGAATTTGTCGGCGAACCTGGAATTGCGCATCAACTGCGCAATTTCCTGCAAAACTCGCTTGCCGGGTTCGTCGCGCGGATGCGCCTTTCCGGCAAAAATGAACTGCACGGGATGCTTGGGGTCGTTTACCATGGAGGCCAGCAACTCGATGTCGGCCAACAATCAGATTGGCGCGCTTGTATGTGGCGAATCGGCGGGCAAAGCCGATGGTCAGCGCATCCGGACTTAAAATGCGGCCGAGTTTCTGCAATGTTTCTGCGGATTCGCCACGACGGGCTGCTTGTTCGATGGCGCGTTTGCGGACGAAATCCACCAGCCGCGATTTCAAGTTCAGGTGGGTTTCCCAGAGCTCGCCATCGTCCACGTTGTCGATACCTTCCCAGATTTCGGGTTCGCTGCTGCGTATCTGCCATCCCGTGCCGAAGTGGCGGTCATAGAGCCGAAACATCTGCGGAGCCAGCCAGGTGGGCACGTGTACGCCGTTGGTGATATGGCCGATGGGAACTTCTTCTTCCAGCTTGCCGGGGTAAAGCACTCTCCACATGGCGCGCGATACCTCGCCGTGCAGAGATGAAACTGCATTGGCGCGGCGGGAAAGCTTCAGCCCCAGCACAGTCATGCAAAATTCTTCGTGAGGGTTGCCGGGGTTCTCTCGTCCCAACTCCATTAATCTTTCGTGGGAGATTCCCAAGCGATCACGCAGAGGGCCGAGATGTTCTTCGACGAGTCCGGGATGGAAACGGTCGTGGCCAGCTGGTACCGGAGTATGGGTTGTGAATACGACTTCGCGCGAAACGCGTGGCGCCGCGCTTGTCGAAATTCAATCCTTCATCGTCCATGCGGCGGGCAATGGCTTCGAGCAACGCGAATCCGCTGTGGCCTTCGTTTAAGTGGAGCACGCCGGGAGTAATTCCCATGGCACGCAGAGCGCGGAAGCCACCCACGCCAAGCAACAATTCCTGACGAATACGCGTACGGCTATCTCCGCCATAGAGGCGCGAGGTGACTTCGCGATCTTCAGGTGCGTTGCCTTCCACGTTGGAATCGAGCAAAAGCAGATCGCAGCGCCCCACCCGCATGCGCCATACTTTGGGGTGAATAACCCCGCTGCGCGTTTCGATTTACCAATTTGACTGGTTCGCCATTCTTGCCGATGGCCGGTTCCATCGGCAATTGGTTGACATCGGTATGGATGTACTCTTCCTGCTGCCATCCATTCATGTCGAGATACTGGCGGAAGTATCCCTGACCGTAGAACAGGCCGATCCCAACTAACGGAATGCCAAGGTCAGAAGCGCTTTTCACGTGATCGCCCGCCAGCACTCCCAAACCGCCTGAGTATTCTGGAATAGAAACGTGCAGTCCGAATTCGGCGGAGAAGTACGCCACCGGACGAGGACGCAGGATGCCGGCATTTCTTGCGCCCCAGGTGCGGTCTGCTTCGAGATATTCGCGCTGACGGCGGTATGCGTAGTTGATGCGGCTGTGCAGCACCAGTTCATCGGCGCGTTTTCTAATTCTGCCAGCGGCAGTTCTGACAGCAGGGACACTGGATTGTGATTCAACTGCTCGCCAGCGTGCGGGATCTAGGTCACGAAATATGCTGCTGGTGTCATGGTCCCAACACCACCATATATTGCGGGCCAGCGTCCAGAGCTTTCCTGTATGGGCGCGATGAAGCGGTCAAGAGTGCGGGCTTCGTTGATCACCGGGGCCACTTGGATGCTGCCTGACAAAGCATGCGAATTTCATCTTCGCTGAAAACCCGCGCTTCTTTGGTCTGCACTACCAGAACACCTTGCAGTACGCCGCGATCGATAACCGGCACGCCCAGGAATGACTGGTAGGCTTCTTCTCCCGCTTCACTGAAAATACTTAAAACGAGGATGATTTTTTGCCTTTTCGACCGCGACGGGATGGACCTGCTCCGCGACCAGACCCGGCCAAACCTTCATGCAGCCCCATGCGAAGTGTGCCTATGCATTGAGGACGAAGGCCGACGGTTGCCGCCAGCACCAGGTTGGCGCGGTCCGGCTCCAGCAAATAGGCGGAGCAAACTCAGTCTGGAAGCGGCTGGCGATAAGTTCCACCACCTTCATCAAGGTTTCAGCAGGCTTGCCTCCGCTGGACGCCAGACTGCCAATTTCATCCAAAGTCAAAACGCGGGCGGGATCTGCTGCTGCGATGGGGTTCATTTCAGGCTCTCCCATAGTGTATCGGCCAATACTCGACTCTTGCGCTGCCATTTTCCCGCCTTAAAAAAATCCAATGTGTCGCTACTTCGGTGCGAAGTCTTCCAACAAACTCTAGTAGTTGACACGTTATGAGTCCAATCAAAACTGTTTATGTTGTGGATCACCGACAGCTCGTTCGATCTATATGTTTAAATTGTTTCACAAAAAACCATATCCGGAAAATTCCGCGTAACTTCTTGACGAAGCATACGTTTTGCCGCGATCATGCTACGTCCAAATCAAAAGGGGGCTTAATGGTCCGATTCTGCCGTGTTGCCTGCTGCACCTTACTAATGCTGTGCTCATTTAGGTTCGCTGTCGCGCAGGAGAAACTCGATCCGGCCATCGAAAGCCGCATTGATGGCCTGATTAAGCAGATGACCTTGCAGGAAAAGGCGGGCAGCTCAGCCAGTACGACGGCGTCTCGGCGCAGACGATGGAGTTGCTGAAGAAGGGTGAGGTTGGCTCCTTATTTAATGTTCTTGGCGCAGAGAACACCAATGCGGCTCAGAAGGTAGCGATGGAACAGAGCCGCCTGAAGATTCCGATTTTGTTTGGCTTCGATGTGATTCATGGCTACCGGACAGTGTTTCCGGTTCCCATCGGCAGCGCCAGCAGTTTTGATCCACCGATGATCGAGCAGTCGGAACGCGTTGCAGCAAAGGAGGCCACAGCAGCAGGGATCAAGTGGGCCTTTGCGCCTATGTTGGACGTGGCACGCGATCCACGATGGGGCCGTATGGTGGAAGGGGCCGGAGAAGATCCTTATTTAGGTGGGCAAGTGGGCGCCGCGCGAGTGCTCGGGTTCCAGGGACACAACCTTGCCGATCCGCAAAGCTTGTTGGCTTGCATCAAGCACTTCGTGGCTTATGGTGCGGTCGAAGGCGGGCGTGAGTACAACACCGTGGATATTTCCGAGCAGACACTGCGTGAGGTTTATTTACCGCCGTTTCGGGTGGCACAAAAAGCTGGAGCAGCGACTTTGATGGCGGCATTTCAGGATTTGAACGGTGTACCCGCCTCAGCCAATCATCACACCTTGACTGACATTCTTCGCGGAGAATGGGGATTTCAAGGGCCAGTCGTCAGCGACTACAGTTCGGTGAATGAACTGACAGTGCATGGAGTGGTGCATGACCAGGCAGAAGCCGCGCAGTTAGCGTTGACCGCAGGCGTGGATATGAGCATGGCAGACGGATTGTACGGAAAATTTATTCCGCAGCTGGTTGAGTCGGGCAAGCTTCCCATCAGCTTTGTGGATGCAGCTGTGCGGCGGGTCTTGCGGGCCAAATTCAAGGCGGGGCTCTTCGACAACCCTTATACCGATCCTAAGCGAGCACAAGCGGAAATTCTTGCCCCAGAAAATCTGGCGACTGCACGCAAGATGGCACAGGAATCCATTGTGCTGGTGAAAAATGAAAATGGATTGCTGCCGCTTGGCAAAGAAATAAAGACCATTGCGCTCATCGGGCCTCTGGTAGATGACAAAGCCAACCAGCTTGGATCGTGGGTAGCAAATGGGCGCGCGCAGGATGCGGTGACTCCTCACGAAGGAATCAAGACAAAGTTACCGAATGCCAACATTCTGGTATCTCGCGGCGTGGACCTGGATTTGCGTGGACCTCACTATGATTCGGGAGCAACTGGAGCGGCACCGGCTCCTTCAACAGCAACTGGGGTAGCCGGAGAGGTAGCGACTGGGCCGATGAGTATTGATGACGCCGTCAACACTGCCAAGAAAGCAGATGTAGTCGTTCTCTTTTTAGGAGAGCCTTCCAATTACACGGGCGAAGCTAGCGCCCGCTCAACGTTGGATCTTCCTGGGGACCAGCAGAAGTTGCTCGAGGCAGTTGCCGGAGTCGGCAAACCGGTAGTGTTGGTTCTTGAAAGCGGACGTCCACTGAATATTCTTGGGCCAACGATCATGTACAGGCAATTTTGCAGGCATGGTATCCAGGCTCCCAGGCGGGAAATGCAATCGCTGATCTTTTAGTTGGCGACGCCGCTCCCAGCGCCCGCATGCCGATCAGCTGGCCGCGTACGATTGGACAGATTCCGGTTTACTACGGACACAAGAGCACAGGACGCCCGACTTCACCAGATCGCTGGCACACCGGATATCAATTCGAAAGCAAGGAACCACTGTTCCCCTTCGGGTTCGGCCTTACCTACACCACTTTCAAATACAGCAATGTGCACGTGGAAACTCCCAGCATTTCTCCTTCGGGAGTTTTGCGCGTTTCTGCCGATATAACCAATGACGGCAAACGCGAAGGCACCGAAGTTGTGCAGCTCTATGTGCACGACCGTATTGCGCCCACTTCGCGTCCGGTACGAGAGTTGAAAGGATTTTCGCGTGTGAGACTCGGCGCGGGAGAACACAAGAAGGTGGAATTTTCTGTGAATGCAAATGATCTTGGTTCATACGATCCTTCCATGAAATGGGTTATCCCGGACGGGACCTACGATGTTTGAGGTCGCCCCTGACGCCGTTGAAGGTGAGAAGGCCGAATTCCAAGTTACAAAGTAGGTCGCTAAAGAAGCCGGGACAATCTTCTAGATTGAAAAAACGATTTTGCTCTCAGATTTTCTTAGCGACCTCTGCGGTAGTTTCTTTGCTACTCCGCGTTTTAAGACTTTGCTCTTTCTTGCAACGTCTTAAACGTGGAGATCGCAGAGAGAAGCCGCGGAGGGAGCAAAGAAACGCGTACTAAAACGAAAATCCTGCCCTCACCTGCTAGAATGTCGCCGCACAAAAAGTCCACCTGGAGGCTCTCATGTTTGATTCAACAAAAAAGGAAATTACCCGCCGCGGCTTCATGACAAAAGTAGGCGGCGGGCTGGTCGCAGCAAATCTTGCCGGAGTTTTCCTGAAAGATGCCGCGGCCGAGGTACGTGTTCCCGATCCTCCGGGAAAAAAAGTTGGTTATGCCATCGTCGGGCTGGGGCAGCTTGCCATCTGGAATGTCCTCCCCGCCATCTCCAAGTGCGACAAAGCCAAAGTCGTTGCTCTCGTCAGTGGTCACCCGGACAAAGCTAACAAGATCGCATTGCGCTATGGAGTAAACCCTAAAAACATTTACAACTACGAAAATTACGACACCCTTAAGGACAATCCTGAGGTTGACGTCATTTATGTGGTGCTGCCCAATAGCATGCACGCGGAGTACACCATCCGTGGATTCAAAGCGGGCAAGCACGTGTTTTGCGAAAAGCCCATGGCCACATCAGTCGCGGATTGCGAAGCTATGATCGCCGCCGGTAAAAAAGCTGGCAAGAAATTGATGATCGGATACCGCTGCCGTTACGAACCTTACAACATGGCCATGATCGAGATGGCCCGCAGCCAGAAATTAGGCCCGATCAAGATCATTCAGACCGACGCAGGTTTCAATATCGGCGATCCCACACAGTGGCGATTGAAAAAGGCAATGGCCGGCGGCGGCTCGCTGATGGACATCGGCATTTATGCGCTCCAGGCGTGCCGCTATCTTTCCGGCGAGGAACCGACAGAAGTCAATGCGATGGAGTACACCACTCCCAATGATCCGCGGTTCACGGAGGTGGAAGAGAGCATCAACTTCCAACTGCGTTTCCCGAGTGGCATCCTCGCTAATGCCACTTCCAGCTACGGCTGTGAATATCGTTCTCATTTTCGCGCGCTCACCACGAAGGGATATTTTGAGCTGGATCCGGCAATGTCATATAACGCTTTGCGGATGCGTGTATACGACGGCCAGGAATTATCTGAGCCCAATATTTCAGCCCGAGACCATTTCCTTTCCGAGCTGGAGCATTTCTCCGAGTGTGTGATGGAGAACAAAGATCCGCTCACGCCGGGAGAAGAAGGGCTGCGAGACGTGAAAATTCTGATGGCAATTTATGAGGCGGCCAAGACGGGGAAGACGATCAAATTGGTTTAAAGCAAATACAATTGTGTCAGGCTCGATGTGATTTTGCGTCGGGCTTTTTTATGCCCGTTTAATTCTGTACAATTCGCTGGCTGATCTCTCCAGCCCACCCATCCATGGCCAACAAGTTTCGCTCGCCCCTGCCGTTATGCATCATGGTGGTATCGTTATCATCAATAGGTCTTCCCGCTCAAGAACCGGCTGCGCCGAAGAGCACGCCTAAACCCATTACTTACGTCGCGCCCACCAAAGAGAACTATCTGAAATTCGCAGACGAAGCGGAAAAGATGCTTCGTCAGGACATTCTCGGCAAATGGTTCCCTGCCTGCGTAGACGACGTCAATGGCGGATTCAATGCCAGCTTTGACCGCGAATGGAAGCCGGGCAAGAGTGAAGGAAAGTTTTCCGTATTTCAGGGACGCATGACCTGGGTCGCTTCACAGGTAGTGATGCGTCGCGCTGACTTGAAAGAACAGTATCTGCCGATCGCTCATCATGGCCTCGATTATTTGAACAATGTTTTGTGGGACAAAGAATACGGCGGATTTTATTGGGGACTTCAGGACGATGGGAAGATTTCACCGTCCTTCACCGACGGGAAACATTTGTATGGAATCAGCTTTGGAATCTACGGAGCAGCCGCTGCATATCAGGCTACTAAAGATCCGAAGGCGCTGGAGCTCTCGCAGAAAGCTTTTCGCTGGGCCGACGAACATGCTCATGATGCAAAAAACGGCGGTTATTTTGAATCGCTTACGCGGGAAGGAAAAGTTGTTCCGGGCGATGGCGATACGGGGAAGGTGTCACATTCGTGGGTCGGCCCCATCGGCTACAAATCCATGAACACGCACATTCATTTGTTGGAGTCTTTCTCGCAGCTTTATGAAGTGTGGAAAGATGAGACTTTGCGTAGGCGAGTTGAGGAACTACTGGCGATCGTACGTGACAAAGTTTCCGTCGAACCGGGCGCGATGAATCTTTATTTCACCAACGATTGGCGCGCGATTCCGGACCATGACTCTTATGGGCACGATGTGGAAACTACCTACCTAATGCTCGAAGCCGAAGATGTGTTGGGTCACGGGCATGATCCCAAGACTGAGCGCATGGCGAAGTTGCTGACAGACCACGCACTTGCTTACGGTTGGGATGAAAATCTAGGAGGTCTTTACAGCGACGGCACAGCCACTGGTAAACCTGAAGATACGAAGAAAGAATGGTGGGTAGAATTTGAAGCGTTAAATTCGTTTTTGCTATTGCATGAAAAATACGGCAAACAAACGAACATATACTTCAAAGCATTTCAACGGCAGTGGCAATTCTTGAAGGACTACCAGATGGATCACGAATACGGCGGCGATTACGAACTGGTGGATGCAAGCGGCAAGCCTATGACTTTGGATAAAGGACATATCTGGAAAGCCGCATATCACGACAGCCGGGCTTTGATGAATGTTACGGAACGATTGCACCACTTGGCAGAAAAGGCGTCGAACTAAACAATATCGGAGATAGAAACGATAATCAGGCCAAGGTTGCTGTCCTATATGTTTATATCTTCGGTCGTGTGATGGAAAAATTTTTCGATGAAAAAGTTGGGCGATAGAAAATCGTTTTTGTGCGGCGAACCGGCCAAGGCCAAATCATTTTAGATTGCGACTTTCATGTCATGGGCGTTACAATCTGCCCCGCTGATCAAAACACTTCTTCTGAGATCTCATGAAAAAAATAACTCCCGTATTTGTTTTTATTTTGCTGTGCACGCTTTGTCTTACCTTATCGGCCCAACAGTCCACTGAGCCCTACAAAGATCCGACGCTGCCCATCGAGCAACGCGTGAA
>CAWBXL010000169.1:0-3491 GCA_963792305.1 uncultured Acidobacteriaceae bacterium | reverse complement strand
GGCCGTTTTTTCTGGCAGCAAAGAAGTGAAGCGGACCTTAAGAAAGCCATCGATTCTTTCCAGCAGGCGATCGCCAAGGACCCGAACTATGCGCCCGCCTATGCAGGGTTGGCGGATACTTATTTCTACCTTGGTTACGCCTGGGGGCAAATGCCTCCGACCGACGCCATGCCATATCGCCCGCGCGGTAGCGCAGAAAGCCATAGAACTCGACCCCAATTCGGTAGAAGGGCACGCGTCATTGGCAACCGTCGAACTGACCTATGACTGGAACTTTCCCGCAGCGGAGCAAGAGTTCAAGCGCGCTATCGCGCTGAACCCTAATTATGAGTGGGCGCATCACGTTTACTGCGCCTTGTTGATCTCCGCAGGGCGGCCCGACGAGGCGATTGCGGAAGCACGAAGGGCCGTCGAAGTCGATCCCCTCTCGGTGCCTGCGCGCAACATATTTGCGCTCATTCTGGCGGAGGCAGGTCACACCGACGAAATCCGTGCAAAGCCTTAAAACGCTCGAAATTGACCCCAATCCAGTTCATCTCGGCATGATCCATTCACGACTGAAGGAATCCTATGAAAGCAAGGGGATGCACAAGGAAGCTTTCGAGGAGCACATCAAAACCCTACAGGCCGAGGCGCCGATCCCAAACACATAGATCTTCATCGCAGGGTCTACGCCGAAAAAGGATGGCGGGGAATCGACGAGCAGGATTTACAGCGGACTTTGGCTGAGTGGAACAAAGGGCATTGGCATTTCTACGCATTTGCCATTGCAAATATCTATGTGCGTTTGGGCGATAAAGACCAGGCATTTGTCTGGTTTAACAAATGCGTTGAAATTCGTTCGACGATGATGTACTTGATCGGAGCCGGCCCCGGTCTAGCTCCCCTTCGGTCCGACCCGCGCTTCGCAGAGCTTAAGCGCAAAATGGGTTTGATCAGTTTGACTTAAAACCGACGAGCACCGGGTGCCCCATTCTAAATTCCGCGCAGTTTGCGGAGTTTAGGGTGGGGATTTTGCCCCAGATTCAACGCTCCCACTGACGCCGGACAAACTGAAACGCCCCCATCATCCGCGATTCCATGCGATTCGGGGAAGCACTCTGCTCCACCGGCGAACTTTCTTCTATCCCCACCGCCTCCCGCAGCAACTCCCAAGCCTCGCGATACTTTTCATACCGCCCGGTCGGTGTGCACAACGACACCGACCGCATTCCCACAATCTCCTTCGCCGGCAGTATGTACCAGGCCTTTTCCGGCACTACATAAGCCGCCAGAAAATCGAACGACCCTGCCCGATACACCTTATGACTACTGCACACCGAGCAGACATACCCTTCGCCATTCTTCGACCGGAAAATCGTGCACTTCACCTGTACTCCCACAAACCTCCCCGGACGCCCCACCACCACATCAAAATTTTCCGAATCGCCCGCCGGCTTACTCGCCGGCAGGTCCCGCTCCGCCACCTCCGCCATAAACTTCAGCTCCACCCACTCCCCACGCTTCTTCTTGTCTTTGATTAGGTTTGTCTTCTGTTTCTTCACGCCAACTCCCATCAAATTCTTTGTTCATCTCGACCACTAACTCTGTCATCTCGACCGGAGCCCACGTGGTGGGCGGAGTGGAGAGACCTTGTGTTTCTGAGCGTCCATCCATCCAACTTGTCATTCCGAGCCGCCTGGAGCCAAGGCGAAACCACGCAACACTTATCATTCCGCGCGCGGTTTTTGCGCGAGGAATCTGCTTTTCTATTTCTATTGGAAACGTTCACGAATCCTTAAGGCAAGGATTTTCGGAAAATGAACCACGAAATTGTGATTCCCAAAATGGGAAAGTGTAGGGCGGACACGGAGCCTGCCCTGAGCAACGCCGAAGGGTCCGCCGGCTTTGACTTTGCGTGGAGTGTAGAGCGGACGCCCTCGCCCGCTACTTTCGAGGGATTGCCGAATTCGATTCTGCTGACAATACTGTCCAGCGACAGGCAGCGTTTGCAGGATGTTTCCAGTGGGTACTGGACGTTGCCTTTCAAGCAAACGAGTGGCCTAGTCAGCCATTACGGTTCGATTCCGTCATCCTCCGCACGACCACTCGTTCTCGATTTATCGGTTGTTATAATGATTTTGCTTGATAGGCAGCGTACCTACTGGTTTGTAGCCCAGGATGACTGCCGGGGCTTTTGCTTTTTGCGAGCAGTTTTTTTTGGCCCTTGCAAGGACTGGGGAACGTTCCGTCTGTCCCCGAATTTCTGTCCCCGAATTTCGTCCCCGAATTTCAGAAGAAAATCAGGCCGCGCTTCCCAAAATGGGAAACGAGTTGTGGTGTGGACGCTGCTTATGGTTTTTCGCTATCGGCCGCTGATATTGCCTAAAACCCTGGCTCCAAGGCAAGTATCCAGATGCGTTCTGGCGTGCGTGGGACAGACAAAGAACGTTCCAATTCTAGCTTCCAGTATATGACGTAACCATCGGGCAACCGGTATGCATAAAAATCTTGGTGGGTCATGGTCCGTCTCATAATCTCAGGGTCGAATGGGTTTTTCTGTAAACGCTCCAAGAAATCCGCCACACCTTGTCGGGTGGCTTGCGACAGAGCCTCCCAATCGTTGGGAAATTCTTCATAAAACCGGAGGATCGGGATGTGTTGTTGCGCCGATTCCGGCATCAAGAGATCTCCTGCCCATGAGACGCAGGTTCGCTGCGCTTCCGTTTTCGTGGAGCACCCAACGAGAGTTCGCGTGCATTCTCAATTTCCAAGTTCTGGCCGTTACGAATCGCCAGTTCACGCGTACGAACTTGGCGAACCATCTGCGCGGTAAACAAACCTTTGTCCATCGCATGTTTAGCTAGCGAGTAATCTTCTGATCGAAGCGCCCCTGGCTCAATGCGCATGAAATAAATGAAAGACGCACAAAATAGTAAGAATGCAGTTGTCAGCATGACTGCGAGTAGAATGATGAGCCAATTTGGTGCATGCACGAAAAGTAGAGAGGCAATTCCGGCTACCAAAATGCCTAACATCCACTGAAGAGGATTAAGTACTGACGAACGGGACTTGCCAATATCAGTTCAGCGGAATCGCTGGCTAAATGGAAATTCCGTATTCATTAGCAAATAACCCACATCTTCCATGGAATATAACTCTGGAGAGATGACCTTCGCTTCTTACTCGGCGCACCCCAAGGCTTCAAACTTACTCTTTCCGCGTATAACGTCAGATGCGGTCCATCTGCCTGCCCATTAAGGACTGAGTGATCTCTGGCCAATTACTTTCTCTAAGGTCTTCCATAACGCCTGGAGGGCAACATCATGTCTCTTCCTCGGATATTCAATCAGCTCGATATTATGAGTTTCCTTTATTGCTGCTCTTATTGATTCGTGCCGTGTTTTTTCAACCAATGCATAGTGGGGATGTGCACTCGGAACAGAGAGGTTCGCGTTTTTAGCACCGGCTGGGGGGGGGGGGGGGAAGAGAGCGTATGTGTTAGGAATAAA